>NZ_JBFABE010000026.1:0-98092 GCF_040640155.1 Streptosporangium sp. NPDC023615
GGGGGGGGGGGGGGGGGGGGGGGGGGGGGGGGGGGGGGGGGGGGGGGGGGGGGCGTTCAGCGTGACGACGCGTCCAGTGAGGCGACGACGCGGCGCAGGGTGCGCTGCAGTTCCAGGACCTCGGCGGGCTCCAGCCCCGCGGCCCTGAAGATGTGGGCGGGGACGTCGCAGGCCCGCTCCTCCATGGCCTCACCCTCGGGGGTGAGGCCCACCAGCACGGAACGCTCGTCGGCGGCGCTGCGCTCGCGGCGTACCAGCCCGGCCGCCTCCAGCCTCTTCAGCAACGGCGACAGGGTCCCCGAGTCGAGCCTGAGCGCGAGGCCGAGCTCCTTGACCGTCACCGGCCCGCGCTCCCACAACGTCATCATCACCAGGTACTGCGGGTAGGTAAGGCCCAGCTCGCCCAGCACCCCGCGGTAGACGGCGTCCAGCGCCCGCGAGGCGGCGTGGACGTCGAAGCAGACCAGGTCGTCGACGGAGAGTTTCACGCTGACGATCCTACCGGATTTGACTGCATGCAACTAAGTTGTGCACAATCAAATTGTCCACAACGGAGAAGGGGATCACGATGAGTACGCTCTACACCGCCATCGCCACCGCCAACGGCCGGGAAGGGCGGGCGGTCTCGTCCGACAGGCGCCTCGACGTGGCCCTCACCCCGCCCAAGGAGCTGGGCGGCTCGGGCGAGGGCACCAACCCCGAGCAGCTGTTCGCGGCCGGTTACGCCTCCTGCTTCGCCAGCGCGCTCCAGCTCGTCGGCCGCGGGCGGCAGGCCGACGTCTCCGAGGCCTCGGTGACCGCCGAGGTGAGCCTCGTACCGGCCGGCGAGGGCTTCGGGCTCGCCGTGACGCTCCGGGTAGAGCTCCCCGACGAGCTGCACGGCGAGGCCGGCACCGCCCTGGTGGAGGCGGCCCACCAGGTCTGCCCGTACTCGAACGCCACCCGCGGCAACATCCCTGTCGAGCTCGTCGTCGAGTAGGGCGCGCGAAGGGGAACCGCGGCGGCCGGAAAGCCGGGGCGGTCAGGGAAGGGGTCTGCGCCCCGCGAACCCCAGCTCGTCACGGTGGTACCAGACCAGGTCGCGGTCCCCTTCGAGCCAGCACAGCCGCACCCGCATCCCGTCCAGCAGGGCGGGGAAGTCCACCAGCAGCGGCGCGACACCCTTGACCTCGATGCCCCGCTCCTCGAACCAGCCGAGGATCTCCTCCAGCCTGGCCTCGTACGCCTTCGCCTCCGCCAGACCGCCGGCCTCGGACGTGCCGGTACTGCGGAGCTCGTGGGCGAGCTCGGCCAGCTCGCCCCGCATCGTCACGAACGCGTCGGCCCGCTCCAGCAGCGCGGGCATGAGCGCCCGCGCCTCCTCGACGGTGAAGGTCCTGTCCACCCTCGCACGCTAGCGCGTGTCGCCCCGGCATCCGAACCCGGGGCGGTGCGCGGGCGTGGCACACCCCCCGCACCGCCGTGCCCCCGGGACACCCGGCGGCGGGGCCCGTCCCGGGAGACCGTTCACAGGCAGCCGTAGAGCGCCTCAAGGAGCGGGGGCCAGCGGGGGTCGGGACCGGCCGGGACGGTGATCGTGCGGTTCGGCGTGTAGGCGAACCCGACACCCGCCACCGGGTCGGCGAAGGCGAGCGAGCCGCCGGCCCCGCTGTGCCCGAACGCCTCGGCGCGGGGCGCGAAGGGGCGGACCTCGTTGGGGAGCATGTATCCCAGGCCGAAGCGGGTCCGGCCGCGCAGGACCTCGTCGAAACCGTCGCTGTGCGCCGTGGTGGCGCGCGCCAGCGTCTCCGGGTCGAGGAGGTCACCGGACAGGAGCCCGCCGTACAGGGCCGCCAGGGCTCTGGCGGACGCGTGGCCGTTGGCCGCGGGGATCTGGGCGGCACGCCAGCGCCCGGTGTTCACCACTCCGGGCACGAGCTGGTCGGCCGGGTTGAGGAACGCCCTGGCGGTGACCGAGGCGGGGTCCGCCATCGCCTCGGCCAGCGGGGAGCCGGCCGCCGGGAAGCCTCCCCGCGAGGACGGGCTCCCCGGCACGGCCGGGCTCTCCGGCGGGAGTACGAACGCCGCCCGGTGCGCCTCCCGCCGGGGAAGGCCGATCCAGAGGTCGGGGACGCCCAGTTCACCGGAGACGCCGGCGACGAGGTCGCGGACCTCCTCACCGGTGACCCGGCGAAGCAGCTCGCCGGCCAGCCAGCCGAACGTGACCGCGTGGTAGCCGTGCCGCTCCCCCGGCGTCCACCAGGGCTCCTCGGCGGCCAGCGCGCTCGCCATGGCGTCGAAGTCGTAGAGGCTCCCCGGCGGCAGCGGGGAGCGGATCGCGGGCAGGCCGGCGCGGTGGGAGAGCACCTGGGCGACCGTGGCCCGCGCGGTGAACTCCGGCCAGTAGCGGGCGACGGGCGCGTCGAGATCGAGGAGCCCACGCCGCGCGCACAGCAGGGCCACGGTCGCGACGACGCCCTTGGAGGCGGAGAAGACGTTGACGACCGTGTCGCGCCCCCACGGACGGGTCCCGCCCTCGTCGGCCGTACCGCCCCAGACGTCCACGACGGTGCGGCCACCCGCGGTGACGGCCAGGGCGGCGCCCCCGCGCCCCATCCCCTGCCTGAACGCCTCGACCACCGGGGTGAACGCGGGATCGCAGAACACGGCTTCCCCCTTTTATTCAACCAAAGTTGCGCAACCAAGGTTGAGTATCGGACGGTGGTCCCCATGACGTCAAGTCCCGCCGGCCCCGGCGCGGCCGGGGACCTCACCCTGCTCTTCACCGCCCTGGCCGCCGCCTGCGACGCCGAGGTGCGCGGGCGCATGGCGGCGGCGGGTCACACCGGGGCGCGCACCGTTCACGGCTACGTCTTCCAGCACCTGCTCGGTGGTCCCGTCCGCGTGAGCGACCTGGCGGGACTGCTCGGCATGACGCCGCAGGGCGCGTCCAAGGTCGTGACGGAGATGGAGCGGATCGGCTACCTCACCCGCAGGACCGATCCGGAGGATCAGCGGGCACGCGTCGTCGAGCTGACCGGGCACGGCAGGGACGCCGTCGACGCGGGCCGCAGGGCGCGTACCGCCGTCACCGCCGAACTCCGGGCGGTCCTGGGCGAGACGGCGGCGGACGACCTGCTGTCGTCCCTCGACCGGCTGGCCGACCACACGGGCGCCATGCGCGATCTCCTCGCCCGCCGCCTCCGCCCCCGCCCCCTGTGATCCCCGGCACGGCGGCCGGGTCGCTTGACGCCGTTAAGTGATATGACTTAAATGCCTTATCGGCGATCCCCGAGGAAGAGTGACAGTGAGCGAACCCGGCACCGAGGCGCCCGAGTACCCCTTTCGCAACCCCGGCGCGCTCGAGCCGCCGCAGGAGTGGGCCGAGCTGCGGGAGAGGTGCCCGGTCGCGCCGATCCGGCTCCCCAGCGGTGACACCGCGTTGCTCCTGACGCGCTACCAGGACGTCAAGGAGATCCTGTCGGACCCGCGTTTCAGCCGCCGGCTCGACGCCGAGGACGCGGCACGGGTGACGGCCAACGAGTCCGGCGGCGTGTTCGGCAGCCGTGGCGGCGGCAGCGGTGGCACCGGCGGCGGTGACGGTGACGGTGACGGTGACGCCATGACGGGCGACACGCACCGGGCGTGGCGGCAACTGGTGGGCAGGGCCTTCACCGCCAGGCGGGTCACCGCGATGCGGCCGAGGATCCAGGCGATGGCCGAGCACCTGGTCGATCGGATGATCTCCCGGGGCCGGCCCGCCGACCTGGTGAGCGCGGTCGGCTTCCCGCTGCCGGTGTGGGCGATCTGCGACCTGCTCGGGGTGCCCGACTCCGACCGGGACAGGTTCGCGTACTGGTCCGACACCATGCTCAGCATGACCAGGTTCGGCCAGCAGGAGATCGACGCCGCCCAGGAGGAGTTCGACGCCTACCTGATGACGCACGTCGAGGCCAAGCGGGCCGAGCCGGGTGACGACCTGCTGAGCGAGCTCGCCTCGATGGTGGAGGGGCTGGACGGGCGGCTGACCGAGCAGTTGCTGACGATGACGGCCAAGGGACTGCTGGTGGCCGGGCACGAGACCACCGCCAACATGATCGGCAAGATGATGGCGATGCTGCTGGCCGACCGTTCGCGCTGGGAGGCGTTGCTGGCCGACCGCACGCTGGTCCGCCCGGCGGTGGAGGAGGCGCTGCGTTTCGACGCCAACCCCGGCTTCGGCATGCCGCGCTACCTCAGCGAGGAGGTCGAGGTGGCCGGGCGGACCCTGCCGGCGGGGACCACGGTCGTGTGCAGCATGGCCTCGGCCAACCGCGACGAGCGGCAGTTCGAGGGCGCCGGCGAGATGCGGCTGGACCGCTCGCCCAACCCGCACGTGGCCTTCGGCGCCGGCCCGCACTCCTGCCTCGGGCAGGCGCTGGCGCGTACCGAGATGCAGACCGCGCTGGAGGTGCTGCTGGAGCGGCTGCCCACGCTGGAGCTGGTCGTCCCGGCGACGGAGCTCGAGCGGCGCGAGGGGCTCGTGGTCGGCGGGCTGGAGAAGCTCCCGGTCCGGTGGTGACCACACCGGGAAGGACCGCGTCCGGCGGGACAGCTCCCGGAAGACCCCGGCCCGGCAGGACCGGACCGGGCGGAACCGAACCGCGCCACACCGAACCCGGCAGGACCGGACCAGGCGAAACCGAGCCGGGCAGGACCGGGCCGGGCAGGACCGGGCGGGCACAGGAGACGCGTGAGGCCATCCTGGACGCCGCCGAGCGGCTGTTCGCCGAGCGCGGGGTCGGCGAGGTCTCCAACCGGCAGATCGTCCAGGCCGCCGGACAGGCGAACAACTTCGCCGTCGGCTACCACTTCGGCACCAGGGCCGACCTGGTACGGGCGATCGTCCGCCGCTACACCTCCGAGACCGAGAGCCGGCGGCTGCGGATGCTGGGGGCGATCGGCGACTCCGCCGACCCGCGCGCGTGGATCTCCTGCCTGGTACGCCCCGCCACCGACCATCTCGACGCGCTGGGCGTGCCGAGCCGGCGGGCCCGCTGCCTGGCCCAGGTGATCACCGTGCCCGCCCTGCGCCGGATCGTCACCGAGGAGTCCGTGGCGGCCCCGTCGATGCGCCGCACCCTGGAGGGCATGCTGCGCCTGCTGCCCGGCCTGCCCGAGGAGGTGCACCGCGCGCGGGGCGACATGACCTACCTGCTCCTCGCGCACACCCTGGCCGAGCGCGAGCGGGCCCTGCACGAGGACGGACCGGCGGCCCACCCGAGCTGGGAGACCGTCGCCGTCGGGCTCGTCGACGCCCTGACCGGCCTGTGGCAGGCCCCCGTCACCCCCACCGCCCGACCGCGAGGAGATCACCCGTGAGAATCACCGTCGACACCGGCCTGTGCTGCGGCGCGGGGCAGTGCGTGCTGCTCGCCCCCGATGTGTTCGACCAGGGCGAGGACGACGGCATCGTCGTCCTGCTCGACCCCTCGCCCGCCGAGCCGCTGCGCGCCGCCGTCCGCGAGGCGGCCGCCGTCTGCCCGACCAGCGCGATCTCCGTGGACGAGGGGGCCTGACCGGCGCGCTCGTGGCGGGCGCCCCGGCCCGCCGGGGACGGTGCCGGGGACCCCGGGCACGCCCTCGGGGCCCCGCGCGCGCGTGCGGGGACGTCCGGGGACGCGACCGGCGAGCCGTCAGTCCGTGATCCCGTAGAACCGCGTGGCCGTGCCGCCCAGGACGGCGGCACGGTCGGCCTCGGTGAGGCCCGCGAGCAGCACGCCGGTCTCGCGCCACACCTTGGCGTAGTCCCCGGCGAGGACGGCCACCGGCCAGTCGCTGCCGAACATCAGCCGGTCGGGGCCGAACACCTCCAGGGCGTGGTCGACGTAGGGGCGCAGGTCCTCGGCCGTCCAGGTCTCGGCGTCGGCGGCGGTGTTGAGGCCCGACACCTTGGCGTACACGCCGGGGTGCTCGGCGGCGCGGGTGATGAGCGACGCCCACGGCTCCCACCCCTTCTCCCTGATCGGCGGCTTGGCCAGGTGGTCGATGACCAGGCGCAGCCCGGGGACGCGCTCGGCGAGGACCGGCACGTGCTCCAGGTGCCTGGGCAGCACCGCGACCACGTCGAACGGCAGCCCCGCCGCGGCGAGGAGGCCCAGGCCCTCGACCACGGGTTCGCGGATCAGCCAGTCGGGGTCGGGGTCGTCGTGGATGAGGTGGCGGACACCGGCGAACCCGGGGTGCCGGCGGTAGCGTTCCAGCGCCTCGGCGGCCTCGTCCGGGCGGTGCAGCGGCACCCAGCCGACCACGGCCGCGACGAAGTCGTGGGCGTCGGCCTGCGCCAGCATCGCGTCGGTGTCGGCGTAGGTGTCGGCGGCCTGGACCAGCACGGTCCGCTCCACCCCGGCGGCGGCGAGCTGCGGCAGAAGCTCCTCGGGCGTGAAGGTGCGGTGGATCGGCCCGGCCTCCGGCGTCAGCCAGGGGTAGGAACCCGTCTCCAGGTTCCAGAAGTGCTGGTGGGCGTCGACGACGGTCATCCGCCGCTCCTCTTCGATCGGTCGTTCGAGATCGTTCACGGTAGGGCGTGCCCGCGAGGGCGTCAACGCGCAGGCCACCCGCCGGCCCGGCCCGAACCGAACCGGGCCGGGCCGGGCGCGGTGGTCAGGGGCGGGCGGACGGCGGCCGGGCGTCCGGGGGCCGGGCGGGCAAGGAGCCGGGCGGGCAGGGGTCAGAGTGGCAGGGGGTGGCTCTCGCCCCTGGCCAGGTGGACGATCCGGGCGCCGTGACCGGCCCGCTCGGCCTGCTCGCGGAAGTCCGACAGCGGGGAGCTGAAGACGCCGTAGTCGTCGTAGTGCACCGGCAGCACGCGGCGTGGATTGATCGTGCTCACCCACTCGGCGCCCTGACGGCCGTCCATCGTCACCATCACCATTCCCAGCAGCTTCGTGCCGCCCAGGTGGACGATCCCGAGGTCGATGTCGGGGAAACGCCTCGGGATCGCGTCCAGTTCCCTGCCCATCAGCGTGTCGCCGCTGACGTGCAGGCGCAGGTTCACGCGCCCGGCCGGATCGGCGAACTCCAGCATGCTTCCCATGACCGGCGGCATGAGGGCGTTCATCACGCCGGGGCCGTGCCGTCCGGGCAGGGAGGTGATCCTCACCGAACCCCCCGCGCCCCGCAGTTCGTGGTCGCGCCAGGAGGCCAGCCCGACCGCCTCGCCGAAGCCCTGCCGCTTCAGCTTCCGGGCGGCGTGCGGAGTGGTGAGGATCGGCAGGCCCTTGTCCAGGCCCCTGCGGGCCACCCGGTCCCAGTGGTCGCCGTGCATGTGCGAGAGCAGGACCGCGTCCAGCGGCGGGAGGCGGTCCACGGTCAGCGCGGGCTCGGTCAACCGGCGGGTGGACAGCCCGTACCCGAGGTAGGCCCGCTGGCCGCGGTGCAGGAAGTTGGGGTCGGTGAGGACGGTGAACCCGTTGTAGCGGATGAGCGTGGTGGCGTTGCCGATGAACAACACGCTCGCCTCGTCCCGTTCGGACATGTCGCGGCTCCCGTGTGAGGTCGATGCGTCAGGTGGGGGGACCGGGTCATGCCCCGCCACACCGGACGCACACCTCACCGGACCCTTTCCCGCGGCCCGGCCGGTGCGTGACGGGTTCCGATCAGTTCGGGGTCAGCCTGCGGTAGGCGCTGCCGTGCCACTCGACCATCAGCACGGTGGCGTCGTCCTGGAGCCGGCCGTCGTGGTACCTCAGCACGTGGTGGATCAGGCGGCGCAGGGTCTCGGAGACCGGCAGGCCGTCGGAGTGGTGACGGACGATGAAGTCGACGAAGCGCTGCAGCCCGAACTCCTGACCCGTGCGGTTGCGCGCCTCGGTGATGCCGTCGGTGTAGAACAGCACCCGATCGCCGGGTTGGAGCTGCTCGCGGCAGAGCGTGACGGGAAGACCGAAGTCCAGCCCCATGGGGTGGGCGGGCGGGCACCCCAGGGTGGTGATCGCCCGGCCTCCCCGGATCACCACCGGCGGGTAGTGGCCGCGGTTGATCCAGGTCAGCATCCCGGTGGGGACGTGCAGCTCGGCCAGGACGGCGGTGACGAAACGGGTGGCCCGCCCGAACTCGGCGATCAGCACCTTCTCGATCGTCTCGCTGTTGGCGGCCAGGTCCATCCCCTGGCGCCGGTTGTTGCGGCAGGCGGCCAGGGCCAGGCTGGCGGTCAGCCCCGCCGAGACGTCGTGACCCATCGCGTCGAAGATGCCCAGGTGCACGAGGTCGCCGCCGACGGCGTAGTCGAAGGCGTCCCCGCCGACCTCGTAGGCCGGTTCCAGCGCGGCGCTGATCACCACCTCGGTGTTGGCGAAGGTCAGCGGCGGCGTCAGCTTCCACTGCATCTCCGCGGCCACGTGCATGCGCCGGGTGCGTACCAGGCGGGCGTAGGAGTCGCTGTGGGCGCGCTTGCTGGCCACGATGAGCGCCACCGCCGCCGCCAGCGCGCGCATCGTCTCCTGGCCCTCCTCGCCGATGTCGGCCGGGGCCTCGACGCGCAGCACGCCCAGACGTTCGGTGCCGTCCAGCAGCGGCATCCACCAGTGGCCCTGCCCGGCCTCGTCGTCCCCGCCGGCGCGGTGGAAGAGCACCCGCGACTCCTGGAAGCCCCGCCCGGCCAGCGTCGCGTCGATGCGCAGCTCGGCGGCGTGCCCGTCCGTCTCGCCGCCGGCGTCCTTGCCGTGGCCGGTGAGCAGCCGGAGCACCTCCTGCTGCAGGTCGGCCAGGTAGATCAGCACCTCGCCCAGGCCGGCGTGCGCGGCGTACTCGGTGACCAGCGGGGGCACCTCCTCCAGCGCGCACAGATGGCTGGCCTTGAGCAGCCCGGTCAGCATCCGGGCCGTGCCGCGCCGGACGCCCACCTCGTCGTCTCCGCCGTCCATCCCTGACCACCCCTGTGCTCTTCTGACCCCGCACACCTGGAACGAGTATGCGGCAGCGGGCGCATCGCTCCGGCACGTTCCGGGGAACCACCGGTCCCGATCGTCTCGCGGGCCGTCCCCCGCGTCCACCGGGCCGGGCCGGTGGACGCGGGGGACGCGTAGGCGCCGGGCGTGGACCGGTCCCCGAGCCGGTCGCGCCGGGCCCCGAGGCGGTCGCGCCGGGCCCCGAGGCGGATCAGCCCTCGCGCCACTCGCCCGACTTCAGGGCGCCGCCCGCCTGCGGGCCCATGAGGCCCAGGCCGCCGTCGACGAACAGCGAGGCGCCGGTGACGTACGACGAGGAGGGGCCGGCGAGGAAGGCGACGGCGGCGGCGACCTCGCGGGCGTCACCGGGCCGGTCGATCGGGTACCCGGGCCGGCTGCCGGGCTTCGGCAGCTCGTCCTCCTGGCCGGTCATCGGGGTGGCGATCTCCCCCGGGGCGACGTTGTTCACCGTGATCCCGTGCGGGGCCAGCTCCATCGCGAGCACCCGGGTCAGCATGCGCAGGCCGCCCTTGGCCGCGCAGTACGGCCCCGAGCCGACCCTCGGATGCTCCTCGTGGACGCTGGTGACGTTGACGATGCGGCCCCCGCGGCCGGCGTCGACCATGCGGCGGGCGGCCCGCTGGGCGCACGTGAACGCCCCGTCGAGGTCCACCGCGATCACCGACCGCCACTCCTCGAAGTCCATCTCCAGCAGCGGCGTGCTGCTGCCGGTCCCGGCGTTGTTCACCAGGACGCCGAGGCCGCCCAGTTCCTCGGCCAGCTCGTCCACGGCGGAGGCGGCCTCCTGCGGCCGCGTCAGGTCCTGCCGTCGCACGGCCGCCTTCCGGCCCAGGTCACGGACCAGCCTGGCGGTGTCCTCGGCCCCCTCCTGGTCGGAGTGGAAGGTGATGCCGACGTCGAAGCCCTCTTCGGCCAGCGCCACCGCGCTCGCCTTGCCGATGCCGGAGTCCGCTCCGGTGACGATCGCGACCCGGTCGTAGTCGGCCGGGGATATGGGTGCTCTGCTCATGATGACCCGCTCTTCTGGGAGTATCCGCCGTCCCGGCCGGGACGTCCCCGTACGGCGGGTCCCGGCCCGGACGATGTCCGAGAACGCGATGTCTCCCCGGCACGGAACCCCTTAAACGGTTCCGCGCCGTGACCGGACGGCCGGTTGACCGGGTGGTCCGCGCGTCCTACGGCAGGGCGGCGCCCAGGCGGCGCCACTGCTCGCGGGGGAAGGCCTCCGGGTCGTCCGTGAGCACCTGCAGGGCGACGTGGTCGGCACCGGCGGCACGGTGCTCCTCCACCCTGCGCCTGACCGCCTCCTCGTCCCCCCACGCGATCAGGGCGTCGAAGAGGCGGTCGCTGACCGACGTCAGGTCCTCGGGCGAGAATCCCAGGCGCAGCAGGCTGTTGGCGTAGTTCGGCAGGGAGAGGTAGCCCCGCAGCCAGCCGGTCCCGATCGCGCGCGCCTCGTCGGCGCCGGAGCACAGGATCACCGTCTGCTCCGGTAGCACGAGCGGGCCGTCGCCCAGCGCCTCGCGGGCGATCCGGGTGTGCTCGGGGGTGACGAGGTAGGGGTGGACCCCGCGCGTCCTCTCCCCCGCCAGCCGGAGCATCTTCGGGCCGAGCGCGGCGAGGACCCTCCTGCCGGCGGGCACGGGCGGCTCCGCCGCGTCCAGGCCGTCGAGGAACGCCTCCATGGCCGCCATCGGCCGCCGGTACCGTCCGGCCTCGGCCTGGTCGACCAGCGGGGCGTGGCTCACCCCGATCCCCATCAGGAACCGGTCACCGTGGGCGGCCGACAGCGACGCGTACGACGCCGCGGCGTCCGCCGGGGTGTGCATCCACAGGTTCAGGATGCCGGTCGCGACGACCGCCCGGCGGGTCGACGCCAGCAGGTGCTCGACGGACTCGAACAGCGCTCCCCCGACGTCCGGGATCCACAGCGCGCCGAACCCCAGCTCCTCCAGCTCGGCCGCCGCTTCGGCGGACTCGGCCGGATCCCCGTAACGCAGCTGGGTACTCCACACGCCCACACCAGAGAGATTCATCGCGACCTTCCGTTCCTCACGAATGCCGGATCGGTACCGCGTCGCGTGGCGCCCGGCGAGGTGCCGCCGGCGGCGTCCCGTCCGACCGGCAGCGTACCCGTCCGAGCAGGTCCTACGCGGGTGACAGCGCCGGGTCTCCCGAGCGGGCCCCGGGCGGCGGGGTGTCGCCGTCGTCCCCGCCGCCGTCGCCCTCGCCCTTGCCACCGTCACCGTCGCCCTTGCCGCCGTCGCCCTTGCCGCCGTCGCCCTTGCCGCCGTCGCCGTCGTCCAGGAGGGTCGCCTCGTCGAACGGCGCCCGGCCGGTCAGCACCTCCTCCGCGCGCTCCCGGTCGAACTCGCCGGTCCAGGTGCCGACCAGCACGGTGGCGACCGCGTTGCCCGCGAAGTTGGTCAGCGCGCGTGCCTCGGACATGAAGCGGTCGATGCCGACGATCAGGCCGACCCCGTCCACCAGGTCGGGGCGGTGCGACTGCAGACCCCCGGCGAGGGTGGCCAGGCCCGCGCCGGTGACCCCGGCGGCGCCCTTGGAGGCGATCATCATGAAGACCAGCAGGGAGAGCTGCTCTCCGAAGGAGAGCGGGGCGCCGGTGGCGCCGGCGATGAACAGCGTGGCCATCGTGAGGTAGATGGCGGTGCCGTCCAGGTTGAAGGAGTAGCCGGTCGGCACGGTGATGCCGACCACGGGCCTGCTGACGCCGAGGTGCTCCATCTTGGCGATCAGGCGGGGCAGCGCCGACTCCGACGAGGAGGTGGACAGGATCAGCAGGAACTCCCTGCCGAGGTAGCGCAGCAGGGAGAACAGGCCGACCCGCGCCACCAGCCACAGCAGCGGGCCGAGCACCACGAACACGAAGAGCAGGCAGGTCAGGTAGAAGGCGAGCATGATGACGCCGAGGCTCTTGAGCGCGTCCACGCCGGTGGCGCCGACGACCGCGGCCATCGCGCCGAAGGCGCCCACCGGGGCGGCCCACATGATCATGGCGAGGATGCGGAAGACGAGCCGCTGGACGTGCGCGACGCCGTTCAGGATCGGCCCGCCGCGCTCGCCCATCGCCTGCAGGGCGAACCCGGTCAGCAGCGCGACCAGGAGGGTCTGCAGCACCTCGCCGGAGGTGAGCGCCGAGACCAGCGTGGTGGGGATGATCCCCAGCAGGAACGTCACCGTGTCGCTCTCGCCGCCCTTGGCCGCCTCGGCCCCGGCCGCCTCGCGCAGTTCGTCGGTGAGCTGGAGTCCCTGGCCGGGGTCGATCAGGTTGCCGACCAGCAGGCCGACGCCCAGCGCGACGGTCGACATGCCCAGGAAGTAGCCGAGCGCGAGCCCGCCGACCCGCCCGACCTTGGCGGCCCTGGTGACGGAGCCGACGCCGAGCACGATGGTGCAGAAGATGATCGGGCTGATCATCATCTTGATCAGGGCGACGAAGGCGGTGCCGATCGGCTTGAGCGCCTGGCCCAGCTCCGGGGCGATGAACCCCACCGCCACCCCGATCACCACGGCGACGATCACGGCGATGTAGAGATAGTGCGTTCGATCCCGGGCCACGCTCATTCGTGCCTCCCGCTCTGGATGGGAATCCGGTCGAGCGATTATGAGCCGGGGCTGTGATCTGAGTCACTGTCGCGTACATCTCGTTCGTGGACTCGCGGCCCCTTCGCGGACCGGGGTGCGCCGCCGGGGACGGGCCGGGCGGACGACCGTACGACCGCCGCCGGGCGGAAGGGGGTTCCATGACCTGGGTGCCGGTCGCGAGGACGAGGAGATCACCACCGGGGCCGACCGGGTCTTCGTGGCGCGGGCGCCCGGCTCCCGCGCGGAGGGGGCGACCGGTCGGCGGGCCGGGCGGGCGCGGCGCGGTACCCGCTCGGACCTTCGCGTTCGCCGGGCCGGGCGAGGGGCCCCGCTACGCGTTCGCCGGGCCGGGCGAGGGGCCCCGCTACGCGGACACCTGGCGGAGAGCGGAATCGTCCGCCGGACGCCCCGGTACGGTGGTGCCGGACGGCCCGGGTTGCTCCGAGGATCACTTGAGGCCGGTTATCCGGGGTACGGCGCCCCCGGAACTGGTAGGAAAAAGACAGCCCGCCCTGTCCCCGCGGGCGAAGGAGCCAAGCATGACCTTTTTCGCGATCTCATCGAGCCTGCTCGGGACGGCGCTGGTCGTCCGGGTGCTCGGGGAGCTCGACTACCGGCACGCCCCCGCCTTCCGCGGAGAGATGGACAGGGCGTGGCAGGCCGGCACGCCCACCATGGTCGTGGTCGACGTCGGCGAGATCACCTTCTGTGACTCCACCGGGGTCGCCCAGCTCATCCAGGTGCTCCGGCGAAGCCGCTCCCAGGGCTTCGGCCTGGCCCTGGTCGGCCTGCACGGAGTCCTGGAGCGGATTCTCACCATCACCGGGCTGCGCTCGTCCTTCGGGGTGTTCGCCACCGTGGAGGAGGCGGTGCGCTCCGGAGGATCAGCTTCCGCTCTGGTCGATCGGAACCCGGGGGGCGTCGATGATGACGTCCGAGAAGATGTCGACCATCAGGGCGATCACGCCGCCGACCGCGACGATTCCCGCGCCGATCCAGAAGAACGTCCAGTTGGGGCCTAGGCAGAGCGCCACGCCCCCGACGGTGAACCCCAGCAGGATGACGATCACCGCGAGCCAGGACTTGGGGCTTCCCCCGTGACTACCGGCCATGAGCCTTTCCTCTCCACATGAGTCAGTGATGCGCGCCGCCGGCCGCGGCGATCACCCGGGTCAGCGACCGGTGAAGCTCCTGTAGCTCCTCCAGGTCCATACCCAGGCGTTCGACGATCGCCGGCGGGATCCTCTCCGCCTCGTCCCGCAGCCCGCGGCCCTCCGGGGTGAGCGTGACGGCCAGGACACGCTGGTCCTGGCCGTCCCGCCGCCTCCGGACGTAGCCGACGGCCTCGAGACGCTTCAGCAGCGGGGACAGCGTACCGGGGTCGAGGTGCAGTAGCTTGCTCAGCTCCTTGACGGAGAGCGGCGCCCGTTCCCAGAGGGCGAGCATGACCAGATACTGCGGGTGGGTCAGTCTCATCGGCTCCAGCAGGGGCCGGTAGAGACCGATGACGTCGCGTGAGGCGACGGCCAGGGCGAAACAGACCTGCCGCTCCAGGCTGAGGGCGTCGATCACGTCCCTCCCTCACCTCCCATCCGAACATAGTAGGATATTTAACGCACAAACTATTATCGCCCCAAGCATCGGCGAGCAAAGGATCCCCCATGTTTCACAGGAAGCCGATCGAGGAACGGATCGCCGAGCGCCAGGCCGGCCGTTCGGCTCTCAAGGAGGGCCGCCACTTCGAGCACGGCCCGGCGAAGTTCGTCTTCGTCTTCGTGATCGTCTTCGTGGTCGTCGGCCACCTGGCGGGCCTGCTGCTGCTGATGGCCCTCGGCCTGCACTGAGGCCGGCGGCCGCCCTTCCTCTCAGAGCCGAAGCCGGGGGGCCGCGCCGGTGGTGTCCGGGTGAGAGAATGATGATCCTGTTGGTCGGGGTTGGACCGCCCGCCAGATCAGGAGGTCTGTAGATGTCTGACGTCACACCGGAGCCCGAGAGCTCCGACGAGAGTTCCGACGAGGAGCTCAAGCGCAAGTTCCGCGAGGCCCTGGAGCGCAAGAAGCTCGCCCAGGCGGACGCGAGCTCCGGGGGCAAGGGGAAGAACTCCTCGAAGATCCACGGTGCTCACGGCCCGGCTGCGGCCAAGCGCTCCTTCCGCCGCAAGAGCGGCGGCTGAGCCGCCCTCAGGATCGGGGGCTCTCCCGGCAGGGAGTTTCCGGACCGGGGGTTTCCGGATCAGAGATCTTCAGGAACGGGGGCCTCACGGGGCCTTCGGGAACGGGGTTTCGCGGGCCGGGGGCGGGGTCTTCCGGCTCGTCTCGTGACCCGGGGCCCGGGACCGGGCACCCGCCCGGTCCCGGGCCCCGGCCGTCCCCCGGCAGGCTCTACCATTCTCCGGCGTGAGAGATCTCCGTCTGCTTCCCAAGGCCCACCTCCACGTCCATCTGGAGAGCACCGTCCGCCCGGAGACCGTGCGTGAGCTGGGTGGCCCGCCGGAGCCGGAGGGCCCGTTCACGAGTTTCCGCGAGTTCGCCGACCAGCGGACCAGGGTGCGCGAGCTGCTGCGCACGCCCGAGCACTTCCGCAGGATCGCGGTGGAGTTCTGCGAGGACGAGGCCGCCCAGGGCACCCGCTACGCCGAGGTGGCCTTCACGGCCGCCTCGCACGGGGAGCGGGTCGGGCGGCTGGAGATGCCGCTGGAGGCGGTGCTCGACGGGCTGGCCGAGGGCGAGGCCAGGTTCGGCGTCCGGAGCAGGGTGCTGCTCGACCACTCCAGGCGCCGGCCGGTGGAGCGGCTGCGGCGGACCTACGAGCTGGCCGTCCGCCACGACGAGGTGATCGGCCTGGGGCTCGCGGGCGATGAGAGCCACCCGCTGGCGCCGTTCACCGGGGTGTTCGACGCGGCCAGGGAGGCCGGCCTGCATCTGGTGCACCACGCCGGGGAGACGGCCGGCGCGGACAGCGTCCGCGAGGCACTGGACCTCGGGCACGCCGAGCGGATCGGGCACGGCATCCGGGTGCTCGACGACGACGCGCTGGTGGCCCGGGTGCGCGAGAGCGGCATCCCGCTGGAGGTCTGCCCCACCTCCAACGTCCTGCTCGGCCTCGTCCCCTCGCTGGCCGACCATCCGCTGCCCCGGCTGCGCGCGGCCGGGCTGAGGGTCACGGTCAACACCGACGGCGAGACGGCGCTGGCCGACGAGTACGCGCGGCTGCGCGAGGTCTTCGGGTACGGCGACGACGTCCTGGCCGAGCTGGCCCGCGCCTCGATCGAGGCGTCGTTCGCCCCCCGGGACCTCGCCTCGGCGCTTCTGGCCGAGGTCGACGCCTGGTCGGCCACGGCCCCGCCGGAGAGCACGTCACAGGGCACGTCACAGGGCGGGCCGGAGGGCACGTCGGGCGGCGCGTCCGGGAACGCGTCGAGGAACGGCGCGGGGAACGCGTCCGGGAACGGGTCCGGAAGCCGATAGGGAACCGGTGCGACAGCCGGTAGGGAACCGGCCCGAGGACCGGTCCGGGAGCGGGTCCCGGAACACGCCCGTGTAGGCTGTCGGCGTGCGTGATCTTGGTGATGACCCCCGGCCGGCCCGCGGCGCGGTCCGTGAGATCCACCGCGTCGACCGGAGCGCGACCCTGCACTACTCCCCCGACCTCGACGGCCTCGCCGATCCCGGCGAGATCGTCTGGGCCTGGGTCCCCTACGAGGAGGACCCGGCACGGGGCAAGGACCGGCCGCTGCTGGTCGTCGGCCGCCACGACCGCAGCCTGCTCGCGCTGATGCTCTCCAGCCGCGCCGGCGGCGGCCGTCCGGACGACTGGCTGGAGATCGGCCCCGGCACCTGGGACCGCGAGAGCCGTGTCTCCCACCTGCGCCTGGACCGGGTCTTCGTCCTGGAGGAGGACGACATCCGGCGCGAGGGCTCCGTCCTCGACGGCGCGCGCTTCGCCCGGGTGGCGGCCGTGCTCAAGCGCGTCCACAACTGGGCCGCCGACGGCTGAGCGCCTCCCGCGACGCGGACCGGCGGGAATCCGATGGAGAACGGCCGGGCGGGTCGGCATCCTGGTGTGCCATGGACGGCAAAAGACTCGTTCGAGTCTCCAAATACCTCTCCAAGCACCTCAGGCACGAGCCCGAGGGCATCGGCCTGACCCTCGACCCGCAGGGCTGGGTGGACGTCGAGACCCTGCTGGCCGCCGCCGCGCGGCACGGGTTCGCGATCACCCGCGACGAGCTCGCGCGGGTGGTGGAGGACAACGACAAGCGGCGCTTCACCGTCGAGGGTGACCGGATCCGCGCCAACCAGGGTCACACGGTCGACGTCGACCTCGATCTTCCCGTCGTCGAGCCGCCCGAGTTCCTGTTCCACGGGACGGTCGGCGCGCACGTGGCCGACATCCGGCGGGTGGGCCTGCTGCCGATGGCCCGGCACGCCGTGCACCTGTCCCCGGACCGGGAGACCGCGACCCGGGTGGGCGCGCGCCGGGGTCGTGCGATCGTGCTGGTCGTCCGCTCGGGAGAGATGCACCGGGCCGGTCACGAGTTCCAGGTGAGCGCCAACGGCGTCTGGCTGGTCTCCCACGTGCCGCCCGCCCACATCGCGTTCCCCGGCTGAGACCCGGCACCACGTTCCCGGCCGCGTTCCCGGCGCTTTCACCACCGGCCCCGGCACCCGCAAGGGCAGGAACATCGCGCACGACCCACGCTGTTCCGTCACCGTCGCCACGCGGGGGTTCGACCTCGTCGTGGAGGGCCGGGCGGTACGGGTGACCGGGGAGCGGCTGCACCGCATCGCCGAGGCGTACGCGGCCCAGGGCTGGCGGCCGTCCGTCCGCGGCGACGCCCTGCACGCCGAGTTCAACGCCCCGAGCGCGGGGCCGCCCCCGTGGTACGTGTACGAGGTGGTGCCGGACAAGGTGTTCGCCCTGGGCACCGAGGAACCGTACGGCGCGACCAGGTGGAGCTTCTGACGGGAAGGCTCCCGGCGGCTGCGCCGGATGGGCTCCGGACCTGACACGTATCGGTGAAATCACCTGACGTTCCGTCGGGGGGAGTGCACCGGCACAAACCTATACAGAAGGCCACAGAACCCCGTCACGTGCTCTTTCCAGCCTCGACATACGGGCGTAACACTGGGGCATGCCCTCACCCTCACGGTTCTTCCCGCCACGGGTGCTGTACGGCCGCGACGCCGAGCAGGACGCCCTGCTGCGATTACTCGACGCCGCCCGTGGCGGATCCGGGGGGGCCGCGATCCTGCGGGGCGCGCGGGGGACGGGGAAGAGCGCGCTGCTCGACGTCGTGGCGGATCACGCGAGCCGCCGTCCCGACGGCACCGGTGTCGTCGACGGCACCCGCGGCGGCCGTGGCATCGGTGTCACTGGCGGCACCGGCGGCGTCGGCGGCGTCGGCGGCCCCGAGGGCACGAACGGCAACGGGCGCGGCGGCGCGACCGGTGGCCCGATCGGCGGCCCGACCGGTGACGGGCGCCGGAAGGGTTTCGTCGTGCTCAGGGTCCGCGGCACCGAGGTCGAGTCGCGCCTGCCGTACGCCGGGCTGCACGGCCTGCTCCGCCCGATCGCCGACCGGCTGGCGGCCCTGCCCGCCTCCCAGGCCGCGGCGCTCACGGGAGCGCTGGAGCTGGGCGCGGCCGAGGACGGGCTGGTACTCCCCGCGGCGGTGCTCAACCTCCTGACGGCGGTCGGCGGCCCGGTGCTGGCCTGCGTCGACGACGTCCATCATCTCGACGCGCCCAGCCGGGAGGCGCTCTTCTTCGCGGCACGGCGGCTGGCGGGCGAACCGGTCGTGCTGCTGTTCGGGGTCGACGACGGCACCGGCGGCGGCACCGGAGGCACCGGAGGCACCGCCAACGCCGTCAACGCCGGGAACACCGGGCACGCCGGGCACGCCGGGCACGCCGGGAACACCGACGTCCCGGGCGACATACCGGTGTTCGAGCTGGGCGTCCTGGGCTCCGACGCCGCCAGGCGGCTGGTCGACGATCTGGTGCCGGGCCTGCCCGACGACGTGCGGGCGTCTCTGCTGCAGGTCGCCCGCGGCAACCCGCTCGCGCTCGGGGAACTCGCCCGCTCCCTCGGCCCCGACCAGGTCTCCGGCGCCGCCGCCCCGCCCGAGACGCTGCCCAGGAACGGCAGGCTCTGGCGCGCGTACGCCGAACGGCTGGCGCGGCTGCCGGCGGGCACCGCGGACATGCTCCTGCTGCTCGCGGCCGATCCCGACCTGGAGACGGCCACGCTGGCCGCGGCCGCCGAACCGGAGTGCGCGCTGAGCGCGCTCGAACCCGCGGAGCGGGCCGGTGTGATCGTCCGCGTGGCCGCGCCCGGTGGCGACCGCTACGACTTCCGCGAGCCGGCGATGCGGGAGGTGGTCTACGGCGACGCCTCCCTGGCCCGGCGCCGCGTCGCGCACCGCCTGCTCGCGGGCGTGCTCGGCCAGGACCACCAGCGCCTGCGGCGGGCCTGGCACCGGGCCGCCGCCCTGGACGGCCCCGCCGGGCCGCTGGCCGACGAGCTGGCCGCGGCCGCCTCCGCGGCCGGCTCCCAGGACGGTCACCCGGCGCCCTACCTGGCCTTCGAGCGGGCGGCCGAGCTGACCGCCCACGGTGACCTCAAGGCCGCGCGGCTGGCCGCCGCGGCCCGCCGGGCCTGGCACGCCGGGCTGCCCCGGCGTGCCCGCTCGCTGCTGTCCCGCCTGAACTCGCTGACGGTCTCCGAGGAGGTACGCGGCCAGGCCGAGCTGATCCGCGGCAACCTCGAGCTGCGCAGCGGGAAGACCGCCAGCGCCGGGGACGACCTGATGGCGGCGGCGGAGTCGCTGGCGGGCAGGGACCGGGAGCAGGCCGTCCGGGTGCTCATCCGCGCGGGCGAGGCGAGCTACCTGGCCGGCGACAATCTCCGTTACCTGGACATAGCGCGGCGGGCCGAGGCCCTGCGCCGCCCGGACGACCCGGCGGCCGTCCAGCTGATGTTCGAGTACCTGGCCGGTACGGCGGCGACCTTCGGCGGCCGGCACCGGCAGGCGGCGGGGCCGCTCCGCCGGGTGCTGGAGCTGGCTCCCCTGGCGCGTACCCCGTCGGTGCTGATCTGGGCGGGCGTGGCCGGCATGCTGCTCGGCGACGACGTGCAGGCGGTGCGGTTGTGCAACCGGGCGGTGGAGACGGCGCGCGCCCGCGGGGCGGTCTCCACGGTCGCGCAGGTGCTGGAGTTCATGGTCCAGGCCGAGATCTGGACGGGTCGCTACGCCTCCATCACCGCCAACGCGGTCGAGGGGCTCCGGCTCGCCCAGGAGTGCGGCCGGCCCAACAGCGCCGGCCAGCACCTGGGGTGGCTGGCCCTCACCGCGGCGGTCGAGGGGGACGAGGAGACGTGCGCGATCAGGGCCGCGGGCGCCATCGAGCTGGCGGGCGCGCACGGCCTGGGTGTGGCGGGGGCGCTGGGCAACTGGGCGCTGGCCCATGCCGACCTCGCGGCGGGGCGGCACGCCGACGCGGCCAAGCGGCTGCGCGCCACGGCGGCCCGGGGGGACGGGGCCGGCGGCCACCCCGTGGTGCAGGTCCTCTCCACGCCCCACTTCGTCGAGGCCGCCGCGCGCACCGGCGACCGGGAGGAGGCCCGGCAGGCGCTGCGGGTGCTGGACCGCTGGGTGGGCAGCACCCGCAGTCCCGACCGGCGCGCGGTGGCGACCCGCTGTCACGCGCTGCTGGCCGGCCCCGGGGACGCCGAGGAGCGCTACCAGGCCGCCCTCGAACTGCACCGCCAGGGCTTCTCCGAGTTCGAGACGGCCCGTACCCAGTTGCTCTTCGGCAGCGCGCTGCGCAGGAACCGGCGTCCCGGCGCGGCCAGGGAGCACCTGCACAGCGCACTGGAGACGTTCGAGCGGTTCGGCGCCCGGCGCTGGGCCGAGCAGGCGCGGGCCGAGCTGCGCGGGGCGGGCGAGGCGGTGCGGACGCCCCGCGCGGGCGGGGTGGGGAGGCTCACCGCGCAGCAGTACCAGATCGCGCGGATCGTCGCGGACGGCGCCACCAACCGGGAGGTGGCGGCCCTGCTGTACCTGAGCCCAAGGACGGTCGAGCACCACCTGAGGAACATCTTCGCCAGGCTTGACATCCGCTCGCGGGTGGAACTCGTGCGCCTCATGTCCTGATATACCGCCCTACAAGGGATTTAACGGTATGGACAGCACGGGTGATTTCACCGATGCACTCCGGGGCTGACACGAAGAAAGTGGCGTCTGTCAGAAACCCGCGGGGTCACCCGGTGGCGCCGGACCGCACACCGCCGTCGGCGACGGACCGGCGCGCGACGAACGGCCGCCGGTTCCGGCGCATCGTCGCCGTGGTCTCCCCCACAGGAACGGAGTACAGCAACGTGCAGTCGTACAGCACCACCCCCCAGGCCTCCGCGCCCAGGCGTACGCGCCGGGCGACGGCGGCGGCCACGCTGACCCTCGCACTCGCTCTGCTCGGCACCGGCGGGACCCTCGCCCCCGCCGCGCAGGCCGCCGCGGCTCCCGCCACCCAGACCGCCGCCCTGGGCCCCTACGACCGGGGCCCCAACCCGACCAACGCCATCCTCGAGGCGGCCAGGGGGCCGTTCGCGATCGCCGACACCACCGTCTCCTCCCTGCAGGTGACCGGCTTCGGCGGGGGGACGATCTACTACCCGACCAGCACGAGCGAGGGGACGTTCGGCGGGATCGCGGTCTCTCCCGGCTACACCGCGAGCAGGTCGACCATGGCCTCGTTCGCCTCACGGCTGGCCTCCCACGGCTTCGTCGTCTTCAACATCGACACCCTCACCCGCTCCGACCAGCCCGCCAGCCGCGGCCGGCAGTTGCTGGCCGCGCTCGACTACCTGACCCAGCGCAGCTCGGTCGCCTCGCGCGTCGACGCCAACCGGCTCGGCGTGGCCGGGCACTCCATGGGCGGCGGCGGCACCCTGTCGGCCGCGAACAGCCGTCCGCAGCTCCAGGCGGCCATCCCGCTGACCCCCTGGCACACCACCAAGAGCTGGACGGGCGTCCGGGTGCCCACGATGGTGATCGGCGCCGAGAACGACGCGATCGCCTCGGTGAACTCGCACGCCAAGCCGTTCTACAACAGCATCCCGGCCTCCTCGGAGAAGGCCTACCTGGAGCTCAACAACGCCGGGCACACCGCGCCGAACACCTCCAACACCACGATCGCCAAGTACAGCGTCGCGTGGATGAAGCGCTTCGTCGACGACGACGTCCGCTACGACCAGTTCCTCTGCCCGGTGCCGTCGACCAGCACGACCATCTCCGCCTACCAGGGCACCTGCCCGCACTCCTAGGGGAGCCGTACCTCACGCAGGACCCGACGGCGGCCGCGCTCGCGGCCGCCGTCGGCGTACCCCGCCCCGTGGCCCGCCGGAAGATCGTCATACGATGGTTTCCCCCCGATTGATCGATTACCGTCGTGGGGCAATAAGGTTTACGGTCTATGTCCGGGAACGAAGGTCGACGCGCGCGTGACGGCGCTCTGTGGCTCATCGCCGCCGGGATCGTGTCCACCGTCGTGACCGGGTTCGTCCTGCTGCTGAGCGGCTACCTCGACCCGGTCCCGGACACGGTCCCTCCCGCCGTCGCCCTCCCGCCCGCGCCGGTGACCCCGACCCCGCCGCCGGTGCCGTCCCCGGCGCCCGGCCCCGCCGACGCCACCGGTTCCGCCGACGGCACCGGTCCCGGCGCCGCCGATCCCGCCCTCGCGCCGGCGGAGAAGCCGCTCCTGCTCGCCAACGGCCGCCAGCAGCCGCTGCGGGTGAAGGTGCCCCGCAGGGCCAAGGGCCGCTACGCCGTCGCCCCCGGTGAGGCCCGCGCCCCCGGCCGCAAGGGCAGGGTGATCCGGTACGCGGTGGAGGTCGAGCGCGGCCTGCCCTTCCGGACGGACGAGTTCGCCGCCGAGGTGCACCGCATCCTCAACGACCGGCGCGGGTGGGGGTACCGGTTCACCCGGGTGGCGCGCGGCCGGGTCGAGCTGAGGGTCTCGCTGACCAGCCCCCGCACCGCCGACCGCGAGTGCCTGCCGATGCGGGTCGTGTCCACGCTGTCCTGCTGGAACGGCGAGCGCGCCGTGATCAACGCCGACCGGTGGAACACCGGGGCGCTGGGCTACGGCCGGGACGTGGCCTCCTACCGGGAGTACGTCGTCAACCACGAGGTCGGCCACGGCCTCGGGCACGGGCACGTGTCCTGCCCGGGACCGGGCAGGCGGGCGCCGGTGATGCTCCAGCAGACCAAGTCCCTCTACGGCTGCCGCCCCAACCCCTGGCCGTTCCCCCGGCGCTGAGGAGCCGGCCCTTCCGGCGCCACGCAAGAGGTATGCACGGTAGGTGCCGGTTTCACCGTACGGCAAAGCCGTCGCCCGGAGGGATTCACCGCCCCTTCCCGGGGCACCCGGTAGGCATGCGAGTAGTAGTCGTCGGCGCGACGGGAAACGTGGGCACGAGCGTGGTCTCGGCCCTCGTCGCCGATCAGAACGTCACATCCATCGTGGGCCTGGCCCGGAGGGCACCGGACTGGCATCCGCCCAAGACCACCTGGCAGGCCGTCGACATCACCTCCGGCGACCTGACCCCGCACTTCGAGGGCGCCGACGCGGTCGTCCACCTGGCGTGGCTGTTCCAGCCCACCCGCGACCCGATCACCACCTGGCGCAACAACGTCCTGGGCGGCATCCGGGTCTTCGAGGCCGTCGCGCGGGCCGGGGTGCCGGCGCTGGTGTACGCCTCCTCGGTCGGCGCCTACTCCTCGGCCCCCAAGGACCGTTCCGTCACCGAGGACTGGCCGACGCACGGCTGGCCCGGCGCCTCCTACGGCCGGGAGAAGGCGTACATGGAACGGGTGCTCGACGTGCTCGAACGCGATCACCCGGGCATGAGGGTGGTCCGGATGCGGCCGGGCTTCATCTTCAAGCGGGAGGCGTCGGTCGGGCAGCGACGACTGTTCGGCGGGCCGTTCATCCCGCAGCGGCTGGTACGCCCCGGCCTGATCCCGGTCGTGCCGAACACCCCCGGGCTCCGTTTCCAGGTGGTCCACAGCGCCGACATCGGCGAGGCCTTCAGGCTGGCGGTGACCCGCCCGGTGTCGGGCGCCTTCAACATCGCCGCGGACCCGGTGATCGAGCCCGCGGTCCTGGCCGAGATGCTCGGCGCCAAGCTGGTCCCCGTCTCGGGATGGGCGCTCCGGAGCACGGTCGCGGCGGCCTGGCACCTGCGGCTGGTCCCGGCCTCGCCGGGCCTGGTCGACCTGGTGCTCAGGATGCCGATCATGGACGTCGGCCGCGCCCGCACCGAGCTGGGCTGGGAGCCGCGCCACACCGCGGTCGAGGCCATGGAGGACCTCTTCGAGGGCCTGCGTCACCCCGAGGGGATGAACACCCCTCCGCTGGCGCCGCACACCGGCGGCCCGGCCCGCCTGGGCGAGCTGCGCACCGGCATCGGCGGGCGTCCCTGACTCCCGCCCGGAGTGACCGGGCCGCCGGGCGTCGCGCCGCCGCAGGCGCGGGTACCCGGCGTGCGGCGCCCGTCGCGCGGACCCTCCGTTTGAAGATCGCCGAGCCCGCGCCGGGCGAGTAGGCCGGCCCCGGTCACCCCCGGACGGTGAAGGAGCCGCTGATGACCACCGACCCGACGATGGCCCGGATCGGCCAGGGGGTGGAGCTGCATCACCACCGGGGCCGGCGGGACGACGCCCGCGACCTGTTCGCGCGGATCTGGGACGACATCGGCGGCGAGCAGGGCGACCCGCTGCGCGTCTGCGTCCTCGCCCACTCGATGGCCGACGTGCAGGACGACGTGCGCGAGGAGCTGATGTGGGACCTGCGGGCGCTCGCCGCCGCCGAGCTGGTCACCGATGAGATGGTGGCACGGGCCGGGGTGCCGCTCTCGGTGGCCGGCCTGTACCCGTCGCTGCACCTCAACCTGAGCGACTGCTACCGCGAGCTGGGCGACCTCGACCGCGCCCGCGAGCACCTCCGGCAGGCGCGGGCCGGGATCGGCGCACTGGGTGACGACGAGTACGGCACGCTCATCAGGGGCGGCCTGGAGCGGCTGTCCGAGGAGCTGGGCGGAGCCTGTCTGACCCGCTGCCGCCCCCACCGGCGGCCGCACACCCGGGCGGCCCGCCGGTGTCCTGACGCGATCGTCAGACGCAGTTCAGCCAGCCGCTTGAGCTGAAGATGTCGTTCATGCCCCAAGGCCTGAGATCGTTCACCCGGAACCCACTACCGCCCGTGTCGTCGTAGGGGACGATCAACGCGCCCCCTCCGCTGTTGATGTCCTCCCACAGGATCGCATCGCATCTCGTCTCATTATTGACCAAGGAACTGGCCATGTCGTTCACGCCGCTCCCGCTGATCACCGGTCCTGAACCCCAGAGGTAGTAGAGCCGGTCGTCCACGTAGCTGGAGTCGGCATTGTAGTAGTCATGTCTGCCGCCGACCCTGTTCTCGTGTTCGAAAACGCACATCTCCCCGCCGCCGCACCAGCCGTCGTGCTCATCCGCCAGCGCCGGCGTAGCGGAGACGACGGCCAGTGAGGCACCCAGCGCGATTCCGGCTAGAGCCGCGACGACTCGGGTCATCGCATGTGTGACACGCATCATACTCCCAGGAAAGTCTCCGATAAGGGGCTTCATCAGGCTGGTCATGGCTACGGCCGCCCGCCCTGCAGGAGGATCTCGGTGTTGCGCAGGAGGGCCTCCCGGTTCCGTGCGAGCGCCTTGAGTTCATCGGCGTGCTGCTCGAGCAGCTGCTTCTCGTTCGCGATCTGCGCCTCCGAAAGCCGCACCGCGTAACCCGATCGGTCCTTGCACTCCATATCGGCGGTGGCGACCTTGCGCTCCTCCTCGCTCACCGCGGCGACGGGCTGCCTGCCCCATCGAGAGTCGTTCCAGGCCTCCTCGGGGGTGGCGTAGGCGTACCCGCCCTGTTTCATGCATGCGCTCCAGTCGGTCGCTGCCCGCATGACCTCGGCATCCTTCCTGGCCGACGCCGCCGCTTTGGCCATCAGTTGCCAGACCAGGAGTCTGTTCGCCCGAGGCGCCTTTGAGGACAGGATCTGGCCGGCCTCTCTGGTGCATCCCCCCTCGGGGGCCTTGACGCCGCTGCTCAGGGTCACGCCACCACCGGTCAGGGCTCGGCGTTCCTCCATGGGCACGGCTCGCACCTGCTCCTCGGTCGGACGGTTCCGGGAGGTCGGATCCGGCTCCACCGCATAACCGTTGCGCGCGGCCCGGGCGGGCTCGATGTAAAGGTAACGCCGGCTCGTGATGAGCTCCGGCCCCGCCTCCTTGGACTCCACGGTCTTGAAATCCGTGAAGCCGAGACGCCTCATGCAGGAGGAGACCAGGGCGGCCCGGGCGGCGGTCATGTTTCTGCGCTGCTCCGCGGTGTCGACATACACCGACAACGGCGATTTCTCGTCCACAGGCGCGGTGTTCATGCCCTGAAGCCGAGCCGTGTACGTCCCGACCGAGGTTTCACCACCACAAGCTGCGAGCCCCCATAAAAGCGTCAAACCGCCGACCAGAGTCACGGCGTTTCTGGACAGATTAACCACAGGCGAACCTCCAGCTCTCGTCTCTCCACGCGGCTGCGCCGTCAATGACGCGGCCGGACAGCCATTTCCGCCTGACTGGCGATCGCCGTTCATCGGTCACGAACCGCACCAGGACAGGTCTCTCACATGAGGCGATCCGTCGGGCCTGGCCAGAATCCGAACCGTCCCCTCAGAGTGAAGGATCACCGTGTCCTGCGGGTCGGTACCGAGATTGACACCATGACTGGCACAGCCTTGCCGCTGTTGATGATTACTCAGACCGGACACGAGAATCAAGGAGAAAAAACAACCTTTTCCCTTGATTCATTTGGGCCAACGTGTTCATGATGTGCCGGCCGTGGTCCGCAGGGACCTGCCGTGCCGAACCCGAGTGAGACCGGAGCCATGCGGGAACAGAAAAACTTTCGGATCACACCCCCTCCACTGCCCGTCTCGGCCGCTCAAGTCAAGGTTTCACAGGTCTTGACGCAACCTCTTCGGCAGCCCAGATCGAACGAGCCCGGCGAACCGATGACCACACCTCGAGCACGTGGCCAGGAAGGCCGACTTAAGAGGAGTCACCGAAACGCCCGTTCCATGTGATCTGCGCACTGACGCCTCACCCCCTCTTTCACGCGGAGGCCGGCACCCTCGACCGTCTCTTTTCTCACGCATCCTCCATGACCACCAGAAAAATATCAAGAAGAGTCCCGGCGATTGTCCATGCGTCGGACCGCCATTACCGAACGTGCTCGACGACCGGCTGACCAGCTGAAATCGTCTTTCGGTCTTCGGGCCATACCGCTTTTCCACGGGAGCGCCACCGCTTCACACAGGCGTCCGGCCAGCCCGGGACCGCGGCAAAGTCCGCAGACGACGCGCAGGCTCTCGATCCAGGCATCGGCATGTTCACCGGGACCGTGACGAATAATCCGTTCATCGGGAACTCGTTCACATCGCCGGGCGAACAGCGCACCCGCGATCATGCTTTGACCCGCATCGGCCCACCCAGGATGAATGCCCCTCACCGCTTGTGACGCATTGACTCCGGTGACGCGTACAAGAAAACGCACGTCCGGCGAGAACATCTCATCTTCCTCACATCGGAAGGCGTCGTCCCGGACAGGGCGGCATTGGCAAAGAAAAAACAACACCTCTCTTGATCATACTTACTTCTCGTGGTACCCCTTAGGCGAGATCGCTCTCCGTGCGGCCGGTGACGGCCTCAATGTCTGCCCGGTCCCGTCCGGCCGTCTACGTGAAACCCCCTTCCCCGCAGACCGCCCTTTGAGGAGCGCAGAGTTCTTGAGACGTCCATGCATTCTCCTGTTGTCCGCCGCCCTGGTGACCACCACGATTTCCGTCGCGGAAGTGATGTCCGGCGCCGGCAGCGCCGCCGCCGCGCCCGCGCCGGTGAAAGAAACGCCCGCGCCGGCAGAGGAACGTTTGTCGGTCGAGCCGTCACAGCGCGACAAGGTCCTTTCCCAGGACTGGATGACGTCGAACGACCTGGCCGTCACGGCGACGGGTGACGCCACCGGATTCCACATTCTGGGGGCGAGGTCACGTGACGGCTATTCGTGGCGCACGATCGCGACGCTCAGCGAGCCCGGTATGGAAACGGATCAATGGGTGGGCAACACCTGCCTGACGAGTTCGGGACGTCAGGTCGTCGCGACGTACGCCCCCCGGCACTTCACCAACCGCGCGTGGCTGTTCAGCAGGGGCGCCTTCGCCGCCGTCGTCGACGTGAGAAGTGGCAAGGTCACCAAACTCAAGGACCAGGTGAGCCTCGCCTACTACAACCCGGGATGCGGCTCGGACGACAAGGTCGCCTTCACGCAGGGCACCACCGACGACCGCAGGACGACGCGCCTGTTCACCGTGGACACCGCCTCGAAGTCGGTCACGCGACCGATCGTCCTCGAAGGGCAGGTGACCTCCGCCACCGCCGTCGCGGACGGCATCGTCGCGGCGTCCGGGAACCGGCTGGTGGAGGTCGAGCGGTCGGGAAGGCTCAAGACGCTGGCCACAGCCGACTCGGTGCCGTTCAACATCCGCCCGACGGCCGACGGGGGCGTCGCGTTCATGGACGAGAGCAGCGGCGAGGCGTCCGTCAAGCACTACCGCGAGGGCTCGGTGAGGGTGCTCGCCTCGGGCCGCCTCGGGGACGTCGCCCTGCACTCGGGAACCGACGGAAGGGTCTTCGTCACGGGGGGCGCCCGGCAGCGAGGCACGCTGCCCTCTCTCGTGTCGCTCGTCGGCGGCGCGCCGGGAGCGGGGGCCGTCTCCTCCGAGGGCGGCCTGCTGATCAAGAGCGCGGCGCGGCGAGGGCTCAGGCGCGACCTTCAGAGCGACCCGGCGGACACGGGTTTCCCGGGGAAGGTCCGGGAGAGACACGACGCGGAACTCGTCGACATCGACGCCCAGGCCCCACGGACGCGATCATCGCTCACCTTCGCGATAGCCCCCACGCGGGCGAGCACCTCGGAGTCCGGCCGCGCCGCGAGTCCGCGGTTGGCCAAGGCGCGGGCGGAGGTCGCATCGAGAGCCGCGACCGCGACCGGGACGATCGATCAGAACTACTCCTGCTCCGTGCCGCGTAACGATCCCAAGACGCAGGTGTACCAGCCGCACTGGCGCCAGGTGGAGTGGGCGGTCGATCAGCTGGTCTTCAAGGACCGGCTGCAGGTGTGGCGCCAGCAGGACTGGAAGGGCTCGGGCGTTCCCCAGTGGAACCCGCAGGACACGTTCCCCGCGCCCGACCTGGCGGGGGGCGGGCGGATCCCGGTCTCCGTCATGTTCGGCATCCTCGCGCAGGAGTCGAACCTTTGGCAGGCGCAACGGGACGTGCTCCCCGGGGAGACGGGCAACCCCCTCGTGGGCAACTACTACGGCGTCAAGATCTATGACGACGAACCCGCGAACGACTGGGACATCGATTTCAAGAACGCCGACTGCGGATACGGCATCACCCAGCAGACCGATCACATGCGCCGGGCCGGGCACGCGAGGGACGGGGAGTGGCTCTGGGCTCCCGAGACCCAGCGCAGGGTCGCCCTGGACTACGTGACGAACATCGCCGCCGGCATGGCCACCCTCGCCGAGAAGTGGAACCAGATATACAACGACACCGGCGGCGCGGTGAAGGTGAACAACGGCGATCCCGCGAAGATCGAGAACTGGTACCTGGCGATCTGGGCCTACAACAGCGGCTGGTATCCCAAGGCGCAGGCGGGCGCGCACGGCGGCGCCTGGGGCGTCGGCTGGACCAACAACCCGAAGAACCCGGACTACCTCATGGGACGTCGCCCCTTCCTCGACAACAACTCCTATCCCGACGCGGCGCACCCGCAGCACTGGCCGTACCAGGAGAAGGTCCTGGGCTGGTCGGCCTGGCCCATCGCCAAGAGCTACTACAACACCACCACGGGTCAGTGGGTCACCGAGGGCGGGTACAACTACGCGTGGTGGAACACGGTGCAGAACCGTCGCAGCATGGTGCCGCTCACGTCGCCCGACACCGTGAACCTGGACGCGTTCTGCTCGGCCGACAACGAATGCCAGGCCGGCTCGGGCGACTGCACCAGAACCGACCGGAAATGCTGGTGGCATTCACCGAAGATGTGGAAGACCTGCCCCGCGGAGTGCGGCAACGAGGCGGAACTCCGGTACAACGCGTCCTATGCCGGCACCGAACGCGCCGAGCCGAGCGACCAGTGGACACCGTGTCTCACCCCGGGGCTGCCACCGGTGACCGGCGACACGACGAAAACGCTGATCGTCGACGACGTTCCCAGTTCCGTACCGCCGATCCGCGGCGGCAACTGTTCCAATTCCGGATGGACCAACTCCGGGACCCTGTCGTTCGACTTCGAGCAGGACACCACGGGCGACGTACCCGGGCGGGCCGACTTCCAGCAACTCGGCAACGGATTCGGCGGCCATCTGTGGTGGGGGTACTCCCGAAGCGGCGCGCACAGGGGCGCGGCCATGAAGGTGACCGGCACCTGGGAGCTCAACCAGCAGATCAACGGCTGGGCGCGAGTGATCGTGCACGTCCCGAAACGGAGGGCGGAGACCCAGCAGGCTCCGTACACCGTCAACCTCGGTAACGGCCAGTCCGAGACCCGGTACCTTTCCCAGGGCAGGGAGGAGAACGCCTGGCACAACCTCGGCGTCTTCCAGTTCGCCGGAACGCCCAAGGTGTCGCTGACCAACCTGAACCTGGAGGGTCACGGTACGGCGGCGGTCGCCTGGGACGCCATCGCCTTCCAGGTCCTCGCGAAGAAACCGAAACACTTCGTCGTCGGCATGGGCGACTCCTTCGCATCGGGAGAAGGAGCCGGGAACTACTACCCCGAGACCGACACGGGTTACAAGAGCGTCCGGTGGAACGCCTGCCGTCGGAGCAAGGACGCCTGGATAAGGCAGACCGTCCTGCCGGGCGAGACGCAGACCGTCGGCCAGCTCGCCGACTCCTTCAGTCCGAAGATGGATTTCGCGTTCGTGGCCTGTTCCGGTGCGACCACGCTGGACATGACGTTGCAGGAGTACCAGTACACCATCGATCCACTCGGTGACTGGTCGGCCTATCGGAACGACGCCGAGGGGAGATTCAGGGAGGTGGCCCAGCTGGAGAGCGGGTTCCTCAACAAGAACACCACGCTGGTCACCCTGTCGATAGGCGGGAACGACGCGAAGTTCAGCGACGTGATCAGCAATTGTTACATAATCTCGTGTTACAGCTCCGGCCACGAAAACAACATCAAGTCCGATATCACGCACGCGGTGAACGACCGAATGGCATTAGGTCTTCCGGCGAATGTCAAGAACATTCTCCAACGAATCGAGGACAAGGCGGCCAATGCCTCCCCGGGGCGGGGAAAGAAGGCGAAGATCGTCCTCATGGGGTATCCCGACATCGCCGGTCCGGGGATGTCGTGTCCGGAGTTCGACGACTCGGAGAGAGCGATGTTCCAGCGCCTCACCGAGCACTTCACGGCCCAGGAGGTCGCCGTGGCACAGGCGGCCAAGTCCGCCGGCCTGGAGGTGTCCTTCGCCGACCCGTTGCCCGCGTTCCAGGGGCACGGCGCGTGCAGAAACCCCTCCCCCCTCGAAGAGACCTGGATAAACTACATTAATTTCAACAAAACCGGCCCAGGTGACTTCGAGGACTTCTGGGACGGGTGTGTGGCAGACGGACTGCGATGCGCGAGCCGAACATCCCTCCACCCGAACGGAAAAGGCGCCCGGGCGTTCGCCGCCGTTCTTGAGGGGCATCTGGCTCATCCGGCCGTGAAATACACGGGATGGTGAACCAGGCCGGCGCCGGTGCGAGAATCTCGTACCGGCGCCTTCCGGCACGGCCGGCCGGTACGCGGACGAGGTGAACGGTGGAGGATGATGCGCAGGTCCCGGAAGTCGATCGGAGGCTGCGCGGATGTCTTCTCGCCGCCGCGGTGATCGCCGTCCTGTGCTTCCTGGGACCGCTGCTCCTCTACTACCTCTATCAGAGGAGCGCGATCGTCTCGGCCGAACGGAGCACTCTGAGGGTCACCACCGTGTTCGCCGAGAAGGTGGTGAGCGAGGGGAGCGTCAGCGACCTCTCGGTCCGGCGGATCGACGGTTCCATAGCCGAGGTGTCCGTGTTCTCATCGGAACGGACCGCCACGGCCCTGGTCGTGTCGGTGAGCGCGTTCTCCACGCGGGGGACGCTGCTGGGAACGAGCCCGTTCACCCGCTGCCACACGGTGTCGTTCACCATGATCGATCCTGCCCGTCCGCGCTATTCGATCGAGCCGCTTCCCGGATGTGCGTACGAATACGATTAGAGCTCGCCGGGCCTCCAGGGGCGATCGGACAGTGCGAGGTGTGCGGGCGGTCGGCGGCGGGTGCGAGAACCTCCGGCAAGGGATGATCGGGAGCCACCGTGACGATCGAAGGCCGCCTGGGCGGGCAGGAGGTGCCCGGGACGGCTGCCTCGTCAGCGGGTCGCCGCCGCGCCGGGCGCCGGACCCTCCGGCTTCTCAGGAAGGACAGGCGATGGGCAGGATCCTCGTGGGCACGGCCTCGTGGACGCATCGGTCGCTGCTGGAGTCGGGCTGGTACCCCGGCGACGCCTCGGACCCGGCGAAACGCCTGGCCTACTACGCGTCGAGGTTCCCGGTGGTCGAGGTGGACGCCACCTACTACCACCCGCCGTCGCTGGGCACCGTGCGGGGCTGGCGGGACCGCACCCCGCCCGGCTTCACCTTCGACGTCAAGGCGTTCTCCCTGCTCACCGGGCACCCCACGCGACCGGCCTCGCTGTACAAGGACCTGCAGGAGGAACTGGGGGCGCCCCCGCAGCGCAACCTCTACCTCAAGGACGTGCCGCCGGAGATCACCGAGGAGGTGTGGTGGCGCTTCCTGGAGACGCTGGAGCCGCTGCACGCGTCGGGCAGGCTGGGGGCGGTGCTCTTCCAGTTCCCGCCGTGGTTCCCGATCGGCGAGGGTCCCCGTCGCTACGTCCTGGAGTGCGCCCGGCGCTGCGCGCCGATGCGGATCAGCGTGGAGTTCCGCAACCACACCTGGATGGACGAGGACAACCGCGAGGAGACCCTGGCGTTCCTCGCCGAGCACGATCTTCCGTACGTGGGGGTCGACATGCCGCAGGGGCACGCCTCGTCGATGCCACCGATCCTCGCCGCGACCTCCGACCTCGCCGTGGTGCGGCTGCACGGGCACTCCGAGAGGTGGACCAGCAAGAACATCGACGAGCGGTTCCGGTACCTGTACTCCGAGGACGAGCTCCGGCGATGGGCGGCCAGGGTCGGGGAGCTCTCCGAACGGGCGAAGGTCACCCACGTCCTGTTCAACAACTGCTGCGCGGACAACTCCCAGCGCAACGCCTCCCGGTTCCGCGAACTCGTCGGCGGCCTCGAGGGACCGGCCCGGTGGGACGGGCGGGAGGGACGGGACGGCCCGGAGGGGGCGGCGGGCACGGACCTGCAGACGGCGCTGGAGATCGACTGACGCCGGCCGGCGTACCGCGGGCGCGCCGGCCGGCGGCGGCCCGCCGCCGGCGCGGTGGCACCGGTGAGGCGGAACGCCACCCGCCGGGGCGGGCAGGGACGCTACCTGCTGGCCTGCCGGCGCCGCGATCCGGCCAGGGCGGTCCTGCGCTCCTCGGGGGTGGTGCCGCCCCACACGCCGTCCATCTGCTGGGTGTTCATGGCGTACTCAAGGCAGCGTCCCCGCACCGGGCAGCGGCGGCACACGGCCCTGGCCCGTTCGTACTGTTCCCGCCCGGGTCCCTCGTAGGACACGGGGAAGAAGAGCTCGGGATCCTCGTTGAGGCAGGACGAGCGGCGGGACCAGTGGATGATCGGGATGACGTTGCTCTTAAGAGGCATGGCGATCCAATTGGGTGAGAACGACTCGAATACCAACGGCTCAGGTTGAGGATCGCGTGCCCGCTGTATTGGTATTCATACCTTTTCTGAAGAAAAATCGGGCGGCCTTGACCGATGGTTTCTCCCGGGCCGGAAGGCCCGGGGCCGGTCCCGCTACCGCTCGGCGCGCGCCCGCTCGTTGGGCACGCAGTGGGTCATCCTCAGGCCTGCCACGTCACGCGGCCCGTTCTTGCCGAGCCTGGAGAGCCGCTCGCGGTCCTTCTCGCCCAGGTCCTGGCTCGCCAGCGGCTCCAGGTGGGAGACGTCGTCGGGACCGATCCCGAGCCCCTCGCCGACCTTGAGGCCGAGGTCGTCCTCGACCAGCAGGAAGTGCCAGACCATGCGCTCCTGAACGGGGCGCGAGGCCTGCGAGAGCATGTCGATCATGTTGGCCACGAGGTCGTCGCGCTCCCACTGCTCCATGAGCAGGTAGCGCTGGCCCGCCTGGGTGTAGTCGTCGGTACGCGGGATGCGCTCGCGGGTCAGCCGCCCGGAGATGACCGGGCCCTGCTCGTCGAGGGTGGGGTACCGCGCCTCGCGCAGGCCGCCGGTGATCGACGGCTCGTAGTTGACGTGCGGGTTCTCGCCCTGCCCGTCGACGTGGTAGGTCATCTGGCCGTCGCGCTGGTTGGTGCGCACCTCGGCGTTCCTGGCCTGGTTGACCGGGAGCTGGAGGTAGTTCGGGCCCACCCGGTAGCGCTGGGTGTCGCTGTAGGAGAACGTCCGGCCCACCAGCATCTTGTCGTCGGAGAAGTCGAGGCCGTCGACCAGGACGCCGGTGCCGAAGGAGATCTGCTCGTTCTCGGCGAAGTTGTTCGAGACGTTGCGGTCCAGCACCATCCTGCCGACGGGCAGCGCCGGGAACTCGTTCTCCGGCCAGACCTTGGTGTCGTCCAGCGGGTCGAAGTCCAGCTCGGGGTGATCGTCGTCGCTCATGATCTGCACGACCAGCTCCCACTCGGGGAAGTCGCCGCGGTCGATCGCGTCGCGCAGGTCCTTGGTGGCGTGCCCGAGCTCGTTCGCCTGTACGGCGGCGGCGTCCTCGGCGGTCATGCTGCGGACGCCCTGCTTGGGCATCCAGTGGTACTTCACCAGGTGGGTCTCGCCCTCGGCGTTCACCCACTTGTAGGTGTTGACGCCGAATCCCTGCATGTGGCGGTAGTCCGAGGGGATGCCCCGCGGGCTGAACAGGTTGACGAGCATGTGCATGCTCTCCGGCGTCTGCGACATGAAGTCGAAGATCCGGCCGGGCTCCTGCCGGAACGTCACCGGGTCGGGCTTGAGGGCGTGGATCACGTCGGGGAACTTGATGGCGTCCCTGATGAAGAAGACGGCCAGGTTGTTGCCGACCAGGTCCCAGTTGCCGTCCTCGGTGTAGAACTTCACCGCGAACCCGCGCGGGTCCCGGGCGGCCTCCGAGGAGTCCCTGCCGCCGATGACCGTGGAGAACCGGACGGCCAGATCGGTGCGCTTGCCGGCCTCCTGGAACAGCTTGGCCCTGGTGTAGCGGCCGATCGGCTCGTCACCGAGCCTGCCGTAGGCCTCGAAGTAGCCGTAGGCGGTCGTTCCCCTGGCGTGGACCACCCGCTCGGGGATGCGCTCACGGTCGAAGTGGCTGATCTTCTCCAGGAACTGGTAGTTCTCCAGCGTGGCCGGGCCCCTCGCACCGACCGTCCGCTGGTTCTGGTTGTCGTGGACCGGGTGTCCCTGCCGGTTGGTGAGGACCGGACGGTCGTCGTCCGGCTGAGACCCCTTGCTCGAAACATCCGTCATGATGACGCTTCACCCCTGCCACAATCGTTTCCGACATACAGCTACATATCAGTACATGTTGCTTTCTAACCGGCACGCACTGATTTAGAGCTGTATGGGAAAGAATCTTCGGAGGACGAGGGAAACTTTGCCCGCGCCGGGTGGCCGCCCGGCCCCGGATGTGCGAGCCGGACGGGACGCCCCGGTCCTCGGCGGGCCTCGGCCGTGGCCCGTTCTCAGCGGGCCTTGGCGGTGGCCCGCCGGTTGGCCTTCTGGATGGCCGAGACCAGCTCCTGCTTCGTCATCGTGGAGCGCCCCTTGACCTCCAGGCGCCTGGCCACCTCGTACAGGTGCTGCTTGGAGGCGTTGGCGTCCACCCCCTCGGCGGTCCTGCCCGACGTGGGCCTGGTCCTGGCGGCGCGGGCGTCCGAGGGGCCCTTGCTCTCCTTGGGCTCCCAGTGGTCGCCGACCTTCTCGAAGGAGTGCTTGAGCGCCGCGAACGCCGTGCGGTGGGCCCGCTCCCCCTCCCCGTAGGTCTCCACCGCGGAGTCATGGGCCTTGATCCACGTCTCCTGCGCCTTCTTCGGCGACCGCTGCAGGGTGCTCGGAAGCTCCTCACGTGCCGGCATCGTTCGATCACCTCTCTCGTGGCGGATCACGATCTCAGCGACCTCATGCCCGCCCGATCGCCGATCATGCCCCCGGCGCCCGCAGGGCCGCCGACGACGCTCCCGGCGCCCGTACGGCATCCCGACGCCCCGGCGCCCGTGCGGCGCCGACGACGCTCTCAGCGTCCGCGCAGCAGGGACAGCACGGCCCGCTCCATGGCGCCGTGCGTGGCGAGCTGCCCGAAGTCGCTCTCGGCGCCCAGCCGGCCCAGCGCGCGGGCGACGGTCCTGCCCCGGTGGTAGGCCTCGATCACGCGCGGATCGACGTAGGAGGCGCGCGCCACCGCCGGGGTGTTGCCCAGGTACTCGGCCACCTCGGCGATCACCCGGTTGACCGCGCGTATCCTGCCCGTCCTGGACCGGGCCCGGACCGAGACGGCCAGGCCCACGGCGGCCAGCACCGTGGCGTGCCAGGTCCTGAAGTCCTTGGCGGAGGTCTCGAAGTCGAGCGTCTCGCGCAGGTAGGCGTTGATGTCGTCGCTGCGCACGTCGACCCAGCGCGAGCCGTCCCGGTAGCGCAGCAGCTCCCCCTCGTCCGCGGCGTCGTGCAGCTCGGTGATCACCTTGCACACGTCCGCGTCGATGATCTCCAGCTCGCGGAACCTGCCGCTCTTGGCCGGGTAGGCGCACGAGACGCGCCCGGCCGAGCAGGTGACGTGCTCCATCCTGAGCGTGGCCAGCCCGAACGACTCGTACGCCTCCCCGCCCACCCGGAAGAACCCGATGTCGAGCATCCGCGCCGCGGCGGCGAGCACCCGCTCGCGGGTCGGCCCGTCCTGCTCCAGGTGCTCGGCCACCCGCTCCCTGAACTTCGGAAGCCGCTCGGCCATCCGCCGTACCCGCTCGAACTTCGCCCGGTCCTGCTCCTCGCGCCACCGGTCGTGGTAGCGGTACTGCCTGCGCCCGGCCGCGTCGGTGCCGACCGCCTGGATGTGGCCGTCGCGCGACCGGCAGATCCACACGTCGGTCCAGGCCGGCGGCAGGGCCAGCGCCCTGATCCGGTCGAGGGTACGGCGGTCGCGCACCTTCGTCCCGTTGGGGTGGTGGTAGCTGAAGCCCCTTCCCCGGCGCCGGCGCACGATGCCGGGCTCGGTCGGGTCACTCTGCGTCAGTTCGCTCACGGGCGCCCCTCTACCCCGTGACGGGCGTCCTACCGGTCAGGCCGTCGAGGCCGGGCGCCGACAGGTGCAGCACCTCGTACCGCTCGGTGGCGTCCTCGTCGGCGGGGACGGCCTCCTGCCACAGCACGAACCGCAGCAGCCGCCAGTCCCGGGCGTCGAGGGCCAGGGCCGCGGTGTGCACGCCCTCGCGCCGCGCGAATTCCTCCAGCCGTCCGGTCTCCCCGGCGATCCGGGCGGACAGGCCAAGGCCGGTGCCGTCCGGGTCCGGGTCGGCCGGGAGCGCGGTGACGAGGCGGGAGGCGGCCGCCGGGGGCGTGGCGCGGGCGGGTCCGGCCACGACGGCCAGGCCCGTCCAGTGCTGGACGGGCGGGCGGCCGAAGTCGCGGACGATGCCCTGGAAACCGCCCCCGCCGACCAGGAAGTGGGCCGCCGCGCCCACGTCGTTCCACAGGTAGAAAGGGGCGTACTGGTTGACCGGGGAGCCGCCGGAGCCGCGTTCGCGGATCAGGTAGGCCTTCAGGCCCAGTCCGGCGCGGTCGTCCAGCAGGTGGCCGGCGCGGGCGACCCGCTCGCGGATGATCCGCATGTCGTAGCCGGCGGGGAGGGTGATCTCGTACTGCTCGGCGTACACGGGGATGCGCCTGCCTTCGTCTCGTCGCCGGGGTGGAGGGGACGCGCGGGTCAGGCGCCGGGACGGGCGTGGGCGTCGAGCAGCCCCAGCACGCCGTCGACGGCCTGGGTGAACGGCTCGGCGGAACCCGCTGCGCGGGCCAGCACGTACCCGCCCTGGAGCACCGCCACGACGGCGCAGGCCGTGGCGGCCGGATCGAGCGTGGCCGCCAGCTCGCCGCGGTCCCGGCCCTCGGCCAGGATCCCGGCGAGCCGGTCGCGCAGCCAGGCGAACGTCTCCTCGACGGGACGGCGCAACGCCGGATCGGCGATCACGTCCGGGTCCTGGGTGAGGCGGCCGATCGGGCAGCCCCTCAGGACGTCGCGCTCGCGCCGCAGGTAGGCGGTGATCCGCTCCACCGCCGTCCCGGGACCGGCGAGCCGGGCCTCGGCGGTGGCCCGCATCTCCTCGGCGGTACGGCCGATGGCGGCCAGCGCCAGGTCCGGCTTGCCGGCGAAGTGGTGGTACATGCTGCCCTGGCCGACCCCGGCCCGCCGCTGGATGGCCCGGGGGCTGGTGCCCACGTAGCCGCGCTCCCACAGCAGCTCGCGGGTGCTGGCGATGAGATCTTCCGACGCGCTCACACGACGAGTGTACATACCAGTAGGTACAACTTCGACGCGAGCGTTCCGGAGACGGTCCCGGACGGGCTCGCGACGCTAGATGGCCTCGCCCTCGCCGCCGTCGCCCTCCCGCGGGCCCGGGGTGCCGGTCCCGCTCTGGCTGGGTGACGGCGACGGGGTGGGCCGGCCCGGGGCGGTCGTCGTCGGGACCGGCGGCGGGGTCGGCACGAACACGGTGGACGGCAACGGCCTGCGCGGCTGCTCGAACTCGTCCTCGCCGCGCAGCAGGAACCAGAGCATCACGGCCAGCAGCATCAGCAGCGCGGCCAGCGCCACCCCGGCCAGGGTCACCGACCGGCGCGTCTCGGTCAGGGGCGGCGCGCTCTCGGGCGGCGGCGGCAGCGCGGGCAGGCGGTCCCCGACCCAGTGCGGGGCGAAGTCCGGCCCGTGCCGTTCCCCGATCAGCGTGCCGCTGACCAGCACGGGCTCCAGGAACCACTCGGCCCCCGCCCGTTCCGGCTCGTAGGGGGTGGCCACCCAGGGGGCGTTCCCGCCGTCCATGGCCAGCACCTGCGGAAGCGCGTCGGCCACCGCGGTACGCCCGCGCGCGGCCCTGACCACCCAGCCCCGCACCCCGGAACGGCTGGCCATCGCGTCGCGGACGCCGGTGACGAAGCGGTCCCTGGCCGCCGGGTCGAGCGCGGCCCCCCTGGTCAGCACCGCGACCGAGACCGGCCGGCCGTCGGGCGCCAGCCCCAGGTAGACCAGCCCCGCCGGTCCGACGCGCAGGCGGGCCTGCAGGAGGAAGGGCCCCAGCCGGGGCGGGTCGCCGTACTGCAGCGGAGTGGCCACGTCTGACATGAAAGCACACCGGCACGGCGGGCACGGGTCGGCGCGGATCGGCGCGGATCGGCGCGGGAACGCCCGCGCCGGGCCGCCCGCCCCCCTCCCCCGCCCCGCGACGCCCGCCGGAGGGCACGCCGGGCGCGCCGCCGGTGAAACCCGGCGGAGCAGCCGTGCGAACGGTCACTTCATTTGATGGAATACCGGCATGACCGTCGCCGAAGAACTGCCGAGCGAGATCGACACCGGACTGCTGCGCGACGCCCTGACCGAGGTCCGGCGGGTCATCGTGGGGCAGGACCACATGGTGGAGCGGCTGCTCGTCGCGCTCCTCGCCCGGGGGCACTGCCTGCTGGAGGGCGTTCCCGGGGTCGCCAAGACCCTGGCCGCCTCGACGCTGGCCACCGTGGTCGGCGGGGAGTTCGCCCGCATCCAGTTCACCCCCGACCTGGTCCCCAGCGACATCGTGGGAACCCGGGTGTACCACCCCTCCCGCGAGACCTTCGACGTCGAGCTCGGCCCGGTGTTCGTGAACTTCCTGCTCGCCGACGAGATCAACCGGGCCCCGGCCAAGGTCCAGTCGGCACTGCTGGAGGTGATGGCGGAGCGGCAGGTGACCCTGGCCGGGCAGACCCACCCGCTGCCCAGGCCGTTCATCGTGCTGGCCACCCAGAACCCGATCGAGTCCGAGGGGGTCTACCCCCTGCCGGAGGTCCAGCGCGACCGGTTCCTGTTCAAGGTCCGCGTCAACCACCCCAGCGCCCACGAGGAGCTGGAGATCCTGCACCGGATGAGCGTGACCCCGCCCGTCCCCAGGGCGGTGCTCGACCCCGGGCGGCTGTCCGCGCTGCAGAGGACGGCCGACCAGGTCTCGGTCCACCAGCTCGTCGCGGACTACGTGGTCAGGCTCGTGATGGCGACCCGCGCCCCCGCCGAGTACGGCCTGGCCGACCTGGAGGAGAACATCGAGATCGGCGTCAGCCCCCGGGCCACCCTCGGCCTGGTCGCGGCGGGACGCGGCCTGGCCCTGCTGCGCGGCCGTGACTACCTTCTCCCCGACGACATCCGCGACGTGGCGGTGGACGTGATGTCCCACCGGCTGATGCTCACCTTCGACGCCCTGGCCGACGGGATCGACCCCGAGGACGTGGTCCGCCAGATCCTGACCGCCGTGCCGCCGCCCCTGGTCGTCTGGAACCAGGGCCCCCGGTGACCCGCCCCGAGCGTCACGACAGGAACACCCCCCACGACTCCGTCCATGCGCTGCGCCGCCTGGAGCTCACCATCGTCCGCCGCCTGGACGGTCTCCTCCAGGGCTCCTACCAGGGGCTTCTTCCCGGCCCCGGAAGCGAGTTCGGCGACAGCCGGGGGTATGTCCCCGGCGAGGACGACATCCGGCGGATGGACTGGGCGGTGACCGCCCGCACGACCGTGCCGCACGTGCGGGACCTGATCGCCGACCGGGAGCTGGAGACCTGGGCGCTGGCGGACCTGTCGCCCAGCATGGACTTCGGCACCTCGGGCATGGAGAAGCGGGACCTGGTCGTGGCCGCCGTCGGGGCGATCGGCTTCCTGGCGGGCCGGATCGGCAACCGTTTCGGCACCTACGTCCTGCACGACGAGTACATCCACCGGATGCCCGCCCGGGGCGGACGGCCCGCCCTGTACGGCCTGCTGCACTCGCTGACGGAGGCCCCCAGGGGCCGGGCCGTCGCGGACGCCCCCGATCTGGCCGAGGCGATCGAGGTCCTGGCCTCGGCACGGCGCAGGCGCGGCCTGCGGGTGGTCGTCTCCGACTTCCTCGACGCCGAGCCCACCCTGGACGCGAGCCTGGAGAAACCCTGGGAGCGGCCGATCCGGCGGCTCGCCGCCCACCACCAGGTGCTGGCCGTCGAGGTGATCGACCCTCGCGAGCTGGAACTGCCCGCGGTGGGCCTGGTCAACCTGACCGACCCGGAGTCCGGGCGGAGCCGCCAGGTGTACCTCACCCCGAGGATCCGCCGGGCGTACGCCGAGGCGGCCGCCGCGCAGCGGACGGCCAACCGGGTGGCGTTGCGCCGCTGCGGGGTGGCCCACCTGGTGCTGCGCACCGACCGCGACTGGGTCTTCGACATCGCCCAGTTCGTCCTGCGGCAGCGGCGCATGGCGCACGTGACCCATCGGCCCCCGAGGTCGGGAGCGACACGGTGACCTTTCTCTCTCCGGTATGGCTCTGGTTGTTCGCCGCGCTGGCCCTGCTCGTGGCGGGGTACGTGGCGGCGCAGTTCTCCCGGCGCCGCTACGCGCTGCGCTTCACCAACCTGCCGCTGCTGGACCTGGTGACCCCGTCGGCGCCGGGCTGGCGGCGGCACGTGGCGCCCGCGCTGTTCCTCGTCATGATGATCCTGCTGATCGTGGGCGCCGCCCGGCCGGCCGACTCGGTGCGGGTTCCCCGCGACCGTGCGACGATCATCATCGCGCTGGACGTCTCGCTGTCCATGGAGGCCGACGACGTGCGGCCGAACCGGATCACCGCCGCCAAGGAGGCGGCGCAGAAGTTCGTCGCCGACCTGCCGGAGCGGTTCAACGTCGGGCTGGTCGCCTTCGCCCGTTCCTCCTCGGTGGTGGTCTCCCCCACCACCGACCACCAGGCCGTGGTGACCTCTCTGGGCACCCTGACCACCCGGGCGGGGACGGCGATCGGCGAGGCGGTGTTCAGCTCCCTGGAGGCGCTGCGCTCCTTCGACCAGCAGGCGGTGAACGACCCGCCGCCCGCCGCGATCGTGCTGCTCTCCGACGGGGACAACACCTCGGGCCGTTCGGTGGCCGAGGCCATCGAAGCGGCGAAGGGCGTGCGGGTGCCGGTCTCCACGATCGCGTACGGGACCCAGGACGGGACCGTCTCGATCGACGGCCGCGACGTGCAGGTGCCGGTGAACAAGGTCACCCTGCAGTCCCTGTCGGACGGGACGGGCGGCCGGGCCTACGAGGCGGAGTCGGGCACCCAGCTACGGCAGGTGTACGAGCAGATCGGCTCCTCGCTGGGGTACCGGACGGTCAGCCAGGAGATCACCCAGTGGTTCGTGGTGGCGGCGATCCTGGCCGGGCTGGTGACCGCCGGGGCGGCCCTGCTGCTGGGGTCGCGGCTGCCCTGAGCCGCCCCCGGCCGTTGGTAACGTTCTACGCCGTGGCACATTACTTCGAGGAGCGCCCCGAGGCCGCCGGTCGTCCCGGATCGGTCACGCTCGTGCTCCCCGACCTTCACCTGAAGCTGGAGACCGACAGCGGCGTGTTCTCCGCCGAACGCGTCGACCAGGGCACGCGGATCCTGCTGGAGAGCGTTCCCCCGCCCCCGGCCCGGGGCGACCTGCTCGACCTGGGCTGCGGATACGGGCCGATCGCGCTGACGATGGCCTCGCGCGCCCCGGCCGCGACGGTCTGGGCGGTGGACGTCAACCGCCGGTCGGTGGAGCTGTGCGCCCGCAACGCCCGGACCGCCGGCCTTGACAAAGTAAGGTCAGTGCACGTCGACGAGGTGCCGCCGCGGGTGCGGTTCTCCGCCATCTGGTCCAACCCGGCGATCCGGATCGGCAAGGCCGCGATGCACGAGATGCTGACCCGCTGGCTCTCCCGCCTCACCCCGGACGGGGTCGCCCACCTCGTGGTCCAGAAGCACCTGGGCTCGGACTCGCTGCAGCGCTGGCTGAACGAGCGCGGCTGGCCCGCCGAGCGGGTGGCCTCCCGCTCGTCGTACCGCGTCCTGCGGGTGGGGGCCGGGGCGGGAGGCCACCCCCGTGACGACGAACGACGAGGAACGGTGAACGACCGATGACGGCGAACCCGCGCAGGCAGCTGCGCCCGACCGATGTCAAGCGCCTCAACCGCGGCTGGCGCAGGAACACCGAGGGACGGCTGGCGCTGATCGTGGAGTCGGTGACCGGCCCGTTCAACATCGGCTCCATCTTCCGCACGGCCGCGGCCTTCGGCGTGGAGCGGATCTGGCTGGCGGGCAACGCCACCCCGCCCACCAATCCCAAGGCGCAGAAGACCGCGCTGGGCACCGACCGGCTGGTGGCCTGGGAGGAGCCGGTCCCGGTGCCGGAGGCCGTGCGGGCCGCCAAGGCGGACGGGTTCACCGTGGTCGCGGTGGAGCTGACCGGCGACGCGGTCCCGCTGTCCGAGGCCAGGCTCGGCGGCGACGTCTGCCTGGTGGTCGGCAGCGAGGACCACGGCTGCTCCCCCGCGTTGCTGGAGGCCGCCGACGGCGTCTGCTACATCCCGCAGGTCGGCCGGGTCGGCTCGTTCAACGTCGCGGTCGCGGCGGCGATCGCGGTGGCGGAGGTCCGCCGCCAGGAGTGGGCGGGCAAGGCGGCGCCCGGGGAGTGACGCTCTCCCCCGCCGGGCCGCGGCCCCGGTCGTGACCGCTCAGCCGAGCGGGGGCCGGTCCTCGCCCGTACCGGAGCCGATGGCCGCGCGCCCGCCGGTCCCCTCCGTGCCGGGCGCCCCGGAGACGTACCTCTCCCCGGGAGGGTCGTGGCGCCCGTGCCCGTTGCCGGCGTGCCCGTTCGCCTCGTGCCCGTCGGCCCCGCCGTCCAGCGGGACCTTCTCGCCGCCGTAGGTCCTGCTCATCAGGGCGCGGAGCCTGGCGATCCGGCCGTGTCCCCGGCCGGACGGCACCCCGGTGCCGCCGGGGCCCTCGTCGTCCCCGGCCCCGTCGCCGGCGGCCCTGGTGCCGTCGGCGCCCTCGGAGACCCCGGCGAGCATCGGGACCGGCTCCTTGCCCTTGATGTGGGCCTCGATGGCCTGGTTGGGCGGGACGTGCACCTCGACGTACTCGCCCGTGGACCGGCGCTGGATGACGCCCGTCTCCACGCCGTGCCCCAGGCTCGCCGCGTCCCTGCGCTGCAGGCCCAGGCAGATGCGGTAGGTGACGTAGTAGGCCAGGACGGGCCCGGCGAAGACCAGCCCCCGGCCGATGACGATCATCGTGTTCAGCGAGAGGCGGAAGTAGGCGGAGATCACGTCGTTGGAGGCCATCAGCCACAGGACGCCGTAGAAGGTGATCGCCGACATGCCGATCGCGGTGCGGTGCGGGTTGTCGCGGGGACGCTCGGCGATGTGGTGCTCGCGGCTGTCGCCGGTGACCCAGCGTTCGGCGTAGGGGTAGAGCGCCAGGCCCGCCAGGATGACGCCGATCGGGGCGAGCGCCGGGAGGATCACGCTCATCGGCAGCGTGAAGCCCAGGACGTTGATCTCCCAGCCGGGCGTCAGGCGGAGCGACCCGTCGAGGAACGCCAGGTAGAAGTCGGGCTGGGACCCGGCGCCGATGGCGGAGGGGGTGTAGGGACCGAACAGCCACACCGGGTTGATCTGGGCGAAGGTGCCCAGCAGCGCGATGATCCCGAAGGTGAACATGAAGTACGCGCCCGACTTGCCGAGGAACGACGGGTGGAACGGTCCGCCCACCACGTTGTCGTTGGTCCGGCCCTTGCCCGACATCTGGGTGTGCTTGAGCACCCAGGTCAGCATCATGTGCGCGGTGATCAGCGCCAGCAGGACGCCCGGCAGGAGCAGGATGTGGATCGTGTAGAACCGGCCGATGACGTCGTCCCCGGGATACTCGCCGCCGATCAGGAAGAACGTGAGCCAGGTGCCGACCAGCGGCAGCGACTGCGCCACGCCCGCGGTGATCCGCAGGCCCGCTCCCGACAGCAGGTCGTCCAGCAGGGAGTAGCCGGTCAGGCCCTCGAACAGCGACAGCGCCAGCAGCGCCACCCCGATCAGCCAGTTGATCTCGCGCGGCTTGCGGTAGGCGCCGGTGAAGAAGACCCGGAGCATGTGGATCATCATGCCGCCGATGAACAGCAGGGCCGCCCAGTGGTGCATCTGGCGCATCAGCAGGCCGCCGCGCACGTTGAAGCTGATCTCCAGCGACGAGGCGTACGCCTCGGACATCATGACGCCCCGCAGCGGCTCGTAGGCCCCCTGGTAGGGGATCTCCAGCATGCTGGCCTTGAAGAAGAGCGTCAGGAACGTGCCGGTCAGCAGCAGGATGACGAACGAGTAGAGCGGGATCTCCCCGAGCAGGAACGACCAGTGGTCGGGGAAGACCTTGCGGATGTTCCGCTTGACGAAGTTGCCCGCGCCGAGGCGGTCGTCGAGGTAGCCCGCCGTGCTCTCCAGCCTCGTCCGGTCGTGTGCTCTGCTCATGCGTGGTCTCCGTTCCCACGGATCCCGGCCCCGGCGTCGTCACGCCCCCGGAAAACCGCACCGGCCCCACGGCGGAGCCCGCCGTGGACGCCCAGGTCCCCTCATTCATTCCCGGCCCCGGCCAGGCAGGGGCAAAGGGAACGTCCAGGTCGGGTTTCGGAGCTTGTGACCCAAACGTTCACCCGGGCGCGATGACGCGCCCGGCCCGCAGGGGGCATACTCCTGCACGTGCAGCGCCGTTACGCCTTCCTCGACCACCCCGGCCCGCTGGCGTTCGCCCACCGGGGCGGGGCCTCAGAGGGCAGGGAGAACACCTTCGCCGCCTTCGAGCGCGCCGTCGGGCTGGGTTACACGTACCTGGAGACCGACGCGCACGCCACCGCCGACGGGGTGCTCCTGGCCTTCCACGACCACACCCTGGACCGGGTGACCGACCGCCGGGGCCGGATCGCCGAGCTGCCGTACCGGCTGGTGCGCCAGGCGCGGATCGGCGGCGTGGACGAGATCCCCCTGATGGAGGACCTGCTGGGCGCCTGGCCCGAGGCGCGCTTCAACATCGACGTCAAGGAGGCGGCGGCCATCGCCCCGCTCGCCGAGGCGATCCGCCGGACCTCCTCCCACGACCGGATCTGCCTGACCTCCTTCTCCGAGGAGCGGCTCCAGCGGGCCCGCGCCGCGGTCGGCCGCGACGTGTGCTCCGCGCTGGGGCCCCGGGGCGTGACCACCCTGCGCGCCGCCGCCACCACCTCCGGGTACGGCCGCCTGCTCGCCCGCCTGGCCCGCGCCGGGATGCCGTGCGCGCAGGTCCCGGTGGGTTTCCGCGGCCTGCGGATCACCACGCCCGCCCTGGTCCGCACGGCGCACGCGCTCGGCATGCAGGTCCACGTGTGGACCGTCAACGACACCGCGGTGATGCGGCGCCTGCTCGACCTGGGCGTGGACGGCCTGATGACCGACAACATCTCCGGGCTGCGCGACGTGCTGGTCTCCCGCGGCCAGTGGCACCCCGGCCGCCTCGCCGCGTGAACGGCCCCCGCCCCCGGGCTTCCCGTGCCCCCGTGTCCCCGTCCGTCCCGCTCCTTCGATGACCCCCGTCCCGTCCCCCCGCCAGCGAACCGAGGACCCCCCATGACCTCAGCACAGGCCGTCGAGGAGAGCCCGGCCTCCCGCCTCCGGGAGCAGCGCGGCTGGTACTTCTACGACTGGGCGAACTCCGCCTTCCCGACCACCGTCCTGACGGTCTTCCTGGGCCCGTACCTGACGACGATCGCCGAGACCGCCGCCTCCGCCCAGGGGCGCGCGTACGTCGACGTGCTCGGGTTCGACGTGCGGCCCAGCGCCTACTACTCCTTCGTGGTGGGGGTCGCGGCGATCCTGCAGATCATCCTGATGCCGATCGTGGGCGCGCTGGCCGACCACACCGGCCGCAAGAAGGAACTGCTGGCCCTGTTCGCCTATCTCGGCGCCGGTGCCACCCTGTGCTTCTGGTTCGTCGCCGGCGGGCGCTACCTGCTGGGCGGCGCGCTGTTCCTCGTCTCCAGCGTCGCCTTCGCCGCCGCGTTCGTGATCTACAACTCGTTCCTGCCGGAGATCGCCACGGCCGACGAGCGCGACAGGGTCTCCGCCCAGGGGTGGGGGTTCGGCTACCTCGGCGGCGGCCTGCTGCTCGCCGTCCACCTCGGGCTCTTCCTCTACCACGAGTCCTTCGGCGTCACCGAGGGCGACGCCGTGCGCATCGCCCTGGCGTCGGCGGGGCTGTGGTGGGGCGGGTTCACGGTCATCCCACTGCTGCGGCTGCGCAACCGGCACGCCGCGCCCTCCGGTGCCGAGACGGCCGGCCGGGCCGTGACCGGCAGCCTCCGCCAGCTGGGCCGCACGATCAGGGAGCTGCGGCGCTACCCGCTGACGCTGGGCTTCCTGGTCGCCTACCTGATCTACAACGACGGCGTGCAGACCGTCATCTCCTTCTCGGCCACCTACGCCGACAAGGAGCTCGGGCTGGACCAGAAGACGCGGATCACGGCGATCCTGATGGTGCAGTTCGTGGCGTTCTTCGGGGCGCTGCTGCTGGGCCGGCTGGCCGCCTCCTACGGGGCCAAGCGGGTCGTGATGGTGGCGCTGGTGGCCTGGATCGCCGTGGTGGCCGTGGCCTACTTCCTGCCCCGGGGGTCGGCGGCGGCGTTCTACGGGCTCGGCTTCGCCATCGCGATCGTGATGGGCGGCACGCAGGCCCTGTCGCGGTCGCTGTTCTCCCATGTGATCCCCAGGGGCAAGGAGGCGGAGTACTACAGCCTGTACGAGATCAGCGACAAGGGGGCGACGTTCCTCGGCTCGTTCACCCTCGGGCTGGCGCTCCAGCTGACCGACAGCTACCGCCTGGGAATCATCTCTTTGGTGATCTTCTTCGTGCTCGGCCTGGTGCTGCTCGCCCTCATCGACCTGCCCAAGGCCATCAGGGCCGCCGGGAACCAGGTGCCGGAACGCATCTGAGAACGCCCTCCTGAGGGGGCCCTCCGCAGACCGGGTCAAGAACGTGCGATTGGATCACCCCGTCTGTGGGAATCCACACACGGTACCAAGCGTTGTACGCCGTGGGAGACGAACCCCTACGACGGGGCCCTCAGGAGGCATTCAGAATGGGCGAGCGTGCGCTACGCGGGACCCGGCTCGGAGCGACCAGCTACGAGAACGACCGCAACACCGATCTGGCTCCGCGCCAGGAGGTGTCCTACACCTGCCCGAAGGGCCATCGATTCGACGTCCCGCTCGCCGCCGAGGCTGAGATTCCGGCGACCTGGGAGTGCCGCATGTGCGGCGCGACCGCCCTGCGGGTGGACGGCGAACTGCCGGAGGCCAAGAAGGCCAAGCCCCCGCGGACGCACTGGGACATGCTGCTGGAGCGCCGCACGATCGAGGATTTGGAAGAGGTGCTCAACGAGCGCCTGGCGATCCTGCGCGCACAGCGCCGCAAGAGCGCCTGACGACCCGGCGAGCCCGGAGAGTCTCGAAGGACCCCCGCCCCTCCCGGGCGGGGGTCCTTCGTTTCCACGGGACGGACACCCCTGCCGCGCGAACGAGGTGCTCCGCCGGCACGGCCGGAGGGGCGGGACGGCCCCGTCCGGTGGCGCGGAATTGGCTCTTAAACCGGTCCATCCTGTCCTCTAGGGTCTCCTCATGACCATTCCGATCAACGACGAGACCGGCGGCACCGACCCGGTGACGGCCGTGAAGAGGGTTTCGGAGAACGCCACCGCGCTGCGCGCGTTGCACGTGCCGGGCCGCCCGCTGGTGGTGCCCAACGTCTGGGACGCGGCCTCGGCCCGCGCCGTCGAGGCCGCGGGCTTCCCGGTGATCGCCACGGGCAGCGCGGCGATCGCCCCGGTGCTCGGGTACGACGACGGCGAGCGGACGCCCGTCGAGGAGATGCTGGCCGCCGTCGCCAGGATCAGCCGGTCGGTGCCCCTGCCCGTCACCGCCGACATGGAGCGCGGCTACCGGCTGGAGCCCGCCGAGCTGGTCGGGCGCCTGGCCGCCGCCGGGGCCTCCGGCTGCAACCTGGAGGACTCCGACCCCCGCACCGGGGCGCCGGTCGACGCCGACGAGCAGGCCGATCTCCTGCGCGCGGTCCGGGCCGCGGCCGAGGGCGCCGGAACGGACCTGGTGATCAACGCGCGGGTCGACGTCTTCATGAACGGCACCGGGAGCGCCGAGGAGCGGCTGGCCGAGGCGGTACGGCGGGGCCGCCTCTACCTGGAGGCCGGCGCCGACTGCGTCTACCCGATCTTCGCGGCGGAGGCCGGGGTCGTCCGTGAGCTGACCGGCCGGATCGACGGCCCGGTCAACATCCTGTTCCGTCCCGGCACGCCGTCGCTCGCCGAGCTGGCGGACCTCGGGGTGGCCCGGGTGAGTTTCGGTCACGGCCTGCACCGTGCCGTGTCCGCGTACGCGGCCCGGATGTTCGCGGCGATCCGGGACGGCGAGAGCCCCTACCCGCCCGCCCCCTGAGCAGGCGCGGGGGCACCCGTCCCGAGCACGCGCGAGAACGGCCGCCCCCGCCCGCCGGCCCCGTGGCCCACGCGCGGGGGCGCCCCTACACGTGCAGCCTGTCCTGGGACCCTCCGCGCCACTCCACCAGCAGCACCGTGGCGTCGTCCTGGAGCATGCCGTCGTGGTACTTGAGGATGCTGCGCACCAGGCGGCGCAGGGTCTCGGGCACGGGCAGGCCGTCGGCGTTGTAGCGGATGATGAAGTCGATGAAACGCTCCAGGCCGAACTCCTCGCCCTCCCGGTTGCGGGCCTCGGTCATGCCGTCGGTGTAGATCAGGACGCGGTCGCCGGGCTCCAGCTGCTCCTTGCACTGGGTCACGGGCAGGTCCAGGTCCAGGCCCACCGGGTGGGCGGGCTGGCAGTGCAGGGTGGTGACCCAGCGCCCGTTCCTGATCACCACCGGCGGGTGGTGGCCCCGGTTGACCCAGGTGAACACGCCGGTACGCAGGTTCAGGTTGGCCAGGATGGCGGTGGCGAACCGGTTGGCCGGGCCGAACTCGTTCACCAGGACCTTCTCGATCCCCACGCTGACCTCGATCAGGTCGGCCCCCTGGCGGCGGTGGTTGCGGCAGGCGGCCACCGCGAGGTTGGCGGTCAGCCCCGCCGAGGCGTCGTGGCCCATCGCGTCGAAGACCGCCAGGTGGACGGTCTCCCCGGCCAGCGCGTAGTCGAAGGCGTCGCCGCCGAGCTCGTACGCCGGCTCCAGCGCGGCACCGATCACCACCGCGTCGTTGGCGAAGGTCGGCGCCGGCAGCAGGTTCCACTGCATCTCGGCGGCGACGTTCATCGGCCGGGTCCGCACCATCCGGGCGTAGGAGTCGCTGTTCTGGCGTTTGCTCGCCAGCAGCAGGGCGGTGATCGACGCCAGGTGCCGCATGTCCTCCTGGGCACGCTCGTCGCCGGGACGGGCGCCGACGCGCAGCACCCCGAGACGTTCGGTGCCGTCCAGCAGCGGCACCCACCACCGGCTCCCCCCGCCCCCCGGGCCGGGACCGGGACCGGGAGCAGGGCCGGGAGCAGGGCCGGGACCGGAACCTGGAGCGGGGCCGGCCAGCACGCGCACCTCCTGGAAGGCCCGCCCCGCCAGCGTCCCGTCGATCCTCAGCTCGGCCGCCTCCGGCTCGGCGTCGTCGTCGGCGGCGAGCCCCTTGCCCGTCACCAGCCGGAGCACTTCCTGCTGGAGGTCGGCCAGGTAGATCAGCACGTCGTGCAGGCCGGCGTGGGCGGCGTGTTCCGCGACGAGGCCGGGAATCTGCTCCAGCGAGCTGAGGTGGCCGGCCTCGACCAGCCCGGCGAGCATCCTCGCCCGTCCCTCGAAGGGCCCGCCGGCCCCCCCGCTCCCCGGGCTCGTCACGGATCCGTCCGCTTCCGGCCGCCGAGCGTCATCACTCATCACCGTCCGACAGTACTCGTCGCGGCTCACCGCCCGACAGCCTTCCCCGTGCCCGGTGTGCACACGCCCGGCCGGGCGGCCGGGCGGCGGGCGGTCACCACCGGTCGGCGGACAGTTCGACGCCCTCCACCCGGTCGTAGATCACCACCCCGTCCGTCAGCCTGACCACGCGCACCCTGCGGGCGAGTCCCGCGGTCTCCAGCTCGCGGGCCGAGCGCACCGCGTACTGCGGGAAACGGTAGCGGTCACGGGTGGCACCGGGTGGGTCGTCGCGCTCGCAGACCACCTCGTAGCGGTCCTCCGGCCAGATCGGAGGCAGCGCCTCCAGGCCTCGATCGGCGGGCGGTGCCATCGGGCCCGCCTCCTTCCTATGGATCTCACGTGACGTGAACGGAACGTACTCGAAGTGATCGGTTAAGACATTCGCAATAACCCCATTATGGCCTTTGGGAACGGGACAACTGTAAGGTGAGCACCCCTCGCAGTGATTGACCGCTCAGTCGATCGCGGGCGGGTGACCTCCATCACCGTCATGAGATCCGGTCGCGCCGGGCCGCCGATGGCACGTTCCATCCCTCCGTTTCACCAGGAGCACGTCATGTCCCCCATCGACCACTTCGCCTATGGGCTCGCCACCCCGGTCGCCTCGTACGTCATGTCGAGCATCGGCTCCCTCCTCGGACTTCTGCTCGCCGCGCGGGCGCGCGGGGCACGGGGCGGCTCACGCGCACTCTGGCTCATCGGCGCCGCCCTGTCCATCGGCGGGACCGGCATCTGGGTGATGCACTTCATAGCGATGATGGGCTTCGACGTGCGGGGGGCGTCGATCCGCTACGACGTCACGCTGACCGTCGCCTCCGCGCTCCTCGCCGTCGTCGTCGTCGGCGCGGGCCTCTTCCTGGTCTCCCGCTCCGCCGGCCCGGGCGCGCTCCTCGGCGGCGGCCTGCTGACCGGTCTGGGCGTGGCGGGCATGCACTACCTGGGCATGGCGGCCATGAACATGTCCGCCCACGTGACCTACGACCCCCTCCTGGTCGGGCTCTCCCTGCTCATCGCCGTGACCGCGGCGACGGTGGCCCTGTGGTTCAGCGTGCGCGTGCGCGGGGCCGCCGCCACGACCGGCGCCGCCCTGGTGATGGGCCTCGCGGTGAACGGGATGCACTTCACCGGCATGTTCGCCCTGGACGTCAGCGTGCACGGCACCTCCGCGCCGACGAGCGGGGCCGAGGGCATGGACTTCATGCTGCCGCTGCTCGTCGGGATCAGCCTGCTCACCCTCGGCCTGCTCCTGACGATCTTCCTGTCCCCCTCGGAGCAGGAGATGCGCCAGGACGCCGAGCTCGAGGCGCAGCTACGCCGCAACCGCTCCGCCGACGGCCCCGCCGCCCCCTCCGGCCCGATGGAGCCCCACACCCGTCCCGCCCGCGACCACAGGCCCTCCCTCTTCGACGACCACGGCCCCGGCCGGTGAGCGGTCATCGGGAATGACCAACGGCCCCATAACATCGCGATAGGGATTCTTTGGGAGATCCCTCAGGAGGCCTTCGGCAAATACTTTGACAGCACCCCTCACAAGGAGTGTTCATGTTACGTCGAGGTACCTTCCTGGCCGGCGCCACCACCGTGGCCCTGTACCTGGCCGCCACCGTGGCCCCCGCCTTCGCAGCACCCTCCGTCTCCGCCCCCAAGCCCCCGGACGCGATGCTGGAGGCACTCCAGCGCGACCTCGGCCTCACCGCCGAGCAGGCCGTCCAGCGCCTCGCCAACGAGCAGCGCGCCGCGGCCTCCGAGTCCGCCCTGACCCAGCAGCTCGGCGCCAGCTACGCGGGTGCCTGGCTCAACGGCGACGCCTCCCAGCTCTCGGTGGCCACCACCGACGCGGCCGAGGCGGACGCCATCAGGGCCAAGGGCGCCCAGCCGGTGATCGTCAGCCGGTCCATCGCCGACCTGAACGCCGTCAAGGACAAGCTCGACCAGGCGCCCGCGGAGGCCAAGGCCGGCGCCGCCCTGTGGTACGTGGACGTCGCCACCAACAGCGTCTCGGTCCTCGCCGCCGACCAGGCGGCCGGTGAGGCCCTCGTCGCCGCCGCGGGCGTGGACAAGAACGTCGTCAAGGTGACGCACTCCACCGAGAAGCCCCAGGCCTACATCAACATCATCGGCGGCAACGCCTACTACATCGGCGGCAGCCGCTGCAGCATCGGCTTCTCCGTGCGTCGGGGCTCCACCCCCGGCTTCGTGACCGCCGGTCACTGCGGCAGGGCCGGTGCCACCACCAGCAACCCGTCCGGCACCTTCCAGGGCTCGTCGTTCCCGGGTAACGACTACGCGTGGGTGGCCACCCCCGGCCACACCGTGACCCCCTACGTCCGCGGCTCCGGCGGCGCCAACGTCACCGTGCGCGGCTCCGCGCAGGCCTCGGTCGGCGCCTCGATCTGCCGCTCCGGCTCCACCACCGGCTGGCGCTGCGGCGTCATCCAGCAGCACAACGCCAGCGTCACCTACCCGCAGGGCACGGTCAGCGGCCTGACCCGCACCAGCGCGTGCGCCCAGCCGGGCGACTCCGGCGGCTCGTTCATCTCCGGCAGCCAGGCCCAGGGCGTGACCTCCGGCGGTTCGGGCAACTGCAGCGTCGGCGGCACCACCTACCACCAGCCGGTCAACGAGATCCTCTCGGCGTACGGGCTGACGCTCGTCACCGGCTGATCCGCCCTCCTCACCAGCTGCTCGTCATGAGCAACCCCCCGATGGCCGAGGAGGCTCGCTAGAAATGTCAAGAATCATTCGCTCCGGTATCGCCTTCATCCTGGGCCTGGCCTTCCTGGTGACGGCGGCCCCGTCCCAGGCGGCCACCGCCAAGGCGGAGGCGGGCACGGCGGCGGTCCGCGTCCTGCGGTACGACGCCAGCAGGGCCGCGGAGTTCCGGTCGGTCGTGGACCAGGCGGCACAGGTCTGGAACTCCCGCGTCACCAACGTACGGCTGGTGGCCGGCACGCCCGCGGACTTCGTGGTGCTCGCCGACAACGGCTGGCCTCGCGCACAGCCGACCAGCCTGGGTCGCGGCACCATCTGGATGGGGCGGCAGGCGACGTCGCAGGGGTACTTCCCGCTGCGGATCGCCACGCACGAGATCGGTCACATCCTGGGCCTGCCGGACCGGCGCACCGGTCTGTGCTCGGACCTGATGTCCGGTTCGAGCGCGCCCGTCTCCTGCACCAACGCCAACCCGAGCGCGGCGGAGAGAGCAGCGGTCCAGAGGAACTTCGCCGGGTCCACCCCGTCGATCACCTTCGGTGAGCTCTACGTCGACGTTCCCCAGCTCGCGGCGTCCTAGACGCCCGCGAACGACCTCGCCGGTCCGGCCGATCCATCGGCCGGACCGGCGAGCGCGTTCTCCCGTCCCGTCCCCGTCCGGCCCCGCGTCCCGCCCTCACGCCCCGCCCCCGTCCCCGTCCCCGTCCCGCCCTCGCCCCGGTCCGCACCCGTCCTCGCGCGGCGGGGCGGTCACACGGCCTTCTCGAAACAGTGCGAGCCCGTGAGCCCCTCGTAGGGCGGGAAGACCGGGCTGGGCGTGTAGCCCTCGCGCAGGTACATCCGCACCGCGTCCGGCTGACGGGGGCCGGTCTGCAGCACGATCCGCGACGCGCCCAGCGCGCGGGCCTCGTCCTCGGCGGCGGCCAGCAGGGCCTGCGCCACGCCGCCGCCCCGTTCGGCCGGGGTCACGAACATCCGCTTGAGCTCCAGCTCGGCGCCGAGCCTGCGCAGCGCCACGTGCCCGACCGGGACGCCCCGGGCCGAGCGGGCGACGCCGGTGTAGACGACCGTTCCCGGCTCGACGTGCATACCGTCGGGGATCAGGCCGGGGACGGCGATCAGGTCGGCGTAGCGGGCGTCCATCTCCTCGGTCATGGCCCGCCGCAGCGCGACGGCCGCCTCGTCGTCCCAGCCGACGGCCGTGACCGTGACCGGTCCGCCTCTCGCCGCGAACGTCGCCATCGGGCCCCGCACCTCCGCTCCCCCGGACCGCCCCGGGCCGGTACAAAATACCGGGCCGCGGGCCCGGGAGGAGTCGTCCCGCGATCACGGGGAAGGACCCGGGGGGTGACCCGTTCCCGCATCAGCGTCTCCGTGGACGCCCACGCCCGGCCCGAGCAGGTGTTCTCCGTGCTGACCGACTGGTCCCGGCACGACGAGTGGATGGTGCTGACCCACGCGCGCGTCGCCTCCGGTGACGGCCACAGCCGGGGAAGCCGGCTCGCCGCCTTCACCGGGGTGGGACCGGTCGGCTTCCTCGACACCATGGAGATCACCGAGTGGGACCCGCCGAGGCGCGTCGGGGTCCGGCACACCGGGCGGCTGGTGCGCGGCACCGGGGTCTTCCGCGTGCTGCCCCGCGAGGGCGGCGGCAGCACGATCGTCTGGGAGGAGGAGCTCGACGTGCCGTTCGGCGCGGCCGGGCGGCTCGGCTGGCGGGTGATCGCACCGCTGAACGCGGCCCTGTTCCGGCTCTCGCTGCGCAGGCTGGCCGCGCTCAGCGGCCGGTGAGACCCCCGTCCCCTCCCCAGGCCCCGCCCGCGGCCGGTGACCGCGGACCGGCCGCGCTCAGCGGCCGGTGAGGCCCCTGTCCGTCCCCCCGGCCCCGCCCGAGGAGCCCGGGGCTCCCGCGCCGCCCGGGGCCGCCGGGTCGTCGCGGATGACCTCGCCGTGGACGACCGGCGCCCCGGGGGCTCCCGGGGCCCGCCCGTCGGGCCGCAGGCCGTCGAAGGGCGAGCCCGGCCCGCCGAACGGACCGCCCAGCGGCCCGCCCAGACCGGCCCCGGCCATGCTCCGGGAGACCATCGTGTGGACCCGGCGGGCGAAGAACCAGGTCGCGACCCCGCGGACCATGGGACGGGTGAACGGCAGCAGGCACAGGAACCCGACGACGTCGCTGAGGAAGCCGGGGGTGAGCAGCAGCGTGCCGCCCACCAGGATCAGCGCGCCGTCGGCGAGCTCGCGGTCGGGCATCCGCCCGCTCTGCAGCGCGACCTGGAGGTTGCGCCAGGCGCGGCGGCCCTCACGGCGCACGATCCAGGCGCCGAGCAGGCTGTCGGCGAGCAGGACGGCCACCGTCGGCCAGCCGCCGATGACCTGCCCCACCTGGATGAGGACCCAGATCTCGAGGACCGGCACCACGAGGAAGATCAGGAACAGCAGAAAGCGCATCTTCGCCTCACCTCACGTGACACCCGTACGACATGACAACGCCCGGGGGCCCCGGCGCGTTCCGTGTTCGCTCAGCGTGGACTCCCCGCCGTGCCCGGTACGGCGCTCAGCGGCCGAGGCGGCGGCGCTCGCGGCGGCGGCGCAGGCGGGCGGGCAGGCCCGCGACCCCCCAGACGGTGACCCGCCAGAGCGCCTCCAGGATGATGGCGCGGCTCATCTTGCTGGCCCCGACCGCGCGCTCCACGAACGTGATGGGGACCTCCTTGATCCGCAGTCCCTTGTGGGCGGTGCGCAGGGTCAGGTCCACCTGGAAGCAGTAGCCCTGCGACTCCACGTCGTCCAGCCCGATCTTCTCCAGGGTGGAGGCGCGGTAGGCGCGGAAGCCCGCGGTGGCGTCGCGGACCGGCAGGCCGAGGGCGAGGCGGCTGTACATGTTGGCGCCGCGCGAGAGCAGCTGCCGCGAGGCGGGCCAGTTGACCACCTTGCCGCCGGGCACCCACCGGGACCCGATCGCCAGGTCGGCCCCGCGCGCCAGCGCCTTCAGCAGGGCGGGCAGCGCCTCGGGCGGGTGGGAGCCGTCGGCGTCCATCTCCACCAGGACGTCGAACCCCTCCGCCAGGCCCCAGCGGAAACCCGCGATGTAGGCCGAGCCCAGCCCCTGCTTGCCGCCGGGCCGGTGCAGCACGTGGATCAGCTCGTCGTCGGAGGCGAGCTTGTCGGCGATCGCCCCGGTGCCGTCGGGGCTGTCGTCGTCGGCGATCAGCAGGTGCGCCTCGGGCACGGCCTCCCGCAGGCGCCGGACGATCAGCGGCAGGTTCTCCCGCTCGTTGTACGTCGGGACGACGACGAGCACCCGGCCAAGCATCCGCTCCATCACGCGTCTCCCACCTGACGATCGTCCTGCCGGTCCGCTGCCCGTACCGCTGTCCGCCCCGCCGCCCCCGTCCGGCGCCGCCCGGCGGTCGCCGCGGCGGCCACCGCGCAGGCCCCCACAAGTATCAGGGCCCACTCGGGCAACGCGCCCACGCGGGTGGCGATCGTCTGCGCGGTCCTGACAGGGACCGTCAGGACGTTCGACGCGGGCACCAGTTCCTCGGTGCGCCAGGCTATCGAGCCATTGGGAGTCACATATGCCGATATACCCGTAATTGCGGAAGTGATCACCGCCCGATTGTGCTCCACGGCCCGCAACTGGGACATGGCGAGTTGCTGCGGCGGCAGGTTGGTGAGCGCGTAGGTGGCGTTGTTGGTCTGCACCACGAGCGGTGTGGCGCCCGTCCGGGCGGTGGCGTTCACGACCTCGTCGTAGGCCACCTCGTAGCAGTTGATCGCGCCGATCGTCACCGGGCCCATCCGCAGGTCCCCGTCCCGGGTGCCCGCCACCGACTGCTTGCCGACCAGGGAGGCCCGCTCGAACAGGGCCAGCACCAGCTCCTTCATCGGGGTGAACTCCCCGAAGGGCACCAGGCGCTGCTTGTCGTAGTGGGCGCCGGGCCCGGTCACCGGGTCCCAGACCAGGCTGCGGGTGGCGCGCTGGTTCTCCCCCACGCCGACCACGGCGCCGACCAGGACGGGCACCCCGACGTCCCGGACCGCTGCGTCGATCTCGCTGCGGGCGAACGCGCTGCGCAGCGGGTCGATGTCGGTGGAGTTCTCCGGGAGCACCACCAGGTCGGGGCGGGGGACGCGGCCCCGCCGCACGTCTTCGGCCATCCGGTGCAGCAGCCGGGTGTGGTTGCGCAGCACCACGGCCGGCTCGTCGCCCAGCGGGTGCATGCCCCGCCCGGGGACGTTGCCCTGGATGACGCCGACGGTCACGCTGCGGCCCTCGTCGCCGTACCGGGGCACGGCCAGGGCCGCCGCCGGCACGGCCAGCGCCCCCACCAGCGGCAGCACCAGCGACAGCGCCGGTCGCCCCCTGGACGGCGGGGCCGGGGAGGCGGGCGCAGGGGCCGGCGCCGAGGAGGCAGGCGGGGACGACGGCGGCGGGGCGGGGGCCGGTCCCGGGTCCGGTCCAGGGGCCGGTCCAGGGGCCGGTCCAGGGGCCGGTCCAGGGGCCGGTCCAGGGGCCGGGCGCCGGGCCGCGAGCGCCCGCCGCGCCCCGAGGGCGAGCAGGCCGCCGCACAGCGCCACCGCGAAGCTCACCAGCGGTGCCCCGCCGAGCGCCGCGTACGGGGTGAAGGGCGACTCACCCTGGCCGAAGGCCACCCGTGCCCACGGGAAGCCGCCGAAGGGGACACGTCCCCGCGCCCATTCGGCCGCCACCCAGAGCGCGGCGCCCCACAACGGCCACAGACGCAACCGGGACACCAGGGCTGCCCCCGCTCCCCAGAAGGCGTAGAAGGCGCTCTCGATGGCCACCAGACCCAGCCAGGCGTCCACACCGATCGGGCTCACCCAGTGAAGGGCGGGCAGCAGCAGGGCGAGGCCCGCGAGCAGGCCCAGCCAGGCGCCACGGCGCGGGCGGACGCCGTGCACGGCCAGGACGATCGCGGCCATGCCGAACGGCGCCAGGAACCACAGGCCCGCCGGCGGGAAGGCGCAGAACACCAGCAGGCCGCCCGCCACCGCGCCGGCGACCCGGGCCGGCAGCGCGGCCCGGGACCGCACGCCCCCGGGCGCTCCGCCGGACACCCCGCCCGGCGAGGCTCCGGGGCCCGCACCGGACCGGCCTCCGCTCCCGCCGGGGCCTCCCCCGCTTCCCGCGCCCGGGTCTCCGCCGTTCCCGCCGGTCCGGTCGTTCCCGCCGGTCCGGCCGCCCGCGGGGCCGTGCGGGGGATCGGGCCACGCGGACCTCCCCGGCGCCGGGCCGACCGTCCTGTCCTGCACCACGGGCGGGGCTCCTTGCGATGTCACGGGCGGGCGGTGCCGCCTCCTGCAGCCTGAACGTTACCTCCCGGCGGAGGTGCCCCTGAAGTCCGGCGCCCGATCACGGGACCGGACACGGCCCCGGGCACGGCCCCGACACGGCAACGGGGCGGCCCCGGACACGGCAACGGACACGGCAACGGCAACGGCAACGGGGCGGCCGGGGTGTCGACGGACACCCCGGCCGCCCCGACGCTTGCGGCGCTCGCACGGGAGCGGGAAGAGAGCCCGGGCCACCCTTCGGACCGGTTCCGTCCCGTCGGCGGCGGGCGCGGATTGCCGTTGTCTACTGGGTGCCCGGACTCCTCCTGGGTCCAACCCCCCGCCCGGAAGGAGTGCCCCGCCTCGACGGACTGCCGGCCCTGCGCCTGGCTGTAGGGACGGGCGTGACCCCGTCACGGGCGCAGGAGAAGGCGATGTCGAAAGGCGGCCGACCGGCCAGTCCCGTGCTGGACTGGGCAGCAAACTACCGAGCCCAGCGCAGATGTCAACCGTGTCACTAACAGCGGAAACACCAAGTTTTCGCAGCTAGGACATGATCGACGAGAGCCGTCAATGGTCTCATGTGATCCGATGTCCCTCAAGTCGAGCGAGGGCGGCGGGAAGCGGGCCGTCGTGCACGACGCCAAGGCGCCGGGTGGCGCGGGTCAGCGCCACGTAAAGATCGCTGGCCCCGCGTGGCGACTCCTCCAGGATGAGCTCCGGTTCGACCACGATGACCGCGTCGAACTCCAGCCCCTTGGCCTCGGTGGCGGTCAGCACCGCCGCCTGCGCGTCCAGGGTGGCGGCCCCGGGCCCGGCGGCCGCGCCCTCGACCGAGGCCAGGACGACCTCGCCGAGCTCGGCGGCCCGCGACTCGGGGACGATCACGACGAGCCGCCCTCCCTCGACGATCTCGTTCTTGACCAGGTCGCCGAGCCGGGCCGTCGGGGAGGCGGCCCAGGGGTGCGTCCCGGTCTCCCTGACCGAGGTCGGGGCGGTCAGGTCCGGGCCGACCAGGGTGAGCACGTCGGCGGCCACGGCCATCAGCTCGGAGGGGGTGCGGTAGTTGACGGTGAGGGTCTCCTCGCGCCAGCGACCGGCCACGTACGGGTCCAGGACGGCTCCCCAGGAGCGCGCCCCGGCCGACGCCCCGGTCTGGGCCAGGTCGCCGACGATCGTCATCGACCGGGTCGGGCAGCGCCGCATGAGCATCCGCCAGTCCATCGCGGACAGCTCCTGCGCCTCGTCCACGATGACGTGGCCGAAGGCCCAGGTGCGGTCGGCCGCGGCACGCTCGGCCGTGGTCAGGAAGACGTCGTCGCCGAGGTGGCGGGAGGCGAACCGCTCGGCGTCCATGATGTCGGACAGCCCGGTCATCTCCAGCACCTCCTTGGCGTAGGCGAGCTGGTGCTGCCGCTCGTCGAGCGCGGCGGCGCGCTGGGCGGCCTGCTCCTCCTCGGCCATCCAGGCACCGGCCCGCAGCACCGCCGGGTCGATGTCGCCGAGCAGCTCGGCCGCCTCGTCCAGCAGCGGCACGTCGGACTCGGCCCACCAGTTCTCCCCCTGGCGGGGCGGTTCGCGCAGCAGCAGCTCCCGTTCGGCCCGGTCGAAGTCGGCGGCGGCGTACTCCAGGCGCTCGCGGGAGGTGAACAGGCCGATCAGCAACTGCTGCGGGGTGGCGTAGGGCCACAGGCGGTTCAGCGCGGCCTTGACGGGCCGCTCGGTGCGCAGCTCCTCGCGGATGTCGGCCAGCTCGTCGTCGTCGATCATGCCCTTGCCGAGCTGCCGGGCCGCCTGGCGGGCGAGCGCGTTGAGCAGGTGGCGGACGAAGACCGAGCGGGCCTCGTTGTGCGGCCTCTTGGAGCGGGACGCCCGGTTGCGGGCCGCCTCCAGGACGCTGCCCTCCAGCCGGAGCGTGTAGCGGTCCAGCTTGATCTCCACCGGCTTGCGCGGCACCCGCTGGCGCTCGCGCACGGCCCGCGCGACGACCTGGGCCATCCGGATGTCGCCCTTGAGCGCGGCGGTCTCGGGACGCTCCCTGCGGCCGGGGACGACGCCCGGGTACAGCTCGGAGACGGTCGACAGCAGCACGTCGGTCTCGCCCAGGGAGGGCAGCACCTGCTCGATGTAGCGCAGGAAGGTCAGGTTGGGCCCGAGGATGAGCACGCCCCTGCGGGCCAGCTTCTCGCGGTGGGTGTAGAGCAGGTAGGCGGCCCGGTGCAGCGCGACCACGGTCTTGCCGGTGCCGGGGCCGCCCTGCACGACCAGCACGCCGCTCAGGTCGGAGCGGATGATGCGGTCCTGCTCGGACTGGATGGTGGCCACGATGTCGCGCATCCGGCCGGTGCGCCGGGCGGCCAGCGACGCCAGCAGCGCGGCCTCGCCGTTGAGGGTGGCCGCGGCCTCGTCGGTGAGGGCGTCGATGTCCAGCAGGTCGTCGTCGATCCCGATCACCGTGCGCCCCCTGGTCTGCAGGTGACGGCGGCGGGTGACGCCCATCGAGGCGGCGGGGGTGGCGCCGTAGAAGGGCTGCGCCACCGGGGCCCGCCAGTCGATCAGCAGGCGGCGCTGGTCGTCGTCGGCCAGGCCGATCCGGCCGATGTAGAGGGAGGTGGCGTCGGCGTTGTCGAGTCTGCCGAAGCACAGGCCGTTCTCGACCGCCCACAGGCGGCCCAGGCGTTCGGCGTACATCCCGGCGAAACTGTCGCGCTCGGAGCGGTTCTGGTGGGTGCCGCCGCTGCCGCCCTGCGCCAGGACGCCGTCCAGCTGCCGCTGGGTGCGCTCGCGCAGCAGGTCGAGCCGCCGGTAGAGCCCGGAAACGTATTCCTGCTCCCTGGCCAGCTCGATTTGACGGGTTGCCGTCGCTCCGTTATCGTTGCTAGTAATGGGACACTCCGGGCCATTCTGCTGGTTGTTATGACAAACAACTACCCTAGCAGGTCCGTCGAGAAGTTTACCCACCCCTCCGCCGTCACAGCTTGATTGCGGCGCCGCCCTCCCGCTTGACGGGGATCCGCGAGGCTCCTTACATTCACTCCAAGTTAGGAAAGTTTCCTAACTCTGACGCGCCCGCGGACGGCCCGGCGATCGACGGACGACCACGACCGCCGCACGGCCCGGCGATCGACGGACGGCCGTGCGGACGACGGCCGGACCGACCGGACCGACCGGACCGGGCCGGGCCGGCCGGGCCGACTGAACCGGCTGGACCGGCTGGACCGGCTGGACCGGTCGGACCGGTCGGCGGGCACCGGACGCGTCGCGGCCACCGGAACGCGGAGGACCAGTGAACCTGCCGACGCCCGGCACCCCCAGCCTGCTGCGCGCCATCAACGACCGGGCCGCCCTGCAGGCGCTGCTGGAACGCGGCCCGCTGACCCGTCCGGAGATCGGCGCCCTCACCGGCCTGTCCAAGCCCACCGCCTCCCAGCTCCTGATCCGCCTGCAGGGGGCCGGTCTGGTCGTGCTCGACGGCATCCGCGAGGGACTGCCGGGCCGTACCGCCGAGGTCTACCGGCTCAACCCCGACGCGGCCCACGTCGCCGCGCTGGACGTCAAGCGGGCGGGCATCGACGTGAGGATCGCCGACATCACCGGCGCCGTCGTCGGCGAGCACCACCTGCCCACCCCCGGCCGCGGGGGCGGCGACGCCGTCGAGCGCGTCCGCGCCGCGCTGGAGGGCGCGGGCGCCGCCACGACGGACCGGACGGCGACAGCCGTGGCGGCGACGACGACCGCACCGGCGGGAGCGGCGAGGGCGGGAGCGGGGGCGGGGACGGCGGCGGGGGCGGTCGCGATCAGGCGCGCGGTCATCGGCGTGGAGGGGGCGATCGACCCCGGCACCGGCAGGCTGGCCTACGCCACCAGCAAGGACATGCCCGGCTGGCAGATCCCCGACCTGGTCCGCACGCTGAGCGACGGCCTCGGCATGCCCGTCGCCGTCGAGAACAACGTCAACCTCGTCGCCCAGGCCGAGCAGGCGCACGGCGCGGGCCGGGGCCACCGGGACTTCGTGCTGCTCTGGGCCGACGAGGGCCTCGGCTCGGCCCTGGTGCTCGACGGCCGGCTGCACCGGGGCGCCACCGGCGGCGCCGGCGAGGTGGGCTACATGCCCACCCCCGGCGCGCCGACCGCCAGGGAGACCGGCCGCTACGCCAACCACGGCTACCAGGCCCTCACCGGCGGCCCCGCCGTCCTGAAGATCCTCAGGTCGTACGGGGTGCGCGGAGGCGACCCGGCGCAGGCCGTGCTGAACGCCGTGCGGGCGTCCGCGGGCGGACGCGGCGCCCGCTCCGACGACGCGCGCGCCGGACTGCGCGACATCGCCTCCCGGCTGGCCCTGGGGCTGGCGGCGATCACCTCCGTCGTCGACCCCGAGGTCATCGTGCTGACCGGCGGGACCCTGCTGGCCGGCGGCGAGACCCTGCGCGAGCTCGTCGAGCACGAACTGCACGCCCTGACCATTCCCCGGCCGCCCCTGCTGCTCTCGACCGTGGAGGGCAACCCCGTCCTCGCCGGCGCCCTCGACCTCGCCCTGGCGGGCGCCCGCGAGGAGGTCTTCGGCTCCACCCTCCCGCCCTGACCCCGCGGCCCCCTCCTCCCCGGGCCGGGGCGGCGGGTCCGTCCCGGCGCCTGTGCCGCCGGGACGACGACCACGGCCCGCCCCGTCCCCCTGCCGACGAGGCCGATCGGACGCCCCCCTCGGGCCGGCGTCCCCCGGCACCGCACGACGTGCGGTGGAGCCTCGCCATGGCGGCGATCCCGCCCGTCATGGCCCCGGTTGACCGTCGTGTTCCTCCTCGCCCCGGAGGGTCTCCCCCGGGGCGTCACGCTTAAGGAGTAAAAGGGTGAAACTCGCCGTTGTCGGGGGCGGCTCGACGTACACGCCGGAGCTGATCGACGGGTTCGCACGGCTGCGCGACGAGCTGCCGCTGACCGAGATCGCGCTGGTCGATCCGGACGTCCGCCGGCTGGACCTCGTGGCCGGGATGGCCCGCAGGATGCTGGCGCGGGCCGGGCATCCGGCCCCGGTCGTCGCGACCACCTCGGTCGAGGAGGGCGTCGCCGGTGCCGGGGCCGTCCTGCTGCAGCTTCGCGTCGGCGGCCAGGCCGCGCGCGACGTGGACGAGACGCTGCCGCTGGAGTGCGGCTGCGTCGGGCAGGAGACGACCGGCGCGGGCGGGCTGGCCAAGGCGCTGCGCACGGTACCGGTGGTGCTGGACATCGCCGAGAAGGTCAGACGGCACGCGCCCGGCGCCTGGATCGTCGACTTCACCAACCCGGTCGGCATCGTCACCAGGGCGCTGCTGGAGGCCGGGCACCGGGCCATCGGCCTGTGCAACGTGGCCATCGGCTTCCAGCGCCGCTTCGCCGCGAACCTGGGCGTCGCCCCCGGGCGGATCTCCCTGGACCACGTCGGCCTGAACCACCTCACCTGGGAGCGGGCCGTCCGCCTGGACGGGCGGGACGTGCTGCCGGAGCTGCTGGAGACCCACGGCGACAGGATCGCCGAGGACGTCGGCATGCCCGCCGAACTGCTCCGCAGGCTGGGTGTGGTCCCCTCCTACTACCTGCGCTACTTCTACGAGCACGACCGGGTGGTGGCCGAGCAGCGCGTCAAGCCCTCGCGCGCCGCCGAGGTCGCGGCGATGGAGACCGAGCTGCTCCGGCTGTACGCCGACCCCGCGGTGGACACCAAGCCCGAGCTGCTGGGCAGGCGCGGCGGCGCCTTCTACTCGGAGGCGGCGGTGGCGCTGATCGCCTCACTGGTGGGCGACCGCGGCGACACCCAGGTCGTCAACCTGCGCAACGACGGCACGCTGCCGTTCCTGCCCGACGAGGCGGTCGTCGAGGTCCCGGCCACGGTCACCGCGGCGGGCGCGACGGCGCTGCCGGTGGAGCCGGTGGAGCCGCTCTTCGCCGGGCTGATCGCGCACGTCACCGCGTACGAGACGCTGGCGCTGGAGGCGGCGCTGCACGGCGGTGAGCGGCGCGTCGCCGACGCGCTGCTGGCGCACCCGCTGGTCGGGCAGGCCTCGCTCTCCGGCGACCTGGCCCGGCGCCTGGTCGAGGCCAACCGCGCCCACCTGTCCTGGGCGACCGCGTGAGGACGACACTGGCGGTCGACGGGGGCAACAGCAAGACCGACGTCGCTCTGGTCGGCGAGGACGGCTCGGTGCTGGCCACCGGGCGCGGCGCCGCGTTCCGGCCGCAGACCGTCGGGGTGGCGCGCGCGATCGACGTGCTCGGCGAGGCCGTGCGCTCGGCGCTCGGCCCGGGGGCGGTCCCGCCCTACGCCGACCACGTCGCCGCCTACGTGGCCGGCGCGGACCTGCCGGTCGAGGAGGAGGCGCTGCGCGCGGAGATCCTCTCGCGCGGGTACGGGCGGCAGGTGACGGTCGGCAACGACACCTTCGCGCTGCTGCGCGCCGGGGCCTCCGGGCCGGCGGGCGTGGCCGTGGTGTGCGGGGCGGGCGTCAACGCGGTGGCGGTCTCCCCCTCGGGGCGGGTGGCTCGGTACCCGGCGCTGGGACGGATCACCGGCGACTGGGGCGGCGGGATCGGGCTCGGCGAGGAGACGCTCTGGCACGCCGTGCGCGCCGAGGACGGCCGGGGCCCGGCCACCGCGCTGGCCGCCGCCGTCCGCGAGCACTTCGGCACCCGCACGGTCGAGGAGGTGTCGCTGGCCGTCCACTTCGGCGAGCTGGCGTACACCAGGCTGAACGAACTGGCGCCGGTGCTGATGGGGGTCGCCGCCACGGGCGACGCGGTGGCCCGCTCCCTGGTGTCACGGATGGCCGAGGAGGTCGTGGTGCTCGCGGTGGTCGCGCTGCGCCGCCTGGACCTGCTCGGCGTCCCGATGGAGGTGGTCCTGGGCGGCGGCGTGCTCACCGCCCGCGACCCGCTCATGACCGAGCTGCTGGAGCGGGGCTTCGCCGAGCACGCCCCGCACGCCGAGCTGATCGTCGCCGACGCCCCGCCCGTCATGGGCGCCGCGCTGCTGGGCCTGGACGCCCTGGGCGCCGGCGAGGGGGCCAGGGCCCGGCTGCGGGCCCGCTTCCACGTCCCGGCCTGAGCACCGGCGCGATCGCGGAGCGGTCGGCACGATCGGCGGGACCGCCGCGTGCGGACGACCGCGTGCGGACGGGCTCGGGACGGACTCGGACGGGCGGCGCCGGATCATCCCCTGAGCGGGTTCCCGGGGCCGGTGGGCGGGGCCGCCGGGAAGCGCGGGGACTCCTCCACGGGCCTCGGAGCCGGGACCGGGAGATGTCTCCTCTTCAGCAGGAGGGCACCGCCTGGGTAGTGTCCCTGGCATGCGACTCGGGGTGAACGTACCCAACTTCGGACCGGGCACCGACCCGGACGTGCTGCGGCGCTGGGCGCGGACCGTGGAGGCTCTCGGCTACGACCTGCTGATGATCTCCGACCACGTGGTGGTGACGCCCGACGTCGCCGAGCAGTACCCGGCCCCGTTCTACGAGCCGTTCACCACGCTCTCCTGGCTGGCCGGCGCCACCGAACGGATCGTGCTCGGCACCTCGGTGCTCATCGTGCCGTACCGCCACCCCCTCCTGACGGCCCGGATGGCGGCGAACCTCAGCGCTCTCAGCGGCGGACGCCTGGTCCTCGGCGTGGGCGTCGGCTGGGCGCGCCGGGAGTTCGCCGCCCTCGGGGTGCCGTTCGAACGGCGCGGGCGGCTGACCGACGACCACCTGCTGGCGATGCGCGCCGCCTGGGCGGACCAGGACGACTACCGCGCCGGGACGATACCGATCTGGGTCGGCGGGAACGGCGACGCCGGCCTGCGCCGGGCGGTACGCCTCGGTGAGGCGTGGCACCCCCTGCGCACCACCCTGCCGTGGTTGCGGAGCGCGGTGGGCCGGCTGAGGGCCGCCGCGGACGAGCTGGGACGGCCGGTGCCCGCCCTGGCGCCCCGCGTCGTGCTGCGCCTGACCGGCTCACCGGTCACTTGCCCCGAGCGGCGCGCCGGCGAGGGCACCGTCGAGCAGGTGCTCGACGACCTCGAGGAGCTGCGCCTGCTCGGCGCCGAGACCGTGGTGCTCGACCCGTTCGACGGTGACCCCGCCGAGACGCTCCGCCCGCGGGCGGCCTGGCGCGCGCTCGCGACCGTGGCCGACCTGTGGCCCCGGCCCCCCGCCACCCCACCGACGTCACCGACGTCACCGACGTCACCGACGTCACCGACGTCACCGACGTCACCGCCGTCACCGACGTCATCCCTGCCACCCGCGCCATCCCATCACCACGTCACCCATGAACGGAGCGATCGTGACGCCTGAGGACGAGACCTTCCTGCGCCGGGCCATCGCCCTGGCCGCGCACGCCCGCGCGACCGGGGACGCCCCCTTCGGATCCCTGCTGGTGGGACCGGACGGCACCGTGCTGGCCGAGGACCACAACACGGTCACCAGCGACCGCGACATCTCCGCCCATCCCGAGCTGAAACTGGCCCGGTGGGCCGCCCGCGAGCTGGACCCGGCCACCGCCGCGGCCACCACCCTCTACACGAGCTGCCGGCCCTGCCCCATGTGCGAGGGCGCCATCGAACGGTCCGGGCTCGGACGCGTGGTGTACGCGCTCTCCGACGAGCAGCTCGCCGCGCTCAAGCCGGGCGGCGGCTGGCCACGGGTGCCCCAGGAGGGGCCGGCGCTGTTCGAGGAGGCACGCGTCCCGGTCGAGGGCTTCTACCGCTGACCGCCCCACCCGCCCGGCGACGCGACGATCGGCCTCTCCGGTGCCGGATGCCTTCGGCGCGACCCCGGCCGGGCGGGACGGCGGGGATCAGGAGCGCTCGTCGGGCCTGACGTCGTCCGACCCGGCCGGTTCCGGGACACGGTGCTCGTACGGCGTGCTGAGCACGACCGTCGTGCGGGTGGACACGTTGGCCGCGGCGCGGATCTGGTTCAGCAGTTCCTCGAGCGCTATCGGCGAGGCCACCCGGACCTTGAGGATGTAGCTCTCGTCCCCGGCCACGCTGTGGCACGCCTCGATGGCGCTCAGGTGGGCCAGCCGCTCGGGGGCGTCGTCGGCGGCGGCGGGGTCCGTCGGCTTGATGGAGACGAACGCGGTGAGCGACAGGCCGATGGCGTCGTAGTCGACGAGCGCCGCGTAGCCGCGGAGCACGCCGCGCTTCTCCAGCCGGCGCACCCGCTGGTGCACCGCCGACACCGACAGCCCGGTCTCCCTGGCGAGATCGGTGAAGCTCATCCGGCCGTCTCTGGCCAGCAGCGTGATGATACGGCGGTCGATCTCCTCCACCCGGTACACGGTAACGGCACCGGGGACCGCGCGCGCCTTCCCGGCGTCACGGTCCCGGCACGGTCCCGGTTCCGTCGGCACCCGTCACGGCCCCGGCGGCACCGGCGGCACCGGCGACACCGGCGGTCCTCGTGGCCCCGGTGCCGGCCACGGCCGGCGCGCCCGGCGCCCCCGAGGTCTCCCGCTCGCCCCGGAGAGCCTCCTGGCCGCCCCGGGAGGTCGCCGGGTCATCCCGGTGGGCCTCCTGGCCCTCGGCGGTCTCCCGGCCGTTCCCGGGCCCCTCCGCGCCGGTCCCCGACGTGTCCTGCCCCGGCTCGTCCGCCCGCCGGTCCGTCCCCGCGTCCTCCCGGCCCGTCCCGGTCTCCTCCGTCCCGGTCTCCTCCGGGGCGGTCTCCTCCGTCCCGGTCTCCTCCGGGGCGGGCGGCAGGGGCGGGGCCGGCAGCGTGATGACGAAGCGGGCCCCGTCGGTGTACTCGGTGTCGAGCCGGATCGTGCCGCCGTGCTGTTCGACGATCTTCCTGCAGAGCGCCAGGCCGATGCCGGTGCCCTCGTAGGCGTCCCGCTGGTGCAGCCGCTGGAAGATCACGAAGATCTTGTCGGCGAAGTTGGCGGCGATGCCGATGCCGTTGTCGGTCACGGTCATCCGCCACTCCCCCTCCCCGCCGGGCTCCCGCTCCAGGCGTTCGGCCTCGATCCTGACCCGAGGCGCGCGGCCGGGGACGCGGAACTTCAGGGAGTTGCCGATGAGGTTCTGCCAGAGCATGACGAACTGCAGCTTGTCGCCGACGAACACCGGCAGGTCGCCGACCTCCACCTCGGCGCCGGACTCCTCCACGACGGCCGAGAGGTTGGCCAGCGCCCTGTCCACCACGTCGTTGAGGTCCATCTCGACGGGTTCCCTGGTGATGCGGCCCACCCGGGAGAAGGTCAGCAGCTCGTTGATGAGCACCTGCATGCGCTTGGCCCCGTCGACGGCGAAGTCGATGTAGGTGTTGGCCCGCTCGTCGAGCTGGGAGGCGTACCGCTGCTGCAGCATCTGACAGAAAGAGGCGATCTTCCTCAGGGGTTCCTGCAGGTCGTGCGAGGCCACGTAGGCGAACTGCTCCAGCTCCGCGTTGGAGCGCTTGAGCTCCTCGGCCTGGGCCGCGACCCGCAGCCGGGACTCCCGGGCCTCCTCCAGCTCGGTGACGATGCGTTTGCGCATCGCCTCCATGTCCCCGGCCAGGTCGGCGAGGTCGGACGGGCCCCCGGTGTCGACGTGGTGGTCGAAGTCGCCCATGGTGACCCTGCGGGAGGCCTCCCGCAGCCGGGTCAGGGGGGCGAACACGGCGATCCTCAGCAGTACCGCCACGATGACGATGGTGATCAGGAAGGCGGCCAGGATGCCGAAGAAGGTCGCGTCCCTGATCGTGCGGGCGGTGCCCAGCTCGGCGCGGGCGTCCAGTCTCGCCTGGGTCCAGGCGTTGTTCTGGACGTCGAGCGCCTTGCGGACCAGGTCGAAGGAGCTCTTGCTCTCCGCGATCAGCGTCTCGCCCACGCTCTTCGGGCCGGTCTTCCTGGCGGTGTCGATCATCGGCTCGGCGTACCGGGCCCGCCAGTCGGAGGCCAGCCGCTCCACGGTGTCGAGCTCGCGCAACGGCGCGGCCCCCGGGACCAGTTCCCTGATCCTCGCCGACACCGCGGTCTGTTCCCTGCGCCCGTCGAGGTAGGGCTGCAGGAACTCCTCGTTGCCGGTGATGACGAAGCCCCGCATGCCGGTCTCCTGGTCCAGCAGGGTCGCCTGCAGGCGCTCGGCCTGGATCCGGCCCACGGAGATGTGGTCGATCAGGCGGTTGGAGGCCGACGCCGCGTTCTTCAGGACCGCGGCGCCGACGACCGCGGAGACCCCCAGCAGGACGGCCATGGCGATCAGCACGACGTTGAACCAGGTCTGCGCGCTCCAGCGGCTCTGCCGGGATCGGGAGGGAGCAGCTGTCTCGGTGGTCATCGGCCTCTCACTTCACAGGGTTCTCCGTCCCGTCGGCGCCCGGACGTCCGAGGGGTGGACGAAAGATACCGGAACCGGCCCGCGGACCCGTAGCCGGTCCGCCCCTCGGACGGCGCCCCACGCCCCGGCGCCTCGCCCGGGCCCCCCGCCCGGACCGCACGCCCCGGCCGGCGCGGGACCGGACCGGCGCGGGACGCGACGTGACGCGGCGTGACGCGACGTAGGGTCGCCGCATGAGCAACCTGGAGACGGACCCGCGGGAGTCGGCGTGCGGCGGCCTGGCGGACGTGGCGGCCGAGCCGGTCGAGGAGCTGCTGACCGGCCGGGACGTGGTGCTGGGCGGCCCGCGGGCGATGAGGGTCACCCGGACCCTGCCGAACCGGGACGTGCGGATGGTCGGCGCCTGGTGCTTCGTCGACCACTACGGCCCCGAGCGGGCGACGATGCGCGTCCCCCCGCACCCGCACACGGGCCTGCAGACCGTGAGCTGGCTCCTGGAGGGGGAGATCCTGCACCGCGACAGCCTCGGCAGCGAGCAGACGATCACCCCCGGAGGGCTCAACCTGATGACCGCCGGGCGCGGCATCTCCCACTCCGAGGAGTCGGCCGCCGGCGCCCTGCTGCACGGGGTCCAGCTCTGGGTGGCCCTGCCCTCGCACGTCCGCGGGATCGCCCCGGCCTTCGAGCACCACGCGACCCTGCCCCGCCCGGTCTCGCCGGGCGTCGTCACGACCGTGATCATGGGCGAGCTGGACGGCGTCGCGTCCCCGGCGACGGTCCACACCCCGCTGGTCGGCGCCGAGATCACGCTGGAGGCGGGCGCCGGGACGCGCCTGCCGCTCCGTCCCGGTTTCGAGTACGCCGTGCTGGTGCTGTCCGGCGCGGTGCGGGTCTTCGGCACCCGCCTCTCCCCCGGTCCGCTGCTCTACCTGGGCAGCGGCCGCTCCGGGCTGGAACTGCGGTCCGAGGGGGGCGGGCGGCTGCTGCTGCTCGGCGGCGAGCCGTTCGAGGAGCGCATCGTCATGTGGTGGAACTTCGTCGGCCGCAGCCACGAGGAGATCGTCGGCTTCCGGCGCGAGTGGGCCGAGGGCGAGGCGTTCGGCACGGTATCCGGCGCGGCGCGCGCCGCGGGACCCGGCACGGGGTCCGGTGCGGGATCTGAGACGGGATCTGAGACGGGATCTGGGGCGGGGCCCGGCACGGGCATGGCCCCGCTGCCCGCGCCCGAGCTGCCGCTGACCCCGCTGAAGGCCCGCGGCCGCCGCCGCTGATCGCCCCCGCCCCTCACCGCCCCACCGCCCGCGCCGGTCGCGCCCTCGCCGTCCGCCACCGCCGTCGTCACCGGTCGATCGCGCCGCCGCCCGGCGCGCCGGGCACCTGTCCGCGACCCCGCCCGGGGCGGGGATGCGAAGCTGGTACGGCCCCGCGCCGCCGGCGCGCCGCGGGGGCGATGACCGGGTTCTCTATGGGAGGTACGTCGTGTCGGACGAGTTCGACGTGGTGGTGGTGGGCGCGGGCCCCGCGGGCGAGAACGTCGCCGACCGCGCGGTCAGGGGAGGACTGACCGCGGCGGTCGTCGAGGGCAACCTGGCGGGCGGGGAGTGCTCGTACTGGGCGTGCATCCCCAGCAAGGCGCTGCTGCGCCCGGTGGACCTGGTCGCCGAGGTCTCCCGGATGCCGGGCCTGACGATCGGCCCCATCGACACCGCCGCCGTGCTCGCCCGGCGTGACGAGGCCGTGGCCCACCTGGACGACAGCGGCCAGGTCGAGTGGATCAGAGGGGTGCCTGCGGAGTTCGTCCGCGGCCACGGGCGGCTGGACGGCCCCAAGCGGGTCACGGTGACCGCGAAGGACGGCTCGGTCCGCACCCTGACCGCCCGCCACGCGGTCGTGCTGGCCACCGGGAGCGCGGCGGTCGTCCCGCCGGTCCCCGGTCTCGCCGAGGCCTCCCCCTGGACGAGCCACGAGGTCACGGCGGCCAGGAGCGTCCCGGGGCGGCTGGCCGTGCTGGGCGGCGGCGTGGTGGCCTGCGAGATGGCCCAGGCCATGCACGGCCTCGGCGCCGCCGAGACGACCGTGCTGGCGCGCGGCGGGCTGCTGGGCAGGATGGAGCCGTTCGCCGGGGAGCTGGTGGCCGCCTCGTTCGCCGAGGCGGGCATCACGGTCCGCACCGGTGTCGAGGTGACGAGGGTGGAGCGGCCCCGGCCCGGCGGCCCGGTGACGGTCCACCTGTCCGAGGGGGCGCCGGTGGAGGCCGACGAGCTGCTGGTGGCCACCGGCAGGCGTCCGGCCACGGGCGACCTCGGCCTGGAGACGGTCGGCCTGGAGGCCGGGAAGAACGTGGAGGTCGACGACAGCATGCGCGCCACCGGCGTCGGCGACGGCTGGCTGTACGCGGTGGGCGACGTCAACGGCCGGGCCCTGCTCACCCACATGGGCAAGTACCAGGCCCGGGTGTGCGGGGACGTGATCGCCGCGCGCGCCGCGGGCGGCGCGGACGACCTTCCGGCGCTGCGCGACGCCGCCGGCGCGTACGGCGCCCCCCAGGTGGTCTTCACCGACCCGCAGGTGTGCGCGGTGGGCCGGACCGAGGCCGAGGCCCGCGCCGACGGGTTCGAGGTGCGCGTGGTCGAGTACGACCTGGGCAAGGTGACGGGCGCCTACCTGCAGGCCGAGGACTACCGGGGCAGGGCCAAGGCCGTCGTGGACGAGCGGCGCCGCGTCCTGCTCGGGGTGACGTTCGCCGGGCCGGCCGTGGGCGAGCTGCTGCACGCCGCGACGATCGCGGTCACCGCCGAGGTGCCGCTGGAGCGGCTCTGGCACGCCGTGCCGTCCTTCCCCACGGTCAGTGAGATCTGGCTGCGGCTGCTGGAGGGCTACGGGCTCTGACGCCGCCGCGACGCGAGGCGCCGCCCCGGGGGGCGCCTCGCCCCGCCGCCGCCTACCCCGCCTGGCCCGTCTGGTCCGCCCGCCCCGCCTGCTTGGCCAGGGCGCGGCCGATCACCAGGCGCTGGACCTGGTTGGTGCCCTCGACGATCTGCAGGACCTTGGCCTCCCGCATGTGGCGCTCGGCCGGGAAGTCCTCCACGTAGCCGTACCCGCCGAGGACCTGGACGGCGTCGGTGGTGACCCTCATGCACATGTCGGTGGCGAACAGCTTCGCCATCGCCGCCCGCGTGCCGTACGGCCGTCCGGCGTCGCGCAGCCGGGCGGCGTCCAGGTACAGGGCGCGGGCCGCGGCGATCTGGGTGGCCATGTCGGCGAGCATGAAGCCGACGCCCTGGAAGTCGATGATCCGCGAGCCGAACTGGCGGCGCTCGGCGGCGTAGGCGGTCGCCACGTCGAAGGCGGCCTGGGCCACGCCCACGGCGCAGGCGGCGATGCCGAGCCTGCCGCCGTCCAGGGCGGCCATGGCGATCCGGAAGCCCTCCCCCTCGGCGCCGAGCAGCGCCTCGGGCGGCAGGCGCACCCCGTCGAAGCGGACCTGGGCGGTCGGCGAGGACCTCATGCCCATCTTCCGCTCGGGCGCGCCGAACGACAGCCCCTCGACGCCGGCGGGCACGTGCAGGCAGGAGATGCCGCGGGCGCCGTCGGCGGAGGTACGGGCCATCAGCGTGTAGAAGTCGGCGACGCCGCCGTGGGTGATCCAGGCCTTGACGCCGTCGACGGTGTAGCCGTCGTGGCCGTCGTGGCCGTCTGTGCCGGGGACCGCCCTGGTGGTCAGCGCGGCGGCGTCGGAGCCCGACTGCGGCTCCGACAGGCAGTAGGCGCCCAGCCACTCCCCGCCCAGCATGTCGGGGAGCAGCGCGGCGCGCTGCTCGTCGGTGCCGTAGGCGGCCACCGGGAAGCACGACAGGGTGTGCACCGAGACCCCGAGGCCCACGGCCAGCCAGCCGGCCGCGAGCTCCTCGATCACCTGCAGGTAGACCTCGTACGGCTGCGCCGCCCCGCCGTGCTCCTCGGGGTAGGGCAGGCCGAGCAGGCCCGCGCGGCCGAGCGTGGCGAACACCTCGCGCGGGAACGTGCCCGCGGCCTCGTCGGCCGAGGCCCGGGGCGCGATCTCCTTGGCGATCAGGTCGCGGACCAGGTCCAGCAGGTCACGGGCGTCGCCGGTCGGCAGGACGCGCTCAACGGTCATCTGAATCCTCCAGCGTGAGGACCCCGCCCCGGATCCGTCGGGGAAGGGGGTGGTGTCCGCGTGCTCCAGTTCCTGGCGCGGACGGCGGGACGGCCGGGGTCGCCGGCCGTCCCGATTCTGGCATCCCCGGCGGGCGGGGGCACCGGGGGCACCGGGGGCACCGAGGGCCGCGTCAGACGACCACGAGCTCGCGGGGACGGTGGTTGACGCGCTCGCCGCCGTCCCCGGTGCAGACGAGGATGTCCTCGATACGGGCGCCGTGCGCGCCGGGCAGGTAGATGCCGGGCTCGACGGAGAAGGCGAAGCCCGGGGCCAGCGGCTCGGTGTTGCCCGCGACGATGTAGGGCTCCTCGTGGGTCTCCAGGCCGATGCCGTGGCCGGTGCGGTGGATGAAGTACTCGCCGTAGCCCTCGGCGGCGATCACCTCGCGGGCGGCGGCGTCGACCGCCTCGCACGGCACGCCGGGGCGCACCGCGTCGCAGGCGGCCTGCTGGGCGCGCCGGAGCACCTCGTAGTACGCCAGGAAGCCCGCAGGAGGCTCGCCGATCGCGTAGACCCGGGTGGAGTCCGAGCAGTAGCCGCTCGGCATCTGGCCGCCGATGTCGACGACGATCGGCTCGCCCTCGGCCACGACCCGGTCAGAGAGCTCGTGGTGGGGGCTGGCGCCGTTGGGGCCGGAGCCGACGATGACGAAGTCGACGGTCGAGTGGCCGGCCGCGACGATCGCCTCGGCGATGTCCCTGCCGATCTCCCGTTCGGTCCTGCCCGCCTTGAGGAATCCGGGCACCTGCGCGTGGACGGCGTCGATCGCGGCGCCCGCCTCGCGCAGCGCGGCCACCTCGGCGGCGCTCTTGCGCATGCGCAGCCCGCGCAGCACCGTCCCGGCGAGCACCTGCTCGGCGCCGGGCATCGCCTCGCGCAGGCGCAGCGACTGCATCGCCCACATCCGGTCGGCCAGGCCGACCCTGCGGGGCGCGCCCAGCCGGGCGGCGACGGTCGCGTAGGGGTCGTCGGTCTCGTCCCAGGGGACGAACTCCAGGCCCAGGCGCGAGGCCGGGGAGTGCTCGGCCGCGGGCAGCTCCAGGCGGGGCACCATCATGAACGCCTCGCCGGCGGCCGGGAGCACCAGGCAGGTGAGCCGCTCCAGCGGCAGCGCCTCGTACCCGGTCACGTAGCGCAGGTCGGGACCCGGGGTGAGCAGCAGCGCGTCGAGCCCGGCGGCGGCCGTCGCCTCCCGGGCGGCGGCCAGGCGGGTCACGGGATAGAGATCAGAGGACTCCGTTGTCACGCCGACCAATCTAATCCGGGCGGGGCGGCGCCGCACCCGCGGGGCCGGACCGAAAGTCCCGGAACGGAAGGCACGGAAGCGACCCGGCCACTACAATCCGTTGAAGTACGATCACATTTCGTTGACAAAACATCCGTAAAGCCACGTTTTCTCGAGAGCGAGCTACATGGTCGGCGTAGTGGGCGGCCACCAGCCACCCCTCCACCCACGAAACGACCAGGTGACCGTCCCGGCTCCGTCGACCATCGCCGAAAAGACGCGGTGGCCGTGCGACGAGCCGGGTGAGCACATGGCCGTGGAGCCACACCTCCTCGCCGCGCGCCTGGCGCACGCGGAACGGCTGGGCGACATGGGCTGGGCCGAGTGGGATCTCCGGACCGGAGAGGCCACCTGGTCCGATCAGGTGTACGTCATGTTCGGCCGCGACCCCGCCGACGGCCCGATCCCGCTGCACGACCTCATCGGTCACGCCGAGGCGGTCGACCGGCCCGGCCTGGACCGCCTGCTCTGGTCGGTGGTGCGCCGGGCCGTGCCGGGGGAGGCGGAGTTCCGCGTCCGCCGCCACGGCGAGCTCCGTCACCTGCGGGCCGTGCTCGACCCCGTCGTGAGCGGCGGGCACGCCGCCGTGCACGGCGTCCTCCAGGACGTCACCCTCCGCCGCCGGGCCGAGCGCATCATGTCGGACTCGCGGGACATGCTGCTGCGCGTGCGCGAGCAGGCCGCCGAGGAGCACCACATGAGCGTGGCGCTGCGCGAGGCGATCATGCCGGGCCTGGACGAGACGATCGGCCTGCCGCACGCCCGCGTCGCCGTGCGCTACGTGGCGGCGGGCGTCGAGAGCGGCCTCGGCGGCGACTGGTACGACGCCGTCCGGCTGCCCGGCGGCGGCATCCAGCTCGCCATCGGCGACGTGGCCGGGCACGGGATGCCGGCGCTCGCGCAGATGGCCCAGCTGCGGCACGCCCTGGTCGGCCTCGCGATGACCGGCCACTCCCCCGACCGGCTCCTGACCTGGCTCAACGATCTCGTGCTGCGGCGGATGCCGGAGACCACGGCGACCGCCGCGGTGGGCCGTCTCGACCCGGCCTGCGGGACGTTCACCTGGGCGCAGGCCGGCCATCCGGCCCCGATCCTGGTGCGCGACGGGAAGGCCGCGCAGCTCGACCCGCCCGCCGGGGTGCTGCTGGGAGCCACCGCCGACGAGGCGTACGGCCTGGCCACGTTCGAGCTGCGCGCGGGTGACCTGCTGCTGCTGTTCACCGACGGGCTGGTGGAGCGGCGCACCCGTGACATCGACGAGGGCGTGGCGCTGGTGCTGGAGGCGGCGGCCCTGCTGGGAGCGGATCCGGAAGGCGGGCTCGACCGGCTCGTCGAGACGGTCGGCGGCCCCAATCCCGAGGACGACACCTGCGTGCTGGCGGTCGGCCTCCCCGGCTGATTGGTTAGGTTGGTCGCCATGCCCGGCCTGATGCTCCTCGACACCCCCTCGCTGTACTACCGCGCCTTCTACGGGATCCCCGAGTCGATGACCGCCCCCGACGGCATGCCCGTCAACGCGGTGCGCGGCGTCATCGACATGATCGCCATGCTGATCCGGAGGTACTCCCCCGGGGAGATGGCCGCCTGCATGGACGCCGACTGGCGCCCGGCCTTCCGGGTGGCGGCGATCCCGACGTACAAGGCCCACCGGGTCGTCGAAGGCGGCGCCGAGGAGACCCCCGACACGCTCGCACCGCAGGTGCCGGTGCTGGAGCGGGTGCTCGACGCCGTGGGCATCGCCCGCGTCGGCGTGCCCGGCTACGAGGCCGACGACGTGATGGGCACGCTCACCGCGCGGGCGAGCGGCCCGGTCGACGTCGTCACCGGCGACCGCGACCTGTTCCAGCTCGTCGACGACACCCGGCCGGTCCGCGTCCTCTACACCGCCAGGGGCGTGAAGAACCTCCAGGCGATCGACGAGGCGACGGTGACCGAGAAGTACGGCGTCCCCGGCCGCGCCTACGCCGACTTCGCCACCCTGCGCGGCGACCCCAGCGACGGCCTGCCGGGCGTGCCCGGGGTGGGTGACAAGACCGCGGCGGCCCTGATCACCGCCTACGGCTCGCTGGAGGCGCTGCTGCGGGCCGTCGACGGGGACGGCCCCCCTCCCGGCTCCCCGGAAGGGGGCGCGGCCGTCCTGACCGCGGGGCGGCGCGCGAAGCTGTCGGCCGCGCGGGAGTACCTGCGGATCGCCCCCGGCGTGGTGCGGGTCGCCCGCGACGCCCCCGTGCCCGGGATCGACCTCGCGCTCCCGTCCGAGCCCCGGGACCCGCGGGCCCTGGCGGCGCTGGGCGAACGCTACGGTCTGCGCAGCCCCCTGGAGAGGCTGACCTCGGCCCTGTGATCGCCTTCGCGGGCCCCTGGATCGTCCGGGGGCCCCGGCCGTGGAGGGGCCTCACGGAAAGCCGGTAGGTTGCTCCCTGTGCCTCACAAGAGCATCCGGGTGCCCGGAGAGTCCCATCCGCGGCTCGACGACGGTTTCGAACGGATCCGTCGTGAGATGAAGCTGCCCGAGGAGTTCCCCCGGGCGGTGGTCGACGAGGCCGAGTGGGTCGCCGAGGCGCCCGCCCTGCCCCGGCTGGACCGTACCGACCTGCCGATGATCACCATCGATCCCCCGGGGGCGATGGACCTCGACCAGGCCCTGCATCTGGAGGAGCGGCCCGGCGGCTACCGCGTCTGGTACGCCATCGCCGACGTCGGGGCGTTCGTCAGGCCCGGCGGCGCGATCGACGCCGAGGCGCGCCTGCGCGGCGAGACCGTCTACATGCCCGACGGCCGGGTGCCGCTGCACCCGCCCGTGCTGTCGGAGGGCGCGGCCAGCCTGCTGCCCGGGGTGGACCGCCCCGCCGCGCTGTGGTGCGTGGACCTCGACGCCGAGGGGAGCATCGTGGGCGCGGACGTGACCAGGGCGCTGGTGCGCAGCCGCGAACGGCTCGACTACGACTACGCGCAGGCCGCGATCGACACCGGCACCGCCGACGGCACGCTGCGCCTGCTGGCCGAGATCGGCCGGCTCAGGCTCGCCCTGGAGCGGGCCAGGGGCGGCGTCACGCTGCCCACCCCCGACCAGGAGGTCGTCCCGGACGGGGACGGCTACCGGGTGGAGCTGCGCGCCCCGCTGGACGCCGAGGCGTGGAACGCGCAGATCTCGCTCCTGACGGGCATGGCCGCCGCCTCGATGATGCTGGACGCCGAGATCGGCCTGCTGCGGGTGCTGCCGCCCGCCCCGGCCGAGCGGGTCGCCCAGGTCCGGCGGATGGCGGCGGCGCTCGGCGTGCCCTGGCCCGAGGGCGCCGGGTACGGCGACGTCGTGCACGCCCTGGACCCGAAGGTCCCCGAGCAGGCCGCGTTCCTGCAGGAGTCGACCGTGCTGCTGCGCGGCGCCGGCTACGTGGTCTTCAACGGGGAGCCGCCCGCGCAGGCCGGGCACGCCGCGGTGGCCGCGCCGTACGCGCACGTGACGGCGCCGCTGCGGCGTCTCGTCGACCGCTACGCCACCGAGATCTGCCTGGCCGTCGCGGCCGGCGAGCCGGTGCCGCAGGAGGTCCAGCGGGTCATGGGCGAGCTGCCGGAGATCATGCACGCCACCGGGCGCCGGGCCGGGAGCGTCGAGCGGGCGTGCGTGGACCTGGTGGAGGCGTTCGTGCTGCGCGACCGGGTGGGGCAGACGTTCGAGGCCGTGGTGATCGACGTGGCCGAGGACCGGCCGTGGGGCCAGGTGCAGGTCACCGACCCGCCGGTGGTGGCGCGCTGCGACGGCGAGGACCTGCCCCTGGGCGAGAGCGTCCGGGTGCGGCTGACCCGCGCCGACCCGGCCACCCGCGAGGTCCGCTTCGCCCTGGCCTGACGCCGCGACCGCGGGCCGCCCGGAGTCCCGGCCGGCCCGCGATCCCGAACCAGGCTCCCGGCCCGCGCCCCCGCGCCCGCGCCCCCGGGTCAGGGATCGCAGACCCGCGATCTCAGGTCAGGGACGAGTAGGCCACCACGCCGCGGCGCAGGGCGTCCATCGCCTTGCCCGCGGTCTGCTTGACCCTGCTCCCGGCCGGGGCGGCGTCGGAGATCTGGCCGAGCAGGTCGAGCAGTTGCTTGGTCCAGCGCACGAAGTCGCCGGCGGCCAGCTCGGTGCCGCCGACGCCGTCGCGCAGGACCGCGTCCAGGGTGTGGCCCTTGGCCCAGCGGAAGGCCGCCCAGGCGAAACCGAAGTCGGGCTCCCTGATGAACGACAGGCCGTGGTCGCTCTCGATGGCCTCCAGCTCGCCCCAGAGGCGGACCATGTCGGCCAGCGTCTTCTGACAGGCGCCCGCGGGGATCCTGGGCTGGCGGGCGTCGTCGGCCTGGCGCGACTCGAACACCAGCGACGACACGCACGCGGCCAGCTCGGCCGGGTCCAGGTCGTCCCAGAGCCCGGAGCGCAGGCACTCGGCGGTGAGCAGGTCCAGCTCGGTGTAGAGCTGGGCCAGCCTGCGGCCCTCGGCGGTGACGCTCTCCCCCTCCAGGTAGCCGAGCTGGTCGAGCACCCCGCAGACCTTGTCGAAGGTGCGGGCGATGACGTGGGAGCGGCCCTCGACCCTGCGCCGCAGGCCCTCGGTCTCGCGGAGCAGCTTGTGGTAGCGCTCGGCCCAGCGGGCGTGGTCCTCGCGCTCGTCGCACCCGTGGCAGGGGTGGCGGCGGATCTCCTGGCGCAGCCGGATGATCTCGTCGTCCTCGGCGGCGTGGTCGCGCGCCCGCACCGGCTTGCCGAGGTCGAGGTCGCCGATCTTGGCGTGCACCGAGGAGACCAGGTTGGCCCTCTCCTTGGGGGAACGGGCGTTGAAGTTCTTGGGGATGCGCAGGTGCTCGACCGGCTCCACCGGGACGGGGAAGTCGGCCGGCGAGAGCTTCTTGACCTGCTTGCCGATGGTCAGCACCAGCGGGGAGGGCCCCTCGCCCCGGGAGTTGAGGCCGGGGTCGAGCACGACGGCCAGCCCGGCGCGGCGACCGCCGGGGACCCGGATGATGTCGCCGGGCCTGAGGGCCTCCAGCGAGCGCAGCGCCTGCAGGCGCCGGGCCGCGCCGCGCCGGCGCGACAGCTCGGCCTCGCGGTCCGACAGGGCCCTGCGCATGGCGGCGTACTCCTCGAAGTCGCCCAGGTGGCAGGTCATCGCCTGGCGGTAGCCCTCCAGCGCCTCCTCGGAGCGGCGCACCTGCTTGGCCAGGCCCACCACGGCCCGGTCGGCCTGGAACTGGGCGAAGGAGGACTCCAGCAGCGTCCTGGCGCGTTCCCTCCCCACCTGCCCGACCAGGTTGACCGCCATGTTGTACGAGGGGCGGAAGCTGGAGCGCAGCGGGTAGGTCCGGGTGCTGGCCAGGCCCGCGACCTGGACCGGGTCGATGCCCGGCTGCCACTGGACCACCGCGTGGCCCTCCACGTCGATGCCGCGCCGCCCGGCCCGCCCGGTGAGCTGGGTGTACTCCCCGGGGGTGAGGTCGGCGTGGGTCTCGCCGTTCCACTTGTCGAGCTTCTCGATCACCACGGAGCGGGCCGGCATGTTGATGCCGAGCGCGAGGGTCTCGGTGGCGAACACGGCCTTGACCAGGCCGCGGGTGAACAGCTCCTCGACGACCTCCTTGAAGGAGGGGAGCATGCCCGCGTGGTGGGCGGCCAGCCCCCGCTCCAGGGCGTCGCGCCACTCCAGGTAGCCCAGCACGCCCAGGTCCTCGTCGGGCAGGTGGGCGGTGCGCTCGTCAACGATCTGCCGGATCTCGTGGCGTTCGGCGTCGGTGGTGAGCCGGATGCCGTCGTGCAGGCACTGCATGACGGCGGCGTCGCAGCCGGCCCGGGAGAAGATGAACGTGATCGCGGGCAGCAGGGCGTCGGCGTCCAGGCGCTCGATGGCCGCCGCCCGGTCGGGCGGGCCGCCCCTGCGGGGACGCGAGTAGCCGCGGCGGCCCCTGCCGAACGCCTGGCGCTCCTCGTCCCTGGCGATGCGCAGCAGGTTGGGGTTGATCTGGGGGCGGCGGTCGTCGTCGACGGTGACGAACAGGTCGTAGATGCGGTTGCCGACGAGCATGTGCTGCCAGAGCGGGACCGGCCGGTGCTCGTCGACGATGACGCTGGTGTCGCCGCGGACCTCGCCCATCCACTCGCCGAACTCCTCGGCGTTGCTGACCGTGGCCGAGAGCGCGACCAGCCGCACCGACTCGGGCAGATGGATGATCACTTCCTCCCAGACCGCGCCGCGGAACCGGTCGGCCAGGTAGTGCACCTCGTCCATCACGACGAACCCGAGCCCGGCCAGCGTGCCGGACCCGGCGTAGAGCATGTTGCGCAGCACCTCGGTCGTCATGATGACGATCGGCGCCTCGCCGTTGACGCTGTTGTCACCGGTGAGCAGGCCGACCTTGGCCGCGCCGTACCGCCTGACCAGGTCGTTGTACTTCTGGTTGGAGAGCGCCTTGATGGGGGTGGTGTAGAAGCACTTGCGGCCCTCGGCCAGGGCCAGGTGCACCGCGAACTCGCCCACGACGGTCTTGCCCGAGCCGGTGGGCGCCGCCACCAGGACCCCGTCGCCCGCCTCCAGCGCCCGGCAGGCGTCGAGCTGGAAGTCGTCCAGCTCGAAGTCGTACAGTCCGCGGAACGAGGTCAGCGCGGGCCCGCTCTCGGCCTGGCTCTGACGGAAGGCAGCGTAGCGTTCCGCTGGGGTCGTCATACCCTCAGCCTACCGATATCGGGATTCTGGTCCGTCCCCCGTTTCCCCCGGCCCCGGCCCGGCGGGCGATCGTGTCCGCGACGGCCGGGACGGCGACGCGCTAGACCAGCACCTCCAGCGCGCCCGGGACGATCTCGCAGGTGAGCGGGGTCGGCCCGATCCGCTCCCCGTCGGCGTAGGCGATCACCCCGGGGGCCTCCACGGTGACCCGGCGGGCCCGGTGCGTGGTGACGGCCGGGTGGCTCGCGTGCGAACCCCGGTAGACGCGGGGGAAGGTGCGCAGGAACTCCCCCCGGGGGATCGCGCCCAGGACCGTCACGTCCAGCAGGCCGTCGTCGGGCAGGGCGCCGGGGCAGACCCGCATGCCGGCGCCGTAGGAGTGGGTGTTGCCGACCGCGACCAGCATGGCCTCCCGCTCGACGATCTCGCCGTCCAGGTCGACGCGGAACGGGATCGGCCGGAAGGAGCGCAGCTCCTCGGCGAGCGCGACCAGGTACCTGGCCATGCCCGGCGGCCAGGTCATCGTGTTGGCCCGCTCGTTGACGCGGGAGTCGAAGCCGCAGGCCATCACCCCGGCGAACCACTCGTCGTCGCCGATCCTGGCGGCGTCGACCGTGCGGACCCGGCCGCGCAGCACCACGTCGGCCGCGGCCAGCGGGGCCTTCAGCGGGACGCCGAGCGCTCCGGCGATGTCGTTGCCCGTGCCCACCGGGATGACGCCCAGCGGCACGCCGCTGCCCGCTACCGCCTGGACGGCCAGGTGGACCAGGCCGTCGCCGCCGAAGGCCACCAGCGCCTCGGGCTGCTCGGCGACGGCCGTGCAGGCGCGTTCCAGGGCGTCGGGGGCGGAGTCCCCCAGGATCACCGATACCTCGCGCCCGCCCCGCCGCAGCCGGTCGAGCACCGGGGAGAGCAGCCCGCGTGAGCGGCCGCCGCGGGCGGCGGGGTTGACCAGGACGGCGATCTCTGCGGGCACAGACGGAACTTATCCCTTATCGGGTGAGATCCGTGTCGGCCGTTCTCGAATCGATAGGAGCCGGTTCCCCGACGGGGGTCGTCTCGCCCAGGGACGAGGCGCCGTCGTCGAGGGAGGAGGCCTCGTCGTCGGACAGGTGGGAGAAGTCGTCGCCCTTGGGCCGTCTCCTGTCACGCAGGTACATGAACCCCTCCGCCAGCGCGAACAGGACCACCATCGGGATCGCCAGGGCGATCATCGAGAACGGGTCGGTGCTGGGGGTGGCCAGGGCCGCGAAGAGGAACATGATGAAGATGACCATGCGGCGGTGCTTGGCCACGGTGGCGTGCGGCAGGACGCCGATGACGTTGAGGAAGACCATCAGCAGCGGCAGCTCGAAGGAGACGCCGAAGATGATGATCATCACCAGCGCGTAGCTGAGGTACTCGTCCATCTCCAGCAGGGGCACCGCGTTGTCCGGCGCGAAGCCGAGCAGGATCGCCAGGCCGGTGTCCATGATGAAGTAGGCCAGCGCCGCGCCCGCCAGGAACAGCGGGATCGCCAGGGCGAGGAACGAGATCGAGTAGCGCTTCTCGTTGCGGTACAGGCCCGGGGTGACGAACGCCCAGATCTGGTACAGCCACACCGGTGAGGAGACCACCAGCGCGAACATCGCCGCGACCTTCAGGTTGACCAGGAACGCGTCGAAGACACCGCGGATGGCGAACGTGCACTCTTCCTCCCGCAGCACCCGCGAGGCGGGCAGGTCGCAGTAGGGGTCGGTGACGAAGGTCCAGATCGGGTCGAAGAAGATGAAACCGACCACGATGCCCGCGACCAGCGCGAGCAACGCGATGACCAGCCGGTTGCGCAGCTCGCGCAGGTGCGCCATGAGCGGCATCCGGCCGTCGCCGGACTCATCGACGGGCGGAATTGACCTGTTCCGGCCTGATTTAGGCCACTTCAGCAGCGCCATTCGCGAGTCCCGGGGTGACGAGTCGGTTGATCGGGGAGGTTCTCAGGCTACCGCCGATCACTGCGCCTTGGGCGCGGCGGACTGGGCGCGCAGCCTGGCGGCCTGCTCCTCCAGCCGGCGGGCCTGCTCCTCGGCGCTCGGCACGGAGACCGGCTCGGGCGCGGGGACCGGGGTGGCCGGGGCGATCGGCTGGGGGGCCGGGGCGACGGCGGGTGGGGCCTGGACGACCGTGGTGGTCGTGGTGTCGGCCTCGTCCTCCTCGCGGAGCTTGGCGGTCTCCGACTTGAAGATGCGCAGCGACCGGCCGAGCCCGCGGGCGGCCTCCGGCAGCTTCTTGGCACCGAAGAGCAGCACCAGGATCAGGCCGATGATGATCAGCTCAGTGGGTCCGAGATTGGGCATTACACATCCTTACGCCGAGCGACGTGCGGTCTCTGCCCCGATCGTACGCTCCCCGGCGCGCTCTCTCACCCCCGCCGGCTCATCTCCGGGGCGGGCGGATCTCCCCCGTGCGGTCACCGAACAGGATCCGGACGGGTTCCAGCCTGCCCTGGGTGCGGTCGACCTCCCGGCGCAGCGCCGCGCCCGCACGCAGCGCGCGCAGGGCGAGGACGCCGAGCACCACCAGCCCGGTGAGCCCCACGAGGAGCGAGACGACGATCCAGCTCATGAGGGAGACCCCTGTCGTGGCATGTCAGGAGACCGACTCATAACGATTCAGCGCGGCCCTCGCGGCGGCGCGCACGCTCTCGTCCAGCGAGGCGGGCGAGATCACCCTCCCGCTGTCGCCCAGGCGCAGCGCGAGGCGTACCAGCCAGCCGTGGTCCCTGGCGCGCAGGGCCACCCGCAGGCGGCCCTCGCCGAGCTCCTCGACGCTCTCGCACGGGTAGTACTCGGCGACCCAGCGGCCCACGGCGGTCAGCTCCAGCTCCACCAGCTCGTCGGTCGGCGAGGGCCGGAACACCCCCGGCGTCACCTCGTCGGGCACGGCTCCCTCGGGCGGGTCGGCGGGCACGTCGAGCATGTCGACCGACAGCATCCGGTCCACCCGGAACAGCCGGACCGCCTCGACCCGGTAGCACCAGCCCGACAGGTAGGTCCGCCCGTCCACCACGACCAGGCGCATCGGGTCCACCTCGCGCGGGGTGATCTCGTCGCGTCCGGGCACGTAGTAGCGCAGCGAGAGCCGCCTGCCCCGGCGCAGCGCCTCGTTGACGACGGGCAGCGCGTCGGGGGCGGCGTCCACCTCGACCGCCACCTGGCTGCTGACCGCGGCCGCGCCCTCGCCCGCGGCCCGCTCGAACTTGGCGATGACCCGGGTGAGCGCGTCCCGCTGGCCGAACTCCGGCATCTCGGCGAGCAGCCGCAGCGCCACCAGCAGGGCGCTGGCCTCGTCCACGGCCAGGCGGAGCGGGCGGGCGATGGTCTCGGCGTTGTCGATGACGATCTCCCCGCCGTCCCAGGAGACGTCGATGAGGTCGCCGGGGGTGTGGCCGGGCAGCCCGCACATCCAGACCAGTTGCAGGTCGTCGATGAGCTGCTTCTCGCTCACCCCGAAGATCTTCGCCACCTCGGGCACCTGGGCGCCGGGGTGCGACATCAGGTAGGGGACGAGGGCGAGCAGCCTGGGCAGCCGGTCGGCGGTGCTCACGCGAGTGCTCCCTTCAGGCGGCAGATGACCGCGTCGCGGGCGTCCGGCGGGCCGAGCACCTCGGCGTCGTCGGCGAAGCCCACGATCCAGCCGGCCAGCCGTTCGGCGTCGGTGAAGTCGACCTCCAGCTCGTCCCAGCCGTCGGCGGGCGGGTCGGCGGGCCGTACGGTCTTCGCCACCTGGCGCAGCCCCTGGCAGGTGTCGTGCCTGACCCGGACGAGGGCGGCGCGTTCCTGGACGGCGGCGTCGCGGTAGCCGACCATGGACGTGATGTCGACGCCCTCGGGCACCGTCACGGCGCCGGGGCGGCCGACGGGGGTGACCGTGCCGCTGATCCGGCTGAGCCGGAAGACCCGGGGCGCGTCGCGGTCGCGGTCGTGGCCGACCATGTACCAGCGGCCCCGGCGGCTGACCACGCCCCACGGCTCGACCGTGCGGGTCAGCACGTTCTGGCTGGCGGCCGCCCGGTAGGGGAAGCGGACCACGCGCCGGTCGCGCACGGCCTCCCACAGGGCGGGGAAGGAGGCGTCCTGGGTGTCGACGCGCAGCTCCAGCGCCCCGCCGAGCACCCCGTGGGCCTCGTCGGTCTGCACGCCCCCGGCGCGCAGTTTCAGCAGCGCCCCGCCGGCGGCCTCGGCCAGGCTGGCGCGCTGCCAGACCTGGGCGGCCAGGCCCACCACGGCCGCCTCGTCCGGCTCCAGGGTGATCTCGGGCAGCTCGTAGGCCTGCCGGACGATCCGGTAGCCCGGATCCTCCTCCCACGGGTCCTTGTGGACCTCGATGGGGATGCCGATCTCGCGGAGCTCGTTCTTGTCCCGCTCGAACATCCGCTGGAAGGCCTCGTCGTTGTCGGCGTCGTAGCCCGGCACCGCCTGGCGGATGTGCTCGGCGCTGAGCGGCCGTCGCGTGGCCAGCAGGCAGATCACGAGATTGAGCAGCCGCTCGGTCTTCCGGCGCGACATCCGGCCTCCTTCCTGTTCGGGTGACGCTACCCTTCCCCCGTGATCAGATGGCGCAGGGGCGAGGTCGTGCGGGTCCGGCGCGAGTGGCCGGGGGCGGTGGAGCTCGACGTGACCACCGAGGACGGCCAGGCGCGCGCTCTCGCCTATCCGGCCCTGGTGGGGCACCCGGAGCCCGGTGACACGGTGCTGCTCAACACGACCGCGCTCGCCATGGGGCTCGGTACGGGAGGCTACGCCATGGTGGTGGCGATTCCCGACCGTTTGCCACAAGATCCGCTTGGCCCCGGACACCTGGTAAAGGCACGCTACACCCCGTTGCAGGCCACCGTGCTCGGCGCCGACGAGCAGGACTCGCCCTTCCACGACGTGTTGCGCGAGGCCGACTCGGTGGACGGCATGCCGGTGATCGTCGCCGACCTGCACTCGGCCCTGCCCGCGATCCTGTGCGGCCTGTACGGCACCACTCCCCCGCGCCCGCCAGGCTCGGCCGGTAACGCGACCGGGAGCGCCGGCGGGAACGGCGGGAACGGCGGGAACACGGCGGGGAACGCGGGCGGGGAAGGGGCCGAGGGCACGGGCACGGGCTCGCCCAGGGTCGCCTACGTGATGCTGGACGGCGGCGCGCTGCCGGCCTGGTTCTCCATGTCGTCAGCGCGGTTGCGGCAGGCGGGCTGGCTGTGCGGGGTGGTGACGGCGGGCCAGTCCTTCGGCGGGGACGTGGAGGCGGTGACGCCGCACACCGGCCTGCTGGCGGCCCGGCACGTCCTGGGGGCCGACGTCGCGATCGTCACCCAGGGGCCGGGCAACCTGGGCGGCGGCACCCGGTGGGGTTTCTCGGGCGTCTCGGCCGGTGAGGCGGTCAACGCCGCCGCCGTCCTGGGCGGCCGGCCGGTGGCGGCGTTGCGGGTCAGCGAGGGCGACCTGCGCGAGCGCCACATCGGGGTCTCGCACCACTCGCTGACCGCCTACGGCCGGGTGGCGCTGGCCCCGGCCCGGGTGGCCGTCCCGGTGCTGCCCGGTGACTTCGGCAGGCGGGTGGCCGAGCAGTCACGCCCGCTCGGCGCCCGGCACGAGCTGGTGGAGGTGCCGGTGGACGGGCTGACCGAGGCGCTGCGGGGCTCCCCGGTCCGGCTGTCGACGATGGGCCGGGGCCTGGACGAGGACCTGGCCTACTTCCTGGCCTCGGCCGCGGCCGGCAGGCTGGCCGCCTCGCTGCTGTCCTCGGGGTCGTAGAAGTTCTTGAACGTGAAGGCCGAGGGCGTGGGCCCCTCGGCCTTCAGGAGCGTCAGGCGCTCCATGCCCTCGGCCAGGGTCGGCTCGTACCCGGCCGGGATCCACCACATCACCGAGTACGGCTCGGCGATGCGCAGGAACCACTCCCTGCGCCGCTGCAGGAACTCCAGGTGGACGGTGCGGTAGACGTAGTTCCAGAGCGCGTCGCGCGACTCCCAGACCGAGAAGTTGATCAGCAGGTGGTCGCCGTAGACGTGCTCGACCGTGTCCTCGGGGCCGTCACCGCCCTTGAGCCTCCAGACGAAGCCGGGGGCGGCCTCGGCCAGCCTGTTGAGGGGGTCGAGGCCCGCCATGAAGGAGACCAGTTCCGGGGAGTCCTTGGGCGCGCGCATGTGGGCGAGGTTCATCTGTGCCAGGTGCATGAGCACAGCACACCATTCCCGTTCCTTCTATGTCAATCATCATTGTTTTTAGAGAAGGCGACGCAGCACTCCCCCGGGCGCGGGTCCATCCGGGCCTCCGAGGCGTCCTGGCCGAGCGACTCCAGCAGGCCGCGGCAGAGTTCCAGGTTGACCGAGCAGACCAGCGGCGGGTGCTCCTCGGCGAGCACGTGGAACGGGCAGTTGCGCAGCCGGACCCGCCCGTCCTCCTCGTACGGCTGGTAACCGCGCCGGCGCAGCACCCCGGGCAGGTCCTCCCCCTCCCGCGCGAGCCCGGCCCCGGCGCGGCGGGCCGCCCGCCCGGCCCGCTCGTCCCCGCCGAGCTCCTCGATCGCCTCGGCCAGCACCAGGGCGAGTGTGCGGTAGTCCCGGGCGGGCACGCTGACCTGCCACTCCCCCGGCGCCCTGCGGTAGACCTTCGCGGGCCGGCCGCTGCCCGGCCCGGTCCGCTCGGTCAGCCGCCGGAACCCCGCCTCCAGCAGGCCCGCCTCGACGAGCCTGTCGAGGTGGAAGGCGGCCAGGGTGCGCTGCACCCCCACCGCCTCGGCCGCCTCGTTCCGTCCCACCTCCCTGCCCAGGGAGACCACGTAGTCGTAGACGGCCCGGCGCACCGGGTCGTGGAGTACCGCCATCGTGTCGAGGTCGTCGCCGTTCACAGCCCGGATTGTAGGCCGGGAGGCTCAGTAGGCCGCCAGGACGTCCACGACGAAGACCAGGGTGTCACCGGGCCTGATCGACGGCGGCAGGCCGTCCTCGTAGCCCAGGGCCGGCGGGACGACGAGCGCGACCCTGCTGCCCACCGGGACGCCGACCAGGGCCCGGTCCCAGCCGGCGATGACGCGCCCCCTGCCGATCTGGAACGCCCTGGGCCGTCCGGTCGCCCAGGTGGAGTCGAACACCGCGCCCCCGCGCCAGACCCTGCCCTCGTACTGGGTGACGACGAGTTGCCCGGCGCGGACCTCGGCGCCGGTCCCCCGCAGCAGGATCCCGCTCCTCAGCGTGGCGGGGGGAGCGGACCTCGGCACGGACAGGGCCGGGCGCCCGCCGGGAGGGCCGGTGACCCTGACCCCGCCCAGACCCCTGGCGCCGGCGGCCGGCTCGCCCCCGGCGGCGGCACCGGGCGGGAAGGTCCCGAGCACGTCGACGACGTAGAACAGCTCGTCCCGCGCGGTCATCCCGCCGGGCGGGTTGGGGCCGTACCCCTCCTCCGGGGGGATGGAGGCGATCACCCTGCTGCCCACCGCGTGGCCGCGCAGGGCCTTGCCCACACCGGTGAGCGTCCCGTTCAGCGGGAAGGAGGCCGGGGCGCCCTGGTTGAAGCTGGAGGCCAGCAGGCGGTTGTCCTTGCCGTCCCAGACGTGCGCGGTGTACTGGGCCACGACCAGGTCGTCCGCCCCGACGCGCGCGCCGGTCCCGGTCATCAGCTCGGTGAACCTCAGCCCCGGCGCGGGGACGCCCTCGGGGAAGCGCACGGTCGGCCTCTCACCGAAGTTCCCGACCACCTCGACGTCCGGCCCCGCCGGCCCCTCGCCGGAGGTGCACGCGGCGACGGTCACGAGCGAGAACGCGGTGAGCAGCGCGGCGAGCGTCACGCCGGCACGGGGCACGGGACGCGCGGCGGCACGGACGACGGCACGGACGGTGGGGCGCATCCGGACTCCCTTGGCCGAGGGCTGCGCCAACCCTAACGCGCTATTGGGAGAGTTGTCAGTAGGCGAGGATCACCCCGGGGCCGTGGCCCCCGCGACGTCCCGTGGCGCGGCGAAGGAGCCGCCGCGCGGGAGCGTCGCCCTGCGGCGTCGCCTCGTCCCGGGTCGTTCTCCGGAGCCGCCTTCTCGGCATGCGCTCCATCGCTCCATCCGAAACCGGGACCTTCGATGTGGTTCCGGCGCCGTCCGGCGCTCTTGTCGGGCACGATGAAGTCATGATCGAACAGTCCGGGTCCTCCGACCCCCGCGACGACCACGCTCCGCTTCTGGAGACGGTCGGACTGCTGGTCGCGTCATCAACCGCGATCATGCTGCTGGCCTGGCTGCTGGGGGCGCAGGACGGGGCCGGCCCGGTCAGGCTGCTGTTGCTCGGGCCGGTCGCCCTCGTCTTCTTCGAGGTGATGATTCACGAGATCTGGTGGCGCCGCTGGTGGGGCGCGCTGCCCGGCGCGGTCGTGGGTCTGGTCGTGTACTTCGAGGGCCGCGTCACACTGGAGGACATCATCGGCGCCTCCTGGGCCCCCTCCCTCGCCTACGTCCTGGCCTGGGCCTGCTTCGGGGTGATCTTCGCCCTGGCCAGCCGGATCCCGCTGGGACAGCACGTCTCGAACCCATGATGACCGCCACGGGCCGTCGGCGCGGATGCGGGCACGGGCACGGGCGCGGGAGGGAGGCGGGCGGCGGAAGGGCAGGGGGCGGCGACGACATCGTGACCGGGCCCTGACGGGACCCGGTCACGATGGACGTGCCGCGGAGGGATCCGGCGGGTGCGCCGGACGCCGGGGGACGGCCTAGTAGGCCGCCACCACGTCGACCAGGAAGACCAGGGTGTCGGTGCCCTTGATCTTCTCGCCGGAACCCGCCTTGCCGTAACCGAGGTCCGGCGGGATGCTCAGCAGCACCCGGCTGCCGACGGGAACGCCGACCAGGCCCTGGTCCCAGCCCTTGATGACCTTGCCGGTGCCGATCTGGAACATGATCGGCTGGGCGCCGCGCGACCAGCTGCTGTCGAACTCGACGTCCGAACCCCAGATCTTGCCCGCGTACTGGACGAGGATCGACTGGCCGGAGGTGACCTTGGGACCGGTGCCCTTGATCACCGTCTTGACGACGAGCTCCTTGGGAGCCTTCTCCTTGGTCTTGGTGGTGAGCTTGGGCGCGGCCTCACCGCCCGGGTTCTCCACCTTGACGCCCTTGAGGCCGGGGTCGGTGGCGTCGCCCTTGGCGACCTTCTCGGCGGGAACGCCCACCACGTCGACCACGAAGACCTGCGACTGTCCCGGGGGGGCCTGCGCCTGCTGCTCCTTGGGCAGGGCGTCCTTGGCGACGACGGACATGAACCTGCCGCCGCCCTTGGTCTCGGCGAAGCCCTTGCGGAGGATCTCCGGGACCTGCTCGTTGAGGGTGATGACCTGCGGCCCGCCCTCGTCGTAGGTCGAGCCGGCGAGCTTGTTCTCCTTGCCGTCCCAGGTGAAGACGGTGAAGTTGGCCACCACGCTGGCGCCGGTCTTGGGCGTCTCACCGGACGTGCCGGGGGTGAGCACCTTGAAGGAGGAGGTCTCGACGACCTTGGAGGGGAAGGCCACGGTCGGCTTCGCCCCGGCCGCTCCGGTGACCTGCAGCTCGGAGACCCCGCCACTGCTCGCGGAGCCGGAGGCTCCGGTGGCTCCGGTGGCTCCGGTGGTGCTGGTGGCGGCGTCCCCTCCGGATCCACATGCTGCGGCGAACATCAGAGGCACTGCGGCCAGTACGGCCATACTGCGGCGGCGCATAGGTATCCCTCAAGCAGACGTCAGGTTTGCGCCACACTACCCGCCCCGGTGTACGGAGGAGGTAAGACCGGGACGAGCTTGCCGAAGCGTGACCATGACATGCCGACGATCGACGTGAACCCCTCCGCCACCCGTGAAAGATTCACGGCGGACGGTGCCCGGCACCCGTGGACGATCGACGACCCGGACGTCCCGCCACCCACGGACGACCGGCGAACCAGGCGCCCCGTCACCCGCGGACGATCACGGCCCGCCGTCCACGGACGGCGGGCCGGTCCGTCACATGCCGGCGATGAGCTTGTCCACCCTCTCGTCGACGCTGCGGAAGGGGTCCTTGCAGAGCACGGTCCGCTGCGCCTGGTCGTTGAGCTTCAGGTGCACCCAGTCGACGGTGAAGTCACGGCGCTTCTCCTGGGCCTTGCGGATGAACTCCCCGCGCAGCCGCGCGCGCGTGGTCTGCGGCGGCACCGACTTGGCCTCGAAGATCTTCAGGTCGGAGGCCACCCGCTCCACCGCGCCGCGCTTCTGCAGCAGGTAGAACAGGCCGCGCCGGCGGTGCACGTCGTGGTAGGCCAGGTCGAGCTGGGCGACCCTGGGGCTGGAGAGCGGCAGGTCGTACTTCCTGCGGTAGCGCTCGATGAGCTGGTACTTGGTGACCCAGTCGATCTCGCGGGCGACCTTGTCCAGGTCGCCGGTCTCGACCGCGTTGAGCGTGCGCTCCCACAGCTCCAGCACCCGGTGGCTGAGCTCGTCGCCGCCTCGGCGGTCGACGAAGTCGCGGGCCTTGGAGAGGTACTCCTCCTGGATCTCCAGCGAGGACGCCTCGCGGCCGTTGGCCAGCCGCACCCGCCGGCGCCCGGTCATGTCGTGGGAGACCTCGCGGATGGCCCGGATCGGGTTCTCCAGGGAGAGGTCGCGCATCACGGTGCCCGCCTCGATCATGCGCAGCACCAGGTCGGTCGCGCCGACCTTGAGCAGCGTGGTCGTCTCGCTCATGTTGGAGTCGCCGACGATGACGTGCAGGCGGCGGAACCGCTCGGCGTCGGCGTGCGGCTCGTCGCGGGTGTTGATGATCGGGCGCGACCGGGTGGTGGCGCTGGAGACGCCCTCCCAGATGTGCTCGGCCCGCTGGGAGACGCAGTAGACCGCTCCCCTGGGGGTCTGCAGCACCTTGCCGGCGCCGCAGACGATCTGCCGGGTGACGAGGAACGGGATCAGCACGTCGGCCAGGCGGCCGAACTCGCCGTGCCTGCCGACGAGGTAGTTCTCGTGGCAGCCGTAGGAGTTGCCCGCGGAGTCGGTGTTGTTCTTGAACAGGTAGATGTCGCCGGCGATGCCCTCCTCGCGGAGGCGCTTCTCGGCGTCGACGAGCAGACCCTCCAGGATGCGCTCGCCCGCCTTGTCGTGGGTGACGAGCTCCACGACGTTGTCGCACTCGGGGGTGGCGTACTCGGGGTGGCTGCCCACGTCGAGGTAGAGGCGGGCGCCGTTGCGCAGGAAGACGTTGCTCGATCGGCCCCAGGAGACGACGCGGCGGAATAGATAACGCGCTACCTCGTCGGGCGACAGCCGCCGCTGCCCCCTGAACGTGCAGGTGACGCCGTACTCGTTCTCAAGCCCGAAGATGCGACGATCCATTGCCTCACACTATTCGCCGAACCCCTCTCGTGGGAGGGATCATGGGGTTTTCGGTCGTACGGCTTATGCCCAGGCCGGTGACCTGCTAAGCGCGAACGCCGCTCGTGCCCGGCTCTCGGGCGGATCGTCGCGGTCGCGAGCGGCCCGGGGGGATCGGGAGAGGATCGGAAAGGGTTCGGGGGCGGGATTCGAGAGGGTGCCGGACGAACTCGCGGGGCGGGTTTTCTCACCCTCCGGGGGGCCGGTCGGGACCGGATTCGGCCGTCCGTAAACGGGACGACCCGAATCGCACGAGAGCGCCGCCCCGGCCGGGGCGGCGCTCTCGTGTCGTGTCACGTCGTGGCGCCGGTCCGCCGGCGGCCGGTCCGTGCCGGGACCGGCCGCCGGTGACCGTGCCGTGTGTCGGTGCCGTGCCGTGCGGTGCCCGTGCCCAGGTCCGCACCCGGCCCCGCACCGGACTCCGCACCCGGCTCCGCGGCTTGCTCCGTGGCTTGCTCCGTGCCGGTCAGCCGCTCGATCCGGTGTCGATGTCACCGTCGGGCGCGGTCGGCGGGGTGCCGGGCGTCTCGGGGGCGGAGAGGGGGTTCTGCGCCTGCTCGTCCCGGACCGCCTGGGCGGCCGACTCGGCGGCGGGGGCGCCGGCGGCCAGCAGGCGCTCCAGCCTCGGGCCGTTGAGCCGCAGGAACTTGCGGTGCGGCCGGTTGCGGTCGAGCACCGCCACCTCGAGCTGGGCGGCCGGGAAACGCTCGCCCCCCGGCTCGGTCAGCGCGAACAGCGCGGCCTCCAGCGCCTCCCCCAGCGTCAGTCCGTCGCGGTACTGCTCCTTGAGCCGGCCCGCCACCGCCTCGGCCTGGCCTCCCATGGCGACCAGGCCCGCCTCGTCGAAGACCGAGCCGTCGAAGGTCAGCCGGTAGATGTGGTCCTCGTCGGCGGAGTCGCCGACCTCGGCGACCACGATCTCCACCTCGAACGGCTTCGGCGACTCGGTGAAGATCTGGCCGAGGTTCTGCGCGTAGAGGTTGGCCAGGCCGCGGGCGGTGACGTCGTCGCGGGCGTAGGTGTAGCCGTTGATGTCGGCGTAGCGGATGCCGCCGAGGCGCAGCGCCTCGAACTCGTTGTAGCGCCCGACCGCGGCGAACCCGATCTTGTCGTAGATCTCACTGATCTTGTGCAGGGCACGGGAGGGGTTGGGCGCGACGAACAGGATGCCGTCCTCGTACTGCAGGACGACGACGCTGCGGCCCCGCGCGATCCCCTTACGCGCGTAGTCCGCCTTGTCCCGCATCTGCTGCTCGGGCGAGACATATCCAAAAGGCATGGACACCTGGGGTGATCCTCTCGTGTTAGCGCAGCGGGGCGGTGGGGCCGTCGGGGGAGTTCGTCCGGGAGTCCACCACGATCCGGACGTGGTCGGCGACCTCGTCGTCGGAGAGCCGGTGGAATCCGTCGGCCGTGATCACCGCGACGACGGGCCAGATCTTGCGGATCACGTCGGGACCACCGGTCGCCGAGTCGTCGTCGGCCGCGTCGTAGAGGGCGTGGACCAGGGTCAGGACGGTGTCCTCGGGCGAGGCGCCCTCCCGGTAGAGCTTCTTCAGCGCCCCCCGCGCGAAGATCGATCCGGATCCGATCGTGTGGTGGTTGTGCTGCTCGTACGGCCCGCCGCCCACGTCGTAGCCGAAGATCCGGCCACCGTCGATGTCGGGGTCGTAGGCGGCGAAGATCGGCACCACGACGAGTCCCTGCATGGCCATCGGCAGGTTGCCGCGGATCATCGTGGCGAGCCGGTTGGCCTTGCCCGTCACCGAGAGCGTGCGGCCCTCGCGCTTCTCGTAGTGCTCCAGCTCCACCCGGTAGAGGCGGGCCAGCTCGATCCCGGTGCTCGCCGTTCCGGCGATGCCCATGGCCGAGTAGTCGTCGGTACGGAAGACTTTCTCGATGTCCCGCTGGGAGATGATGTTGCCGGAGGTCGCCCGGCGGTCTCCGGCGATCACCACGCCGCCGGCGCACTTCGCCGCGACGATCGTGGTGGCGTGCGGAATCTGGTCGCCCACCGGGGTCGCCAGGGCCTCGTTACGGCCAGGCAACAAGTCCGGCGAGTGGGACCTGACGAACTCGGTGAACGAGGAGCTCCCGGTGTCGGTAAAGATATGATTCACCATGCCGGCGGGCAGGTCCCTGTGCGATCCCACGCGACTCCCTCCAAAGGTGCAGTCCTTTAAGGCCCGACCTTACTCATCTTGCCGTGCTGCTTGCACTTCCCTGGATCAGCTCAGCGCGAACCACCTACCGGTGCCCGGCTTTTGAATCCTCACGGGTGACCGGCCCTCGGCGACCGGGTCCGCCGCGGTCCCGCGCGGGCGCGACGGACCCGGCGGCGAGGGCGGACAGGGGCGCCCAGCAGGGGCGGGAGGGCGCGACGAGGAGAACGGGCGGGGAGGGGAGGACGCGGCGGGAGGGTACGGCGGAAAGAACGGGCGGGGAGCGGGAAGGCCGGCCGGGAGGAACGAACGGGGACGGGGCGGGGAGGGCGCTCACGGCGGGGACGGCCGTGAGCCGCCCACCCGCCGAGCCCGGCGCCCGCCGGACTCGTCCCCGGCCGGGACGAGCCCTTCGGATCCCGAGGGATCCGACCTCATCAGGCTCCAGTAGGACAAATCAGATAAGACCCGACGTAAGACCTACTGGCCACCCTTCTGGACGTAGGACCTGACGAATTCCTCGGCGTTCTCCTCGAGCACCTCGTCGATCTCGTCGAGGATCGCGTCGACGTCGTCCGTGAGCTTCTCGTGACGTTCCTGGACGTCGGAGGTTTCCGCCGCGGCGGTCTCCTCGACCTCCTTGTCGGTGCGGCCGGTCTGCTTCTGGCCGCCGGTGTCCTTGCTCGCCATCTGTGGCACCTCCACCTGGGGGACGCATCTGATTCATATCTTCCCCGAACCGGGCGACATTGCGCGCGGATGATCCCGCGATCTTTGCGGGTGCCCCCACGAGCCGTGCCGAGGTCCTGCCCGTCAGGGAACCCCCTCACCCGGCCCCAAGGCAAATCCGCTCCCCCTTGACCGGATAGTATCCCTATCCAATAATTGGCCAGCGTTGCTATCCAATGAGAGGACCCCCCATGTCACCCTCCTCGCTGAGCACCGCCGGGGTGCTCCTGATCACCGTCCCGGCCGTCGCCTTCGGCGGTTCCTCCCTGCTCGCGCACCTCATGCGCGGCGTCCCCGGCTACATGGACAACCCCGTCCGTCGAGGCCTGTGGCGGGCGGGGCACGCCCACGCGGGCGTGCTGGTGCTCTTCGCGCTCGTCGCGCTCCTCTACATCGACCGGGCGGACCTGTCCGGCGGCATGAAGGACCTCACCCGGGTCCTGATCGTGGCGGCCCCGGTCCTGATGCCGATCGGCTTCTTCCTGTCGGTGGCCCGCCCCTCCGACACCGAACCGAACCGGTTGATCTGGCTGGTCCCGGCGGGCGGGGTCTCCCTGGCGGCGGGCGCGCTGCTGCTCGGCATCGGCCTGGTGTGAGCATCGTCACCGCCGGATCCGGAGGAGACGGGGGTTCAAGCGGGCCAAAGGAACGTTCCAAGTAGTCCTTCGGGGTGGAAAACTGCGATCATTGCGGGGTGAGCACCATCATCGCGCGCAGGTACAAGCTCGTCTCCCGCGTCGGCCAGGGGGCGACCGGCGTCGTCTGGCGCGCCTACGACCTGCTGCTGGAGCGAGAGGTGGCGCTCAAGGAGATACCACTGCCCCCCGGGGCCGCCGCGGCTGAGCAACGGCGGCGCGTGGTCCGGGAGGCGCGGATGGCGGCCCGGCTGAGCCACCGGGGCATCGTGACGGTGCACAACCTCACCGAGGAGGCCGACCGCCTCTGGATCGTCATGGAGTTCCTGGAGGCGCTGACGCTGCACGACACGCTCGTGCAGGCGGGGCCGCTCCCGGTGGACCTGGTGGCGGCGATGGGGTGCCGCCTGCTGGAGGCGCTGCGGCACGCCCACGACGGCGGGGTGATCCACCGTGACATCAAGCCCGCCAACATCATGCTGACCGGCGACCGGGTGGTGCTGGCCGACTTCGGCTTCGCCGCGCCCGAGGGGGCCGCCACGAGCTCGATGCGCGGCACCCCGGCGTTCATCGCCCCGGAGGCGCTCCAGGGCAGGGGCGGCACCCGCGAGGCGGACATGTGGTCGTTCGGCGCGACGCTGTACATGGCGGTCGAGGGCAGGACCCCGTTCCGTACGGTGAACTCGATGGCGGCGCTGGTGGCGGCGCTGCGGGAGCCCCCGCGCGCGCCCAAGCGGGCGGGGGCCCTGGAGCCGGTGCTGCGCGGGCTGCTGCGCAAGGACCCCCGGGCCCGGCTGAGCGCCGTGCGGGCGGCGAAGATGCTGGAGGACGTGCGCTGCTTCACCGCGGCCTGACGCCGCGTCGGGCTGACCGGCCGGTCGGGGACCTGAGGCTGGGCCAGCAGCAGGTCGTGGAGATCGCGC
>NZ_JBFABE010000027.1:0-86705 GCF_040640155.1 Streptosporangium sp. NPDC023615
CGCCGCCCTGGTCGAGGGTGGAGGCGAAGACGAAGTCCGACCAGGCCCACAGGAAGGCGAACAGCGACACGGTGATGAGCGAGTTGCGCGAGACCGGTAGCACGACGGACCAGAAGGTACGCAGGTGGCCGGCACCGTCCACCCTGGCGGCCTGGAGCAGTTCGCCGGGGATGCCTGACATGAACGCGGTCAGCACGAGCACCGCGAACGGCACCGCGAGGGTGGAGTCGGCCACGATCAGTCCCGGCACGGTGTTGAGCACCCCGGCGGACAGGAAGATGGCGTAGAAGCCCATCGCCATGATGATGGAGGGGATCATCTGCGCGACCAGCAGCACGAAGCTCAGCGCCGTCCCGCCCCGGGGGCGGAGCCGGGACAGTGAGAACGCGGCCGGGGCGGCCAGCAGGAGGGTCAGCGCCACCGTGCCCAGTCCGACGACCAGGCTGACCCCCAGGTAGGGAAGCTGTCGCTCCAGGACCGCCCGGTAGCCGTCCAGCGTGCCGTCGAGAGGGAAGAAGGCGGGCGGGCTCTTCCGCATGTCGCCGTCCCGGGTGAACGAGACGTTGATCATCCAGTAGACCGGGAACAGCATGATCGCGGTCAGTGCCACCCCGATGACGGTCTTCCACCAGGGCCGCCTCATGAGTCCGCCTGCCTGCGCTGCACGCGGATGTAGACCAGCCCGAAGACCAGGGCCATGACGATGAGCAGGTTGCCCACCGCGGCGCCCGGGCCGAACGAGGGCACCAGGTTGCCGAACCCCAGCCGGTAGGACCAGGTGGCGAAGGTGGTGGAGGCGCCGCTCGGCCCTCCCTTGGTCATGATCCAGATGATGTCGAACACCTTCAGTGTGTAGACCAGCCCGAGCAGCAGCGTGATCGCCGACACCGGGCGCAGCAGCGGGAAGGTCACGCGCCGGAAGCGCTGCCAGCCGGTCGCCCCGTCCAGCGCGGCCGCCTCGTGGATCTGCGTCGGGATCGCCTGCAGCCCGCTGTAGAGCACGACCAGGTTGAACGGGATGCCGATCCAGATGTTGGCGATCGTCACCGACCACAGCGACCAGTCCGGCGAGGTCAGCCAGTTCACCGGCCCCACCCCGGCCCAGGACAGCGCCGCGTTGACCACGCCGGAGTCGCTGTTGAGCATCCACGACCAGGTCGAGGCCGACACGATCAGCGGCAGCAGCCACGGCACCAGGAACAGCGCCCGCAACGTGGCCGACAGCCGGAAGTTCTTCGCGAAGAACAGCGCCAGCGCCAGCCCGATCGTGAACTGGAAGACCAGCGACACCACGGTGAAGACGACCGTGTGCCACAGCGCGGGCCCGAAGGCCGGATCGCCCAGCACCTCGGCGTAGTTGGCGAACCCGATGAAGGGCGCGTCCCCCCGCACGAACGAGCGCACCGTGTAGTCGCGCAGGCTCAGCTCGACGTTGCGGAACAGCGGGTAGGCGTAGAAGAGCAGCAGATACACCACGACCGGCGCGAGGAACGCCCACGCCGCCCACTGCCCCGACCGGGCCTGTGCCGCCTTCACGCCCCCCGTCCTCCCCGTCGGCCGCGCCGCGCGCGCCCGCGGGCCCCGCACCGGGGGCGGAGCGTCGGCCGCTCGTTCCCCGGTACGGGCGCCGTGCCGCGCCTGGGTGAGGCGATTCATCGTCCCCCGCCTACTGCGTGGCGCTCGCGGCCGCGGCCTGTGCCGCGGCGAGTGCCTCCTGCGGCGTTGTCGACCCGCTCAGCGCTGCCTGCACCGCACCCCACATCCGCTCGGAGATCTTGGGGTACTTGGTGCCGAGGTCGTCGCTGGTACGGCCCTTGGCCGCCTTGACCGCGTCCACCCAGACGGTCAGCTCCCCGTCGGCGGCGACCTGCTTGGCCTGCACCGCCTCGGTGGCGGCGATGTAGGACAGCGTGGTGTCGGTGGCCAGGGCGTTGTCGGTGCTGGTGAGGCAGGCCACCAGTTTCTGGGACGCGGTGTAGCGGGCGGTGTCGGACTGCACCGGCATGGTGACGAACTCACCGCCGGTCGGTGCGGGCGCGGTGCCGCCGTCCTTGCCCGGGATGGCGATGATGCCGTACTCGAAGCCGGCCTTCTCGGCGTTGGCGAGCTGCCAGGTGCCGTTCTCGGAGAAGGCGAAGTCGCCGGTGGCGAACTCCTGCCAGCTCGTCGTCTGGGTGTTGTTGATCACCGAGTTGGGGGCGTAGCCCTTCTTCACCCAGTCGGTCCACAGACTCAGCGCGGCCACGCCCTCGGCGGAGTCGAGCGTGGTGAGCCGCGCGCCCGAGCCCCAGAACCAGGGCAGGAACTGGAAGCTGCCCTCCTCGGTGCCGATCGCCGAGAAGGTGATGCCCTTCTTGCCGGAGGCCTTCACCTTCTCCAGCGCCGCCGTCAGCGACGCCCAGTCCTTCACCTCGGCCACGTCCACCCCGGCCTTGTCCAGCACCTCCTTGTTGTAGTACAGGGCCAGGGTGTTGGCGCCGATCGGGATGCCGTAGGTCTTGCCGCCGGTCTGCCCGGCCGCCAGCAGGTTGGGCGCCACCGCCGAGGTGTCGGCCCCGGTCTCCTCGGTCGTGGTGAGCACCCCGGCGTCGGCCAGCGTCGAGACCACCGGGTTGTCCACGATCAGCACGTCCGGGGAGTTGCCCTGCTGGGCCGCCAGCAGGGCCTTGTTGGTCAGGTCGGTGGTGTCGTATCCGGTCCGCTCGACCTTCACCCCGGCCTGGGTGCCGCACGTGCCCAGCAACTTCACCCAGTCGGAACCGTTGTCGAACTGCGGGTAGGGGTCCCATACGGTGTAGGTGGCGTTCCCGGCGGAGGACGGCCTGGCGCCGGTGTCACCGCCGGACGACGAGCACGAGGCCGCGCCGGTCGCGACGACGGCGACGGCCAGGGTGACGCGTACGCCCCGCCGCCGGTGGATGGAAGTTGCCATGTCGGTCATTTCCTCTCGAAGATCAGGTGAGCTCGATGTAGTCCAGCTCGGCGTAACCGGTACCGCCCGCGAAGTACGGCGAGCCCTTGGCCAGGCGGATCACGTTGTGGCCCGCACGCAGGGAGACGGTCGTGGAGACCGTGGCCCCGAACTGCCCCCACCCCGCGGTCGGCGGGTAGCTGACCGTGCTCCAGGCGCCGCCGTTGCAGGCCAGGCCCTGGGTCGCGGTGGCGCCGGTGCCGTTGGCGTAACCGATGGTCATCGTGTACGGGCGGGCCGCCGGCACGTCGACCACGAAGTCGACGTAGCTGTCCGTGCGCGGCGTGCCGGAGTTGTCGATGCGGCCGACGTAGGCACCGGCCGACGCGCCCGCGCCGGCCAGCCGCTCGGCGCGGAACACCGAGGCGTTCTCGGCCTCGTACCGTTGCTGGTAGGACGGTACCCCGCCGACCGGCTCGACGGTCAGCTGGTAGGCGCTGGTGGCCGACATGTTCGGCACCGGCACGCCGATCCGGCCGCCGCTGACCGTCTGGGTGGTGGTGGAGATCGTGGTCGGCGCCGTCACCGCGGTGAACCTGCCGCTGGACGGGGTCGAGCGCAGCGTGACCCGGACGCTGGAACCGAGCGCGGCCAGCCCGGTGACGTTGACGGTGTTGGTGCCCGACTCGTTGCCGAACACCACGTTGACGATCTTCCGGGTGGGGTCGTAGGAGGCGAAGCCGTCCAGTCCGGTCTGGGTGCCCGGGGTGGTCGTGACCATGTTGCCGGCCATGTCGCCGTACCACTTGTACAGCCACCACGTGCCGGTCGGCCGGTCGTTGCCGACGACCAGGCCGTTCATGGTGCCGTACTCGTACCAGAAGGCGCGGTGCGCCGACTCGACCCCGGCCCGCTCGAACTTGGCCACGTAGCTGGCGACCCGGCCGGGCACGTCCACCTCGGCCGGGGCGGCGTACTCGTTGATGGAGACGCGGCGCGGGCTGATGCCCAGCGACGCCTCCAGCGCCCGGTAGTCGGCGATGTGCGCGGCGATGCCGGCCGGGTCCTGCAGCTCGTGCCAGCAGACGATGTCGGGCAGCGTACCGGTGTTCTTGGCGTTGGTCAGGAACGACTGCATCCAGGAGCGGTTGTAGACGGCGGTGCTCGGGCCGACGATCGGGGTGAGCGGGTCCAGGGCGCGGACCGCCCGGTGGGTACGCGTCCAGCCGTCGTTGAAGTTGCCCGCGGCCGCGGTGTTCCAGGTGTAGTCGGGCTCGTTCCACAGCTCCCAGCCGATCACGTTGGTGACCGTGGTCGCCGACAGGCGGGCGTTGACCATGGTGGTGACCTTGGCCAGCCAGTCGTTCCAGCCCACCCACCGGTAGGGGAAGTCGGGGTAGATGTCGGGCATGCGGATGAACTCGCCCGCGCCGACCCGGGTGGCCTGCGGCGCGACCAGCAGCGAGTCGCCGCCCGGGGGCTGGCCGTTGGGCCGGTGGACCGAGCCGGGAGCGGGCTGGGTCAGCGAGTTGACCTTGATCGGCAGCAGCGTGGAGTCGGCCGGCCTGCCGTTCTCCGCCAGGCCGTACAGCCCGCCGGAGGCGACGTGCGTGACCGGGCGGAACGGCCGGGCGACGTCGACGGTCAGGGTGGCGCCCGCGGCCTGGGCCGGCGCCGTCAGCCCGCCGGTGAACAGTGAGACGGTCAGCAGGAGGGCGGAGGTCCGCTTCGTTCGGGGGGTGAACACGTCCTTACCTCACTCTGTGTGGAGGGGGTGGGGGGTGGGACTCGGTCATCGCGTGTCGGCCACCGGGATCCAGACCCGCATCGGGCCCTCGCTCCGGTTGCCCCACAGGAAGTACGGCACGGCGGTGAGCGTCAGCGGGGACGCCGGCGGCTCCGCCCCGCGCCGGTCTGCGTACAGCGGCGCGTCCGTGACGGCCGGCGCCGACCCGGACGCGGTGATCACGATCGGTACGCCGGCGGTCTCGGGGTTCCCGGTGCTCTCGACGGCCCGGAGCGTGCCGTCCCGGTGCAGGCGCACGTCCTCCAGGACGACGTCCGGCGGCAGGTCGTGCTGCTCCAGGCAGTAGACCAGCGGCCCGCGGGCCAGGGCGACGCAGCCGCGCACCGCGTCCACGCGCGGGTGGGCGCGCACCTGCCTGACCGGCATGTCCAGGTCGAGGACGACGCTCGTGCCGTCCCCCCACGCCCTGGTCAGGCGCAGGTAGCCGTCCTCGGCGGGGACCCGCACCGGCTCGCCGTCGACCAGCACGTCGTAGGAGGCGCACCAGGACGGGACGCGCAGCGCGAGCGTCCACGGCTCGGCCGTCCCCGCGGCCCCGGCGTTCACGGTGAGCTCGACGCGGCCCCGCCAGGGGTAGGCGGTGCGCATCGTCACCCTGGCCGCGCCGGTGTCGATCGTCGCCGCGGTGTACAGGTGGATCTGCAGCCCGCGCGCGTCGCCGGTGGCCAGGTAACCGGGCAGGGAGGCCATCAGGCGGGCGATGTTGGGCGGGCAGCAGGCGCAGGAGTACCACGGCAGGCGGTGCCCGGCCGCCTCCTCGCCCGCGTTCACGTGACCGGTGCGCACCTGCAGCGGGTTGGAGTAGAAGAAGTGCCTGCCGTCCTGCGAGACGGACGCGGCGATCCCGTTGTACAGGACGCGTTCCATCTCGTCGGCGTAGTGGACGTGGCCGGTGGCGAGCAGCAGGCGCCAGTTGAGGTGGAAGCTCGCGATCGAGGCGCAGGTCTCGGCGTAGGCGCGGTCCGGCGGCAGCTCGTACGGATCCCCGTAGGCCTCGTCGCGATGGCGCGACCCGTGCGCGCCCGTGACGTAGGTGCGGGTGTGGAAGGCGTCCTCCCACAGCCGCTCGGCCGCCTCCAGCAGCTCCCGCTCGTCGGTCTCGACCGCCACGTCCACCATGCCCGCCAGCAGGTACAGCTGCCGTACGGCGTGCCCGGACACCTCCCGTGCCTCGCGCAGCGGTACGTGGTCCTGGTGGTAACGGGGACCGAACCGGCCGTGCTCGAGCAGGCCGCGCCCGCGCAGGTCCAAGAAGCGCCCGGCCAGCTCCAGGTAGGGGCGGTGCCCGGTGAAGCGGTAGAGCTCGGCCAGCGCGGTCTCGACCTCCGGATGCCCGCACACCTCCTGCACGCCGCCCTCCCCGAACCGCTCCACCAGCAGGTCGGCGAGGCGGCGGGCGACCTCGACCAGCCCGGGACCGGCTCCGGCCCGGCCGGCGGCCACGGCGGCCTGGATCAGATGACCCGCGCAGTACAGCTCGTGGCTCCAGACCGGCTTGAGCCACCGCTGGTCCGGCTCGGCGACCGTGAAGTAGGAGTCGAGGTAGCCGTCGGCCTGCTGCGCGCGGGCCAGCAACGCGGCCGTGTCCTCGACGAAGGCCCGCAGCCGGGGGACGACGGTCGCGTCGTGGGCGTCGTGGGCGTCGCGGATGTCGGCGGGGCCGCCGGCGACGGTCGTTCCGACGGCCTCGGCGGCGTTCGCGGTGGTTGCGGTGGCCGTGATGGCGTTCGCGGCGGCCAGCTCCCAGGCCGCCGCCTCGAGGGTCTTGTGGACGTCGGAGTCCGCGAACCACATCCCGGCGAACCGGCCCTCGGCCTCGCCGGCCGCGATGCGCAGGTTGTTCAGGTTGCCGCTGCTCTCCAGCCGCTCGATGCAGTGCGGCAGCGTGTGCTCGGCGTTGCGCCGCCGCCATCGCCCCAGCAGCCCCGTTCCGTCCAGGACGACCTGGACGGTCCTGAGCGGGGAGAGAGCGGCGATCGCGCTGGGGCTGGGGACGGCCGGGCCCGCGAACGACGGGGGAGCGGCCGCGACCAGGGGCTCACGGGAGGGTCCCGGCAAAGTCATATGGGTCTTCCCTCGGAAGATTAGGAAAGTTAGGAAAACGATTGCCTTCACCGTACCAACGGCACATCTCCTACGTCAACGAACGCTAGACTGGAGGGGGAAGGATGCAAGGAAAGTGGGGGAAAGCATGGGGAAAACGGAGCGTCACGCCACCATCGCCGACGTCGCGGCGCTGTCCGGCGTGTCGGTGGGCACGGCCTCCAAAGCCCTCAACGACCGGGGGTCGCTGCGCGAGGAGACCCGCATGCGGGTCAAGGAGGCCGCCCGGCAGCTGAACTTCGAGATCAACGCCGGTGCCCGCAGCCTCCACTCCGGCCGCACGTACACGGTCGGCATGATCACGACCGACACGATCGGCCGGTTCAGCATCCCGGTGCTGATGGGTGCCGAGGACGCGCTCGGCGCCGGCCAGATGTCGGTCTTCCTGTGCGACGGCCGCGACGACCCGATCCGGGAGCAGTACCACGTCAAGACACTGCTCAGCCGTCGCGTGGACGGCATCATCGTCACCGGCAGGCGTACCCAGGCCCGTGCCCCGATCGGATCCGCGCTGCCCGTGCCCGTGGTGTACGCCTTCATCAGCTCGACCGACCCCGACGACTGCTCGGTCGTCCCCGACGAGGCGGGCGGCGCTCACAAGGCCCTCGACCACCTGCTGGCCATCGGCCGTACCCGCATCGCCCACGTCACCGGGCCCGAACACCACCACTCGGCCCAGGTACGGGCCGCGGCCGTCGGCGAGCGGCTGGCCGAGGCGGGGCTGACCCCGGCCGCGCCGCCACTGTTCGGAGCCTGGAGCGAGGCATGGGGGCGGCAGGCGGTCGGCATCCTGCTGGCGGGCGGGACGGAGTTCGACGCGGTGTTCTGCGGCAGCGACCAGATCGCCCGCGGCGTCGCCGAGGCGCTGCGCGCCATCGGCCGGCGTGTCCCCGGCGACGTGGCGCTGGTCGGCTTCGACAACTGGGACGTGATGACCGAGGGCTGTCAGCCGTCGCTGACCAGCGTCGACATGAACCTCGAGGGGCTGGGCCGGGCGGCCGCGGAGATGCTGCTGGCCGCCATCAACGGCTCACCCTCGCCCGGCCGCCACGCGCGCCCCTGCCACCTGGTGGTCCGCGAGTCCACCTCCGTCCCGCTGGTGCCGTCCGCCTCGGCCTGACCGCGCCGCCTGACCGCGCCGCCGGGGCGCGGGCGGTCAGGGCCGGGTGGCGGGCAGACGCGGGCGCATCCCTTCGATCCCGACCCCGTACAGGCCCCTAGTAGGACACCTGCGTCTGCGCGTTCAGCTCCTTGAGCGTGACCTTGGCCGCCGGGTCGGTCAGCGGGTCGTCGATGCGGAGCACGTCCAGGCCGCGGGTGATGTCACTGGAGTAGATGTGGCCGTTGTAGTAGTACGCCGACCAGGAGCCGCCGACCCCCGCCATCGGTCCCCGCTCGAAGAAGCCGATCTCCTTCGGCGCGGTCGCGTCGGTGAAGTCCCAGACGGACACCCCGCCCTGGTACCAGGCCTGCACCATGATGTCCTTGCCCGGCACGGGCAGCAGCGAGCCGTTGTGCGCGACGCAGTTCTCGTCGGACGCCTGCTCCCTGGGGATCTTGAAGTAGCCGCGGAGTTCGAGCCTGCGCTCGGGGCCGAGGTCGTAGATGGCGTTGGCGCCCTTGGTCTTCGGGGTGCCGGAGTCGCACGTCGCGGCCACGCCGCCGCCCAGCTCGTCCCCGAAGACGACCTTGGTGGCGTCGTTGTTGAACGTCGCCGAGTGCCAGATGGCGAAGTTCTCCTCGTCGCTCACGCGCTGGAGCACCTTGGGGGCGGCCCGGTCGGCGATGTCCAGCAGAAACCCGTCGCCGAAGCAGGCGGCGGCGGCCAGGTCCTTCTCCGGGTAGGCCGTGATGTCGTGGCAGCCGCCCAGACCGTCCTCCCCGGGACTGTCGGAGAGCGCCGGCTTGGAGACCACCTTGGCCTTCTCCGGGGTCTCGACCGGCACCTCGACCACGGAGATCTTGTTGTGCGGGGCCGGGCAGGTCGAGGACATGGGCTCGGGGCCGGGGGAGGAGATGTAGAGGTAGACCCGGTCGGCCTTCTCGCCGGGGACGAGGGTGTGGGTGTGCGAGCCGCAGTCGGTGCGGACCGCCGAGACGAACTTCGGGTGGGACTTGTCCTTGATGTTGAAGATCCGGATGCCCTCCCAGCCGTCGGAGTCGGGCTCGCCGCGCTGGGCGTCGCACTCGGGGCCGCCCCGGGCCGAGTCGATCGACAGGAACAGCAGGTCCCCGCTCACCGAGATGTCGTTCTGCTCGCCGGGGCAGAGCACCTGGCTGGCCACCGAGGGACTGGCCGGGTCGGAGATGTCGAAGACGCTGAAACCGTCGAAGTTGCCGACGAACGCGTACTTCCCCTGGAAGGCCAGGTCGGTACCCCAGGCCTGCGGGCCGTTGAGCGGCGCGCTGAGCGGGACATTGGCCAGGTGGGTGACGTTGGCGCTGTGGGTGCCGTCACCGGAGACGCCCGGGGAGGGGGCGCCGGAGTCCTGCCCGGCGGGGCTCGGGCTGCCCACGGAGCCGGCCGCGGTGGACGAGCCGGTCGTGGCAGGTGGAGCCGAGGGGGCCGGATCCGCCCCGCATCCGGCCACCAGAAGTAGCGCTGCCAGTCCCAATGCCGCGGTCGGTCGCACGATGCCCCCATTACGTCGGTCCACTTGCCCCATTATTGAAGCTATGCGGAGGATGCGTGTGCCGAGTCAGGTTATCGCGGTGATCATGCTGGTAGCGGCACTCGCCGGATGCGCGGGGGAGGGGGAGAAGGGCCCGGTCCCGCTCGTCGCCGAGGGCGGTGCCCCCGTGATCGTCCCGGGCGGGCCCGGCGAGGCCGGGCGTACGGCCGGCCCCGGCGAGAGCCTCGGCGCGTCCGAGGCGCGGGTCACCGCGGCCGACGTGAGGTTCGCCGAGGGCATGATCCCCCATCATCGGCAGGCGCTGGAGATGGCCGGGCTGGTGCCGTCCCGGGCCTCCTCGCCCGCCGTGCGCGGGATCGGCGAACGGATCGTCGCGGCCCAGCGCCCCGAGATCGCCGCCATGACCTCGTGGCTCAGGGCGGCCGGACGCCCGCCCGGCGGCCAGGCGGGCGGGGACGGGCACTCCGGGCAGGGAGGTCACGGCGACGTCGTCACGCTGGAGCAGATGAACCGGTTGCGGACGGCCAGGGGGAAGGCCTTCGACACGCTCTTCCTGAACCTCATGATCACCCATCACGAGGCGGCGGTCACGATGGCGGGGCTCCAGCTCCGCGAGGGAACCGACCGGGCCATGCTGGCCACGGCCAAGGACGTCGTCTCCGGTCAGGGCATCGAGATCACCAGGATGCGGCGGCTGCTCGCCTCCCCGTCCTGAGGTCGCGGCACGAGGCGGCGCCGGGTCGGCGCGCGGCCGAGGCCCGGGACCGGCGTACGACCGGCGGCACGCGGGCCTACGGGCGGCAGCGGGCGTACACGGGGCCGGGAGCGGGCACGCCTCGAAGCCGCGGCGAGGCGGTTCAGGAGCTCCAGAGCATGTTGCTCAGCTCGGCGTCGAGATCCATGAAGTCGGTCTCGCGCCCCGCGGGGACCAGTTCGTACGTCCGGTGCAGGAACTCCGTGAGCGGGGCCAGCGGCACCTCGAACAGGGCCTGGCCGAACGGCGACGTGAGGCTGATGTGCAGGGTGCGCTCGCCCTCGGCGCGGGCCGGCCACACCTGCACGTCCCCGTCACCCACCCGCCGCACGATGCCGACCGTCAGCAGTTCGCGAGCGAAGATCCACTCGACCGGCTCGTCGTTCCCCACGTGAAAGGCCATACGGATCGCGTACGGGTCGCCGGCCGTGTAGCCCAGGCCGGCGAGGAGGGGGACGGTGGTACGGTCGGGGACCACAAGCCGAAGGCCTAGCTCGGCAGAGACGGTGGCGCTGTTCATCGTCAGCCAAACCTTTTCGTCGTCGGTCCCCTCTTCGGGGCTTTCACTGCTCTGAACGGCATCGTTCCGCATGAGTCATCACGCGGAACGAAGGAACCTGTAGGAAAGATTCCGCCTCCACGCCCTTCTGTAACACAGATCACAGCGAGACATTTGGGCATCTACCTGGCTAAACATCACCAACAGGGCCGTATTTGCAAGGGTTTTGCGTATCGTTTTGGTCACCGTCGACGCCCTGGCGGGGCGTCTCGGGTGATTCGGGTCGAGCCTGGGTCGTTCGGTGCTTCTGCGGATCAGGACGATGCTATGACACCGTAGCCCTCCGCCGGATGCATCCTCGGACCTTTGCCCCCCGGCCGTGTCGTTTTCAAGATCCTTCTTCTGGTGAACACCGCTTCGCGAGCACTCCCGGATTGCTGTATGGTTTTTCACGTCGGCACCGTGAGGCGCCGCACAGGGCGGGCGATTAGCTCAGCGGGAGAGCGCTTCGTTCACACCGAAGAGGTCACTGGTTCGATCCCAGTATCGCCCACACTAGCAAGGCCCAGGTCAAGACCCCCCGGCGGACGTCCGCCGGGGGGTCTTGCGTTCCCGGGGGCCGCCGTCCGTCCCCGCCCCGGTGTCGCGGTGACCGTCGCCGGGGCGGGCGGGCGACCCTCTGATCCACATCCTGATCCACGTCGTGAGGGACGATGCCGGGACACCGCGAATGTCGGTGGGGGCTGCCATCCTGGAAGCGTGAGAGCCCACGCGGTAAGCCCCCTGTTCATCGGGCGCACGACCGAGCTCGCCGTCCTGGAGCGCGCTCTCGGCAGGGCCCGTGCCGGATCGGCCTCGACGGTGTTCGTGGGCGGTGAGGCCGGGGTGGGCAAGACCCGGCTCGTCCGCGAGTTCGCCCGGCGCTCGGGCGAGGCGATGGTCCTCATCGGCGGCTGCCTGGAGCTCGGCACCGAGGGCCTGCCCTTCGCGCCCTTCACCGCGGTGCTCCGCTCGCTCGCCCGCGACCTGGGGCACGACGGGGTCGCCGCGCTGCTGCCGGGCGGGACGGCCCGGGGGCTGGCCAGGCTGCTGCCGGAGTTCGGCGAGCCGGAGAGGGAGGGCGCCGAGGCGCGCGCCCGGCTCTTCGAGCACGTCCTGGGACTGCTGGAGGGGCTCGCCGAGCTCCGGCCCACGGTGCTGGTCATCGAGGACGCCCACTGGGCCGACCGCTCCACCCGCGACCTGCTGTCGTTCCTGGTCCGCTACCAGCGGGCCGACGCCCGGCTGCTGACCCTGGTCACCTACCGGATCGACGAGATCCACCGCACGCATCCGCTGCGCCCGCTGCTGGCCGAGCTGGGCCGGGTCGACTGGGTCACCCGCCTGGAGCTGGGCAGGTTGAGCCGCCGGGAGGTGGACGAGCAGGCCGCGAGCATCCTGGGAGCCGAGCAGGGGGCCGTCCCCGAGACCGACATGGACCTGGTCTACGCGCGCAGCGAGGGCAATCCCCTCTTCGTCGAGGCGCTGCTCAGCGGGGACGGGAGCGAGGCCCTGCCGGAGTCGCTGCGCGACCTGCTGCTGGCCAGCGTCGAGCGCCTGCCCGAGGAGACCCGGGAACTGCTGCGGCTGGCCTCCGCCGGAGGGGCGAGGGTCGAGCACGCGATGCTCGCGGCGGTCGCCGGCACGGGCGAGGCCGAGCTCTCCCGCCTGCTGAGACCGGCCGTGGCGGGCAACGTCCTGGTGGTGGAGGGCGAGGCGTACGCGTTCAGGCACGCGCTGATCCACGAGGCCGTCCACCACGACCTGCTGCCCGGTGAGCGCATCCGCCTGCACACCCGTTTCGCCGAGGCGCTGGAGAACGACCCCGGTCTCCTGCCGGCTCCGCGCGGGGCCATCGCGCTGGCCCACCACTGGCACGCCGCGCGCGACCACCGGTGGGCGCTGATGAGCGCCTGGCGCGCGGCCGCGGCGTCCAGGAGGGCCGCCGCCTACGACGAGCAGCTGAGGATGCTGGAGAGGGTGCTGGAGCTGTGGGAGACGGTGCCCGACGCCGCCGAGCGGATCGGGGCCGACCACCTCGAGGTGCTCCGGCGGGCCGTCACCGTGGCCCACCTGGCCGGGGAGTTCGAGCGGGGCCTCTCGCTGGCCAAGGCGGCGCTGGGCGAGATCGACACCGAGGCCGACCCGATCCGCGCGGCCCGGCTGCTGCGGCAGCGAGGGCTGGTCAGGTACGACCTCGGGCGGACCGGTTCCCGCGACGATCTGCGCGCCGCCGTCGCGCTGGTCCCGGCGGAGCCGCCGACGCCCCTGCGCGCCCAGGTCGTGGAGAACCTGGCGCGGGTGCTCAGCTACTCGAAGCACTGGGCCGAGAAGGAGGCCCTGGCCGAGGAGGCGATGCGCATCGCCCGCCAGGTGGGCGACATCGACACCGAGGCCCACGCGCTCGTCACCCTCACCTGGGGCAGGTGCCGCTACTCGCGGATGGAGAGCCAGGCCGAGGCCTTCGCGCGGGCGCGGGAGCTCGCCGGGCGGGCCAGCACCTACGCGGCGCTGATGCGCGTGGTCATCTCCGAGTCGGACGCCTTCGAGGGCGCCGGCTGGCACGAGCGGGCCGCCGAGGTCGCCCGCCAGGGCATGGCGGACGCCGAGGCGTACGGCCTGGCGCGCACCTCGGGCGCCTTTCTGGCGATCAACCTGGCCGAGCCGCTGGTCTCCCTGGGGCGCTGGGACGAGGCGCTGGAGGTGGTCGAGCACGCCCTGGAGGTGGCCCCGCCCGCGCCGTTCCGCGCGGCCCTGCAGGGGATGGTCACCGACATCGCCCTGGCCCGCGGTGACCTGGACCGGGCCGGTGCGCTCATCGCGGCCGCTCGGGCGGTATTCCGCCACGGGGCGCACAAGGATCAGGCGGTCCTGCCCAACCTGCGCAGGGAGATCGAGCTGCTGGCCGCCCGCGGCCGGGGCGACGAGGCGGCGGCGCTCGTCGAGCGGACCCTGGACCGGCACGACCTGACCGCCTCGCCCCGCTACGCGTGGCCCCTTCTGCTGACCTCCCTCCGGGTGACCGGGGCGGCAGGGGTGGTCGGAGCGGCGGGGGTGACCGGGGTGGCGGGGGTGGCCGGGGCGCACGAGGGGGTCGGGTCCCGGTTGCGGAGGCTGGCGGAGAAGCTCGCCGTGGAGGGCGACCTCCAGCGGGCCTGCGCCCTGCACTTCGCCGCCGAGGCGGCCCGTCTCGACGGTGTACGGGATCTGGAGGCGTGGCACGCGGTGGCCTCGGCGTGGGCCGCGCTGCGCCAGCCCCATTCCGAGGCCGGTGCCCTGCTCGGTGCCGCCGAGATCGCCGCGGCGGTGGGCGAGCGCGGCGCGGCGGCCCGGAGCCTGTCCAGGGCGGCCGGGCTCGCGGCCGGGCTGGGCGCGACGCCGCTGCTCACGGCGATCGACGCGCTGGCCAGGCGGGCACGGATCGCGATCCCCGAGGAGCCGGGGGCGGCGGGGGCGGTCCCGGTCGCCCACGGGGCGGGGTTCGGGCTCACCGCGCGCGAGCAGGAGGTGCTGGGCCTGGTGGCGGCCGGCCGTAGCAACCGGGAGATAGCGAGCGAGCTGTTCATCTCGGCGAAGACCGTCAGCGTGCACGTCTCCAACATCCTCGCCAAGCTGGGTGCCGCCTCCCGTGGCGAGGCGGCGGCCACGGCGCACCGGCTGGGCCTGGTCGAGCGGTAGGCGCCGCCGCTCCCGGCTCGTCGTCCCCGGTTCCCGGGGTGTCCCTGCTTCCCGTGGTGTCCCTGCTTCCCGTGGTGGCCCGGGCTCCTGAGGCGGCCCCGGCTCGCGGAGTCGTCCCCGGTTCTCGGAGCCGGCCCCGAATCCCGCGAAGGCCCCCGGTTCCCGGGGGCCTTCGCCGTATGCCCGATCACCTGGCGTGCCGTTCCGCCACGGGGCCGCGGGCCCGGGGACGGGCGGGTCGGCGAGGTCGCGCACGCCACCCCGTAACCCGGTAAGCGGCCCGTCCCGGACCGTTGACGCGCCCGTAGCACGTATGTAACATTTGGCCAGCGCAATGCAAAAATATTGCAAACTGATGTTAAATCTTCTCCATCGCTCGCAACTTTTGTCAGCGTTGCGCTGCGCACCGCTCGTCCCGCCGACCGTCCCCCGCAGGCACCCCCGGCGTACACGGCGACCAGCACCCCCCGGCGACGAACGAGGCAAGGCTCGCGGAAGGCTCGCGGATCGATCCCACGGCTCGCGCGGCCGACCCGCCCGCCGGATCCCGCATCCCCGGGGATCCGCGCCTCGTGAACGGCACCCCGACCGGTGCCCGCCCCGTCGCGTGACGGAGGCCACGGCCTCCCGTCGTCCCGTCGTTCCAGACGAGAGATAGAGGAACGCAATGAGAAAGCAGTACCTGGCGCTGAGGCTGGTGGCGGCGATGGCCGCGACCAGCCTGCTCGCCCTGGCCGGTGCGGTCACACCGGCCACGGCGGCCGCCGCCCCCAACCTGGCGGCGGGCAAGGCGGCCTCGGCCGGCGGCTCCAACGCCCCGTACGTGGCCGGCAACGTCAACGACGGAAACGCCTCCACCTACTGGGAGAGCCCCAACAACGCCTTCCCGCAGTGGGTCCAGGTGGACCTCGGGGCGGCGGCCACCGTGAACAGGGTCGTGCTGAAGCTGCCGCCGGCGACGGACTGGGCCACCAGGACCCAGACCCTGTCGGTGCAGGGCAGCACGAACGGCTCGTCCTTCTCCACCCTCGCCGCCTCCGCGGGCCGTACCTTCAACCCGGCGACCGGCAACACGGTGACGATCGACTTCGCCGCGGCCGGCACCCGGTACGTGCGGCTGAACATCACCGCCAACACCGGATGGCCGGCCGGGCAGCTCTCCGAGCTCGAGATCTACGGGCCGGAGGGCGGCGGCGGTGACACCACGGCGCCGACCGCGCCGGGGAACCTGGCCTACACCCAGCCCGCCGCCGGGCAGATCAGGCTGACCTGGAACGCCTCCACCGACGCCGTCGGCGTGACCGGCTACGAGGTGTACGCGGGCAACGCCCTGCGCGCCAGCGTGGCGGGCAACGTGCTGACCTACACCGACAGCCAGCCGGCCGGCGCGACCGTGTCCTACCACGTCAGGGCCAGGGACGCCGCGGGCAACCTGTCGGCAAACAGCAACACGGTGACCCGTACCGGCTCCACCCCGGGCGGCACCAACCTGGCCCTGGGCAAGCCGATCAGCGCCTCCTCCTCGACCTTCACGTTCGTGGCCGCCAACGCCAACGACAACAACACCGCCACCTACTGGGAGGGCGGCGGGTACCCGGCCACCCTCACGGTGAACCTGGGCTCGAACGCCACCCTCGGCTCGGTCGTGGTGAAGCTCAACCCCGACAGCGCCTGGGCCACCCGCACCCAGACCGTCGAGGTCCTCGGCCGCGGCCAGGGCGCGAGCGGGTACACCACCCTGTCACCGGCGGCGCAGTACACCTTCAACCCGGCCACGGCCAACACCGTGACGATCCCCGTCTCCGGCACCGCCGCCGACGTCCAGCTGAAGATCACCTCCAACTCCGGCGCCCCGTCCGGGCAGGTCGCGGAGTTCCAGGTCCTCGGCACCCCGGCGCCGAACCCGGACCTGACGATCACCGGCCTGACCGCGTCCCCGGCGAGCCCGGTCGAGACCGACTCCGTCACGCTCTCGGCGACGGTCAGGAACGGCGGCACCGCCGCCTCCGGCGCGACCAACGTCAACTTCTACCTCGGCACCGTCAAGGTCGGCACCGCCGCGGTCGGCGCGCTGGCCGCGGGGGCCTCCGTCACGGTCTCGGCGAGCGCCGGCCCCCGCGACGCGGGCAGCTACCCGCTGAGCGCCAAGGTCGACGAGGGCGGGAGCGTCAACGAGCAGAACGAGTCCAACAACACCTTCTCGGCCTCCTCCCCGCTCGTCGTCAGGCCCGTCGACACCGCCGACCTGGTCGCGACGACGAGCTGGACCCCGGGCAACCCGTCGGCGGGCAACGTCGTCACCTTCTCCGTGGCGATCAAGAACCAGGGCACCGCGGCCTCGGCGGGCGGCGCCCACGGCATCACGCTGACCGTGCTCAACGAGTCCGGCACGGTCGTGCGGACGCTGACCGGCTCCCACACCGGCGTGATCGCCGCGGGCGCCACCGCGGGCACGGTCACCCTCGGCACCTGGACGGCCGGCAACGGCAGGTACACCGTCAGGACGGTCCTGGCCGACGACGCCAACGAGCTCCCGGTCAAGCGCGCCAACAACACCTCCACCCGGCCGTTCTTCGTCGGCCGGGGCGCCGACATGCCCTACGACATGCTGGAGGCCGAGGACGCCGTGGTCGGCGGCGGGGCGGCCGTGGTCGGCCCGAACCGCACCATCGGCGACGTGGCCGGCGAGGCGTCGGGCCGCAGGGCGGTGACGCTGAACACCACCGGCAGCTACGTCGAGTTCACCACCAAGGCCAGCACCAACACCCTGGTCACCCGCTTCTCCATCCCCGACGCCCCGGGCGGCGGCGGCATCGACTCCACGCTGAACGTCTACGTCAACAACACCTTCCTCAAGGCGATCAACCTGACGTCCAGGTACGCCTGGCTGTACGGCGCCGAGGCCTCCCCCGGCAACTCGCCCGGCGCGGGCCCGGCGCGTCACATCTACGACGAGGCCAATCTCATGCTCGGGACGACCGTCCCGGCGGGCAGCAGGATCAGGCTGCAGAAGGACCCGGCCAACACCACCACGTACGCGATCGACTTCATCAACACCGAGCAGGTCGCGCCGGTCGCCAACCCCGACCCCGCCCGCTACGCCGTCCCGGCCGGGTTCACCCACCAGGACGTGCAGAACGCGCTGGACAGGGTCCGGATGGACACCACCGGCACCCTGGTCGGCGTCTACCTGCCGGCGGGCACCTACCAGACCGCCAGCAAGTTCCAGGTCTACGGCAAGCCGGTCAAGGTGGTCGGCGCGGGCCCCTGGTACACCCAGTTCCGCGCTCCCTCGAACCAGGACAACACCGACATCGGGTTCCGTGCCGAGGGCAGCGCGAACGGCTCGTCGTTCGCGAACTTCGCCTACTTCGGCAACTACACCTCGCGCATCGACGGCCCCGGCAAGGTGTTCGACTTCGCAGGCGTCGCTGACGTGGTGATCGACAACATCTGGAACGAGCACATGGTCTGCCTCTACTGGGGCGCCAACACCGACCGGGTGACGATCAAGAACTCGCGGATCCGCAACATGTTCGCCGACGGCATCAACATGACCAACGGCAGCACCGACAACCTGGTCAGCAACAACGAGGCCCGGGCGACCGGCGACGACAGCTTCGCGCTGTTCTCGGCCATCGACGCCGGCGGGGCCGACATGAAGGGCAACGTCTACGAGAACCTGACCTCCATCCTGACCTGGCGGGCCGCGGGCGTCGCGGTCTACGGCGGGTACGACAACGTCTTCCGCAACATCTACATCGCCGACACGCTGGTCTACTCGGGCATCACGATCAGCTCGCTGGACTTCGGCTACCCGATGAACGGTTTCGGCGCCAGCCCGCCGACCCGGTTCGAGAACATCTCGATCGTCCGCGCCGGCGGTCACTTCTGGGGCCAGCAGGTCTTCCCGGCGATCTGGGTGTTCTCCGCCTCCAAGGTCTTCCAGGGCATCCGCGTCAGCAACGTGGACATCGTGGACCCGACCTACGGCGGCATCATGTTCCAGACGAACTACGTCGGCAACCAGCCGCAGAACCCGATCAAGGACACGATCTTCACGAACGTCTCGATCACCGGGGCCCGCAAGAGCGGCGACGCCTTCGACGCCAAGTCCGGCTGGGCCATCTGGGCCAACGAGCTGCCCGAGCCCAACCAGGGGCCGGCGGTCGGCTCGGTGACCTTCAACAACCTCCAGATGAGCAACAACTTCCAGAACATCAGGAACACCACGTCCACCTTCACGATCAACGTCAACCCGTGACGGCCGCGGACCGGTGACCCGCGGGCGACCGCGGGACCGGTGACGACCCGGCGCCGCCGGGAGGCCACGCCTCCCGGCGGCGCCGCGCGTCCCCGCCCCCGCGCCGATCCCGCCCGGCGTCGCACGTCCTCGCCCGGCCGCGCGGCACGTCCCGCGATCTCCGCCCGGCGGCGTCCGATCCCGGCCTCCGCGGCCTGTCGACCTCGGGTTCCCCGTCGCCCGGGGGAGGATCCCTCGTACACTGATCCGATGATCTCCCCCGAGAACGGCCCCGAGGTGAGCGACGCCTCCAGGGTCCTGCAGCGCGTCTTCGGCTACGACTCGTTCCGGGCCGGGCAGCAGGAGATCATCGACCACGTGGTGGCCGGTGGCGACGCATTGGTGCTCATGCCGACCGGCGGCGGCAAGTCGCTGTGCTACCAGATCCCGGCGCTGGTCAGGAAGGGCGTCGGGGTGGTGATCTCACCGCTCATCGCGCTCATGCAGGACCAGGTGGACGCCCTCACCGCGCTCGGCGTACGGGCCGGCTTCCTCAACTCCACCCAGGACCTCGACGAGCGCCGCCGGGTGGAGTCGGCCTTCCTCGCGGGCGAGCTGGACCTGCTCTACCTGGCCCCGGAGCGACTGAGGGTCGACGCGACGCTGCGGCTGCTGGACAGCGGGGTGATCTCGCTGTTCGCCATCGACGAGGCGCACTGCGTGGCCCAGTGGGGGCACGACTTCAGGCCGGACTACCTGGCGCTGTCGGCGCTGCACGAGCGCTGGCCCGACGTGCCGCGCATCGCGCTGACCGCGACCGCCACCAGGGCCACCCACGCCGAGATCGCCTCCCGGCTCGACCTGGAGCGGGCCCGTCACTTCGTGGCGAGCTTCGACCGCCCCAACATCCAGTACCGCATCGTGCCCAAGAACGAGCCCAAGCGGCAGCTCCTGCAGCTGCTGCGGGCCGAGCACCCCGGGGACGCGGGCATCGTCTACTGCCTGTCCCGCAACTCGGTCGAGAAGATCGCCGAGTTCCTGGTGGCGAACGGCATCCCGGCGCTGCCGTACCACGCCGGGCTCGACGCCCGCGTCCGGGCCGCCAACCAGGCGCGGTTCCTGCGCGAGGACGGCCTCGTGATGGTCGCCACGATCGCGTTCGGCATGGGCATCGACAAGCCCGACGTGCGGTTCGTCGCCCACCTGGACCTGCCCAAGTCCATCGAGGGCTACTACCAGGAGACCGGCCGGGCCGGACGCGACGGCCTGCCCTCGACCGCCTGGCTCGCCTACGGCCTGCAGGACGTCGTCCAGCAGCGCAAGATGATCGACACCTCCGAGGGCGACGACGTCCACCGCCGCCGCCTGGGCACCCACCTGGACGCCATGCTCGCGCTCTGCGAGGCGGTCGAGTGCCGCCGCTCGCGACTGCTGGCCTACTTCGGCCAGGAGGGCACGGCCTGCGGCAACTGCGACACCTGCCTGTCGCCGCCCGAGGCGTGGGACGGCACGATCGCCGCGCAGAAGGTCCTGTCGGCGGTGTTCCGCCTCATGCGCGAGCGCCGCCAGAAGTTCGGTGCGGGCCAGATCATCGACATCCTGCTCGGAAAGAAGACGGCCAAGGTCATCCAGCACGACCACGACGGCCTGACGGTGTTCGGCATCGGCACGGAGCTGAGCGAGGCCGAATGGCGCGGCGTGGTGCGCCAGTTGCTGGCCCAGGGACTGCTGGCCGTCGAGGGCGACTACGGCACGCTGGTGCTGACCGAGGCGAGCGCCGAGGTGCTGGGCCGCCGCCGCCAGGTCCCGCTCCGGCGCGAGCCCGAGCGGCCGGCGCGGGCCGCGAAGGCCGCGAAGGCGGCCAGGACCGTCACCGGACGCCAGGCCGAGGCGGTCGAGCTGTCCGAGGAGGCGGCCGGCGTGTTCGAGCTGCTCCGCGCCTGGCGCGGCGCCACCGCCAAGGAGCAGGGCGTGCCCGCGTACGTGATCTTCCACGACGCGACCCTGCGTGAGATCGCCACTCGGATGCCCACGTCCCTGGAGGAGCTCGGCGAGATCAGCGGGATCGGGGAGAACAAGCTCGCCAAGTACGGCGACCAGGTGCTGGAGACCCTCGCCGGCGCCGGAGGGGGAGCAGGCGACGCCGGTCCCGGCCAGGACGCCTGGGAGGGCGGGTTCGGCCGGGAGCCTCAGGAGGACGACGACGATCCGGAGACGTTCGCCTGAGGTAGAATCAGGGCAATCCGGGTCTCGCGGCCCGAGCGGTGCGCAGTTGGGAGCCTGGAAGCGGACGTCCGCCTCCGGGCTTCTCGCGTTGACGGACGGATTCCCGCGGCTGGGGACTCCCGGAAGAGGACGGTCGTTGGCTGACAGAAGGAACGATCCGGTGGTGGTCGTCGGGCTCGGCCGTTTCGGCGGCTCCCTGGCGATGGAGCTGTGCCGCAGGGGAACCGAGGTGCTCGCCATCGACAACCGTCCCAAGGTGGTGCAGAGCATGGCGACCAAGCTCACCCACGTGGTCGTGGCCGACTCCACCGACATCGAGGCGCTGCGGCAGATCGGGGTGCCCGACTTCTACCGGGCGGTCGTCGCCATCGGCACCGACCTGGAGGCCAGCATCCTGACCACGTCCCTGCTCGTCGAGCTGGAGATCGAGGACGTCTGGGCCAAGGCGACCAGCCGCGATCACGGCCGCATCCTGGAGCGGGTCGGGGCCCACCACGTGATCCTGCCCGAGCACGACATGGGGGAGCGGCTGGCCCACCTGCTCAACGGGCGGATGCTCGACTACATGGAGATCGACGGCGACTACGCGCTGGTCAAGACCCGCCCTCCCCGCGAGTACATCGGCGTTCCCCTGGGCGAGTCCAACCTTCGCCGCAAGTACGGGGTGACCGTGGTCTGCGTGAAGGGCGAGCACGAGGAGTTCACCTACGCCGACGCCGGGACCGTGCTGGGCTACGGGGACGTGATCGTGATCGCGGGCCGGATCGAGAAGGTCGAGCGGTTCACCGAGCTCCCCTGACGCCTCCGGCGCCGTCCGCGCTCCCCGCCGTCCCCGGGCCGCGCGTCACCCCGGCGTCGTGTGGCCGGGTGGTGTGTGATCGCCGCGCCCGATCTACACTGGGCGGACCCAACTAGAATGGAGTTCGGTAGCGATGCGATTCGGACTGATGCTCAGCGAGCCCAAGGGTCCCGACGTCTTCGGAGGACTGCGGGAGCGCATCGCCCGCGCGGCGGGTGACGGATTCTCCTCCATGTGGATGTCGCACATCTTCGGCCTCGACGCCCTGACCGCGCTGGCCGTGGCCGGAAGCCAGGTGCCCGGCATCGAGCTGGGGACCGCCGTCGTCCCGACCTACCCGCGCCATCCCGCGGCCCTCGCCCAGCAGGCCCTCTCCGCCAACGCCGCCCTCGACGGCCGGCTCGCGCTCGGCATCGGGCTCTCGCACCAGATCGTGATCGAGGGCCTGTACGGCTACAGCTTCGACAAGCCCGCCCGTCACATGCGCGAGTACCTGTCCATCCTGATGCCGCTCGTCCGGGGCGAGAGCGCCGACTTCGAGGGCGAGACCCTGACCGGCAAGCTCGCGCTGAGCACGCCCGGCCCGAACGACATGCCCGTGCTCATCGCCGCGCTGGCCCCCAGGATGCTGAAGCTGGCCGGTGAGGTGGCCGACGGCACCGTGCTGTGGATGACCGGGCCCAAGACCGTGGCCGAGCACGTGGCGCCCGCCGTCACCGAGGCGGCCCGGGCGGCGGGACGGCCGGCGCCGAGGATCGTGTGCGCGCTGCCCGTCTGCGTCACCGACGACGTCGACGCGGCCAGGGCGCTGGCCGCCGAGCGGTTCGAGGTCTACGGCCAGTTGCCGTCGTACCGGGCGGTGCTCGACCGGGAGGGCGCGGCCGGACCCGCCGACGTGGCGATCGTCGGCGACGAGGACGCGGTGTCGGCGCAGATCGAGACGCTCGCCAAGGCCGGGGTCACCGACTTCGTGGCCGCCGAGTACTCCTCCGGCGACCGCAGGACACGGGACTTCCTCAAGGGCCTGCTGTGACGCGCGGGTTCCCGGCGGTCCCGTCCTGACACGGCGACCCGCCGGGAACCCGCCGTGACGTGACGGTCCCGTTCGGAGACCGGTCTCACCCAAGGGCCTGTCCGTTCGGAGGCCGGTCTCGCTCAAGGGCCTGTCCGTTCAGAGGCCGAAGGCGCTCAGGGCGGCCCAGGCCGTCCCGGCGCCGACGACCGCCCCCGCGACCACCTGCGCGGGCGTGTGATGGGTCAGCCGGACCCGCGCCCAGCAGATCGCCGCCACCACCAGCGCGCCCACGACCAGGGTGGGCACGGCGGGCAGCACCCGGGCGAGCACCACCACGGTGCCCGCCGACACGGCCGCGTGGAAGGAGATCTTCCACCTGAGGGTGATCGGGACCGCCACCGCGAGCGCGGCCAGCATCGCCGTCACCGTCGCCACCAGGAGCCGGGGCGCGCCCAGCAGGACCAGCAGCACCAGCGCGACGACCACCGCGGCGACCGCCACCAGCAGCGGCCCGGTCCGGCTCGCCCGGTCGACCAGGTGGTGGGAGTCGAGCCGCCCGGAGCGGACCCCGGCCAGGATCACCGCGGCCGGGACGCCGCCGCACAGGACCGAGGCCAGCAGTCCCCAGGCCGCGCCGGCCGGGCCGTCGGCCATCAGCCCCACCAGCGGGGGCAGTGCGATCACCAGCACCTGCGGCGCGAACAGCCCGGTCATCACCCGGGCCGCCGTGTCCACGCTCCCGCCACCCCCGGCGTTCCCGGCGTTCCCGGCGGCCTGCCGACCGGTCATCCGCGCCCTCCCGGCGTTCCGTGCGACGTCGCGATGATCAGTCGTTGGCGTGCAGGACGCTGTTGAGCTCCACGCCCGTGCCCTGGCGGGGGACGGCCTCGACCGCGCCCGAGGTGGAGTTGCGCCGGAACAGCAGCCCCGAGGCGCCGGAGAGCTCGGCGGCCTTGACCGCCCGCCCCTCGGGCAGGGTCACCTTGGTCCCGGCGGTCACGTACAGGCCCGCCTCCACGACGCAGTCGTCGCCCAGGGAGATGCCGACGCCGCTGTTGGCGCCCAGCAGGCAGCGCCGCCCGATGGAGATGACCTGCTTGCCGCCACCGGACAGGGTGCCCATGATCGAGGCACCGCCGCCCACGTCCGAGCCGTCGCCCACGACGACGCCCGCCGAGATGCGGCCCTCGACCATGGAACCGCCGAGCGTCCCGGCGTTGTAGTTGACGAACCCCTCGTGCATCACGGTCGTGCCGCTCGCCAGGTGCGCGCCGAGACGGACCCGGTCGGCCTCGGCGATCCGGACGCCGCCGGGCACCACGTAGTCGACCATGCGGGGGAACTTGTCCACGCCGTAGACGGTCACCTGGCCCCGGGCGCGCAGCCGGAGCCGCACCTCCTCGAAGCCCTCCACCGCGCACGGGCCGTGGTTGGTCCACACGACGTTGCTCAGCAGGCCGAAGAGCCCGTCCAGGTTCTGGCCGTGCGGCCGGACGAGGCGGGCCGAGAGCAGGTGCAGGCGCAGGTAGACGTCGTGCGCGTCGGCGGGGGCCTCCGACAGGTCGGCGATGCCGGTCCGTACCGCGACCACCTCCACGCCGCGGTCCTCGTCGGGGCCCAGCAGGGCGGCGACCCCCGAGCCGAGCTCCCGGGCGGCCTCCTGCCCGGTCAGCCGCGCGGTGCCGGGGGAGGGGGGCTCACCCAGTTGCGGGGACGGGAACCACGTGTCGAGCACGGTCCCGCCGGAGGTGATGGTCGCGATGCCGGCCGCGTGCGCGCCGGAGGTCTGGGCTGCTGCGTTCACACCGGCCAAGCCTAGCCAGAGCGGCCACGCCGGCGGTACGCCGGAGGGCCACCGGGGATCGCGGGGGCGGCGCGGCCCGGGGAGCACCGGCGCGGCACCCGGGGGGCCGGCGCGGTACCGGGGGGACGCGAGGGCGAGGCGTGTCGCGAAGCCCGGGGAGGAGCACGCAAAGGCGTCCCCGGCACCGGTAGCATCGACTCCCTACAGCTTTCGTCACATCCGACGACGTCTTCCCGGGAGTAACCGTGTCCGCCGTGCCAGAACTTCAGATCACCCTCGCCGGAACCGCGCGTGTGGTGGCGGAGGGCACGACGTACGGCGAGGCGCTGGAGGCGGACGGGCGCACCGTGGTCGCCGCCCGCGCCAACGGCGAGCTCAAGGATCTCGCCGCCCGGGTGGCCGGCGGCGACGTGATCGAGCCGGTCGAGGCGGGAAGTCCCGACGGGCGCGCCATCGTCCGCCACTCCACCGCGCACGTCATGGCCCAGGCCGTCCAGGAGATCTTCCCCGAGGCCAGGCTGGGCATCGGCCCGCCGGTGGAGAACGGCTTCTACTACGACTTCGACGTCAAGGACCCGTTCACCCCCGAGGACCTCAAGCGCATCGAGAAGCGCATGCGCGAGATCGTCAAGCAGGGGCAGCTCTTCTCCCGCAGGCCCGTCTCCGACGAGGAGGCCGCCGCCGAGCTCGCCGCCGAGCCGTACAAGCTGGAGCTGATCGGCCTCAAGGGCGGCGCGGCCGACGAGGAGAGCGTCGAGGTGGGCGGCGCGGAGCTGACCATCTACGACAACCTCGACGCGAAGAGCGGCGAGCTGCGCTGGAAGGACCTGTGCCGCGGCCCGCACGTGCCGACCACCCGTTCCATCCCGGCGTTCAAGCTCATGCGCTCCGGCGGAGCCTACTGGCGCGGCAGCGAGAAGAACCCGCAGCTCCAGCGGATCTACGGCACCGCCTGGGAGTCGCGCGAGAAGCAGGACGAGTACCTCCACCTCCTGGAGGAGGCCGAGAAGCGCGACCACCGCAAGCTGGGCGCCGAGCTCGACCTGTTCTCCTTCCCCGACGAGCTGGGCTCGGGCCTGCCGGTCTTCCACCCCAAGGGCGGCGTGATCCGCCGCGCCATGGAGGACTACTCGCGCGCCCGCCACGAGGAGGCCGGGTACTCCTTCGTCAACACCCCGCACATCACCAAGCAGAAGCTGTACGAGACCTCCGGCCACCTGGAGTGGTACGCCGACGGCATGTTCCCTCCCATGGAGCTGGAGGGTGCCAAGTACTACCTCAAGCCGATGAACTGCCCGATGCACAACCTGATCTTCAAGGCGCGCGGGCGTTCCTACCGTGAGCTGCCGCTGCGGCTGTTCGAGTTCGGCACGGTCTACCGCTACGAGAAGTCCGGCGTGGTGCACGGCCTGACCCGGGTGCGCGGCCTCACCCAGGACGACGCGCACATCTACTGCACCCGCGAGCAGATGCGCGACGAGCTGACGTCGCTGCTGCGCTTCGTGCTCGACCTGCTCCGCGACTACGGCCTGGACGACTTCTACCTGGAGCTGTCGACCAAGGACCCGGTCAAGTTCGTCGGGAGCGACGAGGACTGGGAGGAGGCGACCGCGACCCTGCGCGAGGTCGCCGAGGCCGAGAGGCTGGAGCTGGTCCTCGACGAGGGCGGCGCGGCCTTCTACGGCCCCAAGATCTCCGTCCAGGCCCGGGACGCGATCGGCAGGACCTGGCAGATGTCGACGATCCAGCTCGACTTCAACCTGCCGCAGCGCTTCGACCTGGAGTTCCAGGCGGCCGACGGCTCCCGGCAGCAGCCCGTGATGATCCACCGGGCGCTGTTCGGCTCCATCGAGCGCTTCTTCGGCGTCCTGGTCGAGCACTACGCGGGCGCGTTCCCCCCCTGGCTGGCACCGGTCCAGGTGGTCGGCATCCCGATCGCCGAGGCCCACGTGTCCTATCTCCAGGAGCTCGCGGAGAAGGCGCGGGCCCTGGGCGTCAGGATCGAGGTGGACGCCTCCGACGACCGGATGCAGAAGAAGATCCGCAACGCGCAGAAGTCCAAGGTCCCCTTCATGCTGCTGGCCGGCGACGAGGACATCGCGGCCGGCGCGGTCTCCTTCCGCTTCCGCAACGGCGAGCAGAAGAACGGGGTGCCGGTCGACGAGGCGCTCGCGGAGATCGTCGACGCGATCGAGCGCCGCGCCCAGGTCTGACACCCCCACTGCCGAGGCGTGGGGGACCCGGCCGGACCCGGTGGCACACCTCCGGGTCCGGTGGAGGTCCGCGGGGGTCCGGTGAAGCATCACCGGGTCCGGTGAGAGCCCGCCGGGGCCCGGTGAAACACCCGGCCCGCCGAACACCCGGGCCAACCACTTCCGGGCCCCTTACGGCTCGCCGGGAAGGCGGTCCCGTGTCCGGCTAGTCGCCCTGGGCGGGGCCGGCCGGTGCGGTGCGGCCGGTCTCACCGGGCAGGCGGACGTCGTCCACGTTGACGTTGACCTCGACGACCCGCATGCCCAGCATCCGGCTGATGGTCCGGGCCACGTTGGTCTTGACCTCGTTGGCCACGTCCATCACCACGTGCCCGTACTCGGTCACGATCGTCACGTCCACCGCGGCCGTCCGGTCCTGGACGTGCGCGCTGACGCCTCGCGGACCGCGCCCGGCCCCGGCGGAGCCCGCCCGGAGACGTGCCGGCTCGGCCGCCCGGGCGGCGTCGTCGCGGAGTTCGGCCACGCCCGCCACCTCGAGCGCGGCGAGGGCCGCCACCTTCTCCACCACCTCGTCGGCAACCTTGATCCGGCCCTTCACCACGGCTCCGGCCGAGGGGGAGGGCGAGTGAGAGGGCGCCGGCGGGGTCGCGGAGACCGCCGGGACCGGCTGCGGCGTGGGCTCCGGCTCGCCGAGCGCGTCCCCGGCCCGGGCGGCGGAGAGCGGGCCGTCCGGCCGGTCCGCCGAGGACGGGTACGGGGACGGCGCCGAGGACGAGGACGGCACCGGGAGGGACCCCGGCGGGGAGACCGGGGAGGAGCCCTCCTCGACCACGGTCAGCAGGGGCTGGGCCGCGAAGGGCTCGGACTCCTTCCGGGAGGACCCCGGCCCGTCCGGGGAGAAGCCGTCCGGGGAGGACCCGTCCGGGGAGGACCCGTCCGAGGAAGGCTCCTCCCGGGAGGGCGCGGGCTCGCCCGGGGAGGGGACGGGCTCGCTCAGGGACGGCAGCGGCGGCTCCACGGCGGACAGGGACAGGCTCAGGGAGAACGGGCGGGCGGGTCTGCCGCTCGCCTCGGAGGGAGACGCGGTCTCCTCGGTCGGTCCCTCGACGGAGACGTCGGTCATGGGGGCTCCTTGGCTGTCGTTGGTCGTGCAGGGGGATTCTGCCGGAAATCCGCCGTATTCGTCCGGCGATACGAGTGACATGCGCGGAGCGGTCCCCGGTGGGACGGGACGGGACGGCGGGCGGGGCGGTGGCCGGTATCGCCGGGGACGTCGGGGCGGGGAGGCGCGAGCCGGGCGGGATCGGCGTGGCAATATGCTGACGGCCATGAGCAACGAGCCGGAGGCGCAGCACGGGGCGGGGACACCGGACGCGTTCCAGAGACTCTGGACTCCTCACCGGATGGCCTACATCAAGGGAGCCAGCAAACCGACCGGCTCCGGCCCCGAGGACGGCTGCCCGTTCTGCGAGATCCCCCGGATGAGCGACGAGGACGGGCTGATCGTGGCCCGGGGCGAGTCGGTCTTCGCGCTGCTCAACCTCTACCCGTACAACTCCGGCCACCTGATGGTCTGCCCCTACCGGCACGTCCCGGACTACACGGACCTGGACGGGCCCGAGACCGCCGAGCTGGCCGACTTCACCCGGCGGGCCCTGGTCGCCCTGCGCAAGGCCAGCGGCGCGCAGGGCTTCAACGTGGGCATGAACCTGGGCGGCGTGGCGGGCGCCGGCATCGCCGCCCACCTGCACCAGCACGTGGTGCCCCGGTGGGGCGGGGACACCAACTTCATGCCCGTGGTCGGCCAGACCAAGGTCCTTCCTCAGTTGCTGCGCGACACCAGGGAACTGCTCGCCGACTCCTGGCCCGCCTCCGCGTAGGGGCGGACGCCGTTCTGCAGGGCCCTGATGCCCACCGCGAGCGTCAACGGCACCGCGAGCGCCAGCGCCATGGACAGCACCGCGGCGCCCGAGTCGTTGACCAGCATGCCGACCACCCCGCTGACCAGCGTGCCGACCAGCCCGGCCCGCAGCGCCGCCGAGTGCGTGAACGCCGCGGGCAGCACCCCGGCGGTCGCCTGCTCGGGCCGCAGCAGCGCGTACACCAGGAAGGCCACCGCGGCGATCACGACCGGCATCAGGTTGGGGCTGAGCAGCGTGCCGATCATGGCGCCGAACTTGCGGCCGACGACCTCCAGGGCCTCGCCGGTGAAGATCTGGCCGACGAAGCGTCCCAGGTGGGTGCGCGAGCCAGGCGGGCGCAGGTAGTCCAGGTAGGCGATGGCCATCACGGTGACGCCGCCCGCAACGCAGAACGCGCCCAGCTTGACGATCGAGATCCGGCTGCCCGCGATCAGCAGCGCGGTCACCGCGATGCCCGGCACGAACGCGATCACGCCGCCGAAGTCGCTGCCCACCCCGGGCCAGCCGCCCAGGATCATCGCGAAGCCGCCCAGGCCCGCCACCACGGCGACCGCCGCGCGCGTGCGGCCCCGGCGCGTCAGCCGGTGCGCGATCGTGGCCGCCAGCAGCAGCACCGAGGTGGCGAAGAGCGCGAAGGGGATGTTGCCCAGCCCGTAGTAGCGGGCCCCGACCACCGCGCTGTAGCCCATCACGCTGTTGAGCTGCAAGGTCGTCCCGGTCAGCAGGTCGCCCGCGAGCACCGCCGCGGTCGTCCCCGTCACCACCGCCAGGGGGCCGAGCGGGACGCGCCGCCAGGGGCCGGCCAGCGCCAGCGCGGTCAGCAGCAGCGCCGAGACGGCGATCCCTCCGGCCAGCGCCGCGAGCGGGGTCCCCGCCCGATGCCAGCCCACGAGGTTGACCAGGTACGTCGAGACCGGCAGCGAGGCCAGCGCCACCGCGGCCGTCCGGATGCCGGTCAGGCCGCGCCCGCGGCGCAGCAGCAGGAAGGCGGTCAGGTAGAACGCGACCTGGAGCACGGCGACCGTGGTGAAGAACACCCCGCCCGCCTGCCGGATCGTCTGCCCGGCCACGTCGGCCCGCTCCAGCTCCCACCGCGCCGCCTCGACGCCGCCCGTGCGCCGCTCGCTCGCCTGCCAGGGCACCCCGACGACCTCCTGCGGGGTCGCCACACCGGCCAGGGAGAGCACGGTCGCGGTGATGTCCGGCAGGATCGTGGTGTCGTCGCGGTGGGTGGAGGCCGCTCCCAGGAAGCGGCCGGACGCCTGCCCGCCGCTCATCATGGCGACCCGCAGGTGCGGGTCGCCGGCGTGGTCGGACAGGCCCGCCAGCAGCACGCTCGTGTCCTGGGGCAGCGCGTCCAGCACCGCCCCGGCCCTGGTGTCGGCCAGCCGCAGCCCCGCCGTCCGCTGCTCGGCCGTGAGCGGCTCGGCGTCCGCGGACAGCCGTCCGCCGGTCACGTACGGCCTGATCAGGTCGTCGATGTCGACGGCGGTCACCCGGCACCTGCTCAGCATCGCGGAATCGGCCCGCTCGGGGGAGGGGGCGTACACGTCGACCCGGCCCGACCGGTCGGCCAGGGCCAGCGCGGCGCCGGGGCCGATCGCCAGCGCGCACTGCCCGGCGGCGCGCAGGGCCTCGCCGAGGACGCCCGCGTTGCGCTGCCGGGCGACGTCGTGCAGGTAGGAGTAGTCGGGGATGACCGCGCCCGCGCCGGCGGGCTCGGGCACCGGCGGCAGCCCGCAGCCGTAGCCGACCGCCGACCTCACCCCGGCCGAGACCGTCAGCCACCCGTCGTAGGGGCAGGCGGTCCGGCCCACCGTGCGCACCGACAGCGAGCCGACGGCGCTGCGGCCGGCCAGCCGCCACAGGTTCGGGGTGGCGGTGGGGCTGAGATCGCTCCACCGCAGGCCGGGAATGCCGATCAGCACCACCCGTCCGTCCGCCTGCGTGGTGGTGGCATGCGCGGCACCCGGCCACAGCAAACCCAATACCACCGCAAACGCGACAAGCGTCCGCTTCACGAACGACCTCCCCTTCAGCTTCGGCCAAGGCTGGCACCGTAGGGGAAGATCGCGCCTGGGTCCAGCCGGGCTCAGGTCCCGCTCGGCGCGCTCTCGTTCTGCAGCCGGTCCAGCGCGGTGACGAGGTAGGTGCCCCCACCCGGGGCGGTGAAGGTCTGGCGGTCCCCGGCCGCCGCCGGGACGATCGCGACCAGGTTGCGGGCGTCGGCGGTGGCGCACTCGCCGGGCCTGCCGGAGGCGATCCGGTAGACCGCGTAGGAACGCGCGTCCGCCTGCCCCCTCCAGGTGAGCGAGGTGCCCTGGAGGCGTACGTCGGAGGGCTTGGCCGGTGTCTGCCCGCCACGGTCCTTCATCAGCGGCAGCAGGGCCGGGCGCGCGTAGTGGTTCTTCACGAGGCGGTCCAGCACCCCCAGCGGGTTGGTGGAGAGCTGCTTGGCGCTGAAGTAGACGTCGCCGGAGACCTGCGGGTACTCGCGGTTGCGGAGCAGGTGGGAGGGCAGCTCGCCGGGCCTGGTCCAGGCAGGGGTGTCGGTGGTGCCGACGCGGTACAGGGCCTGGCCGATGTAGAGCTGCACGCCGGTGCCCTTGACCTCGTTCGCCCACCAGGGCATCAGCACGTCGTAGTCGGCGACCGCGAAGGCCCGGGGCCAGTACAGCTGCGGTATGACGTAGTCGACCGTGCCCTTGCGGATCCAGTGCCTGGCGTCGGCGTAGATCGCGTCGTAGGCGGACATGCCGCCGGTGGCCGAACCGGTCGGGTCCTGGGCCTTGTTGCGCCAGATCCCGAACGGGCTGACGCCGAACTTCACGCTGTTCCTGGTCGCGTGCACGGCCTTGTCGACCTGCGCGATCAGCGTGTTGACGTTGGAGCGGCGCCAGGCGGCCAGCTTCTTGCCCTTGCCGTACTTGGCGAAGGCGGCGCGGTCGTCGAACGTGGCGCCCGCGACGGGGTAGGGGTAGAAGTAGTCGTCGAAGTGGACCCCGTCGACGTCGTAGCGGCTCACCACGTCCGTGACGACCTTGGTGACGTGCTCGCGGACCGAGGGCAGGCCGGGGTTGTAGTAGGCCAGGCCGTTGTACTTGACGATCCAGCCCGGGTGCCGCCGGGCGGGGTGGCCGGCGGGCAGCGCGCCCAGGTTCCCGTCGGAGGAGGCCCGGTAGGGGTTGAACCAGGCGTGGAACTCCATGCCGCGCCGGTGGGCCTCGGCGACGAGGAAGGGGAGCGGGTCCCAGCCCGGGTCCTTGCCCGCGACGCCGCTCAGGTACTGCGACCACGGCTCCAGCGACGATCGGTACAGCGCGTCGGAGGCGGGGCGGATCTGGACGAACACCGCGTTGAACCGCCGTTTGGCCGCGTTGTCGAGGATCTTGACGTACTCGGCCTGCTGGCGGGCGACCGACAGGCCGGTCCGCGAGGGCCAGTCGATGTTCTTGACCGTGGCGATCCAGATTCCGCGCAACTGGCGCTTGGGGTATCTGGGGTCCACGTCGCAGCGCGCCGAGGCGGCGGTCGTCGCGCCGTCCGTGCCGCCCGCGCCCGTGGTGTCCTTCGCACCGGCGGTGCCGTCGGCGCCGTCGGCGCCGGTGCGGGCCGGCGCGCGCTCGGCGGCCTTGGGCCGGCCGGGCGGGGTGTCGGGGCCGAAGGTGTAGGCGGCGCCGGTGGTCAGAACGGCGAGTGCGGTAGCGGCCAGCAGAGGGCGTCCGTTTCGCATGATTCCTCAGTCTGGCATCCGGGCCGGTGTGCTCCGGCCAGAAAAAAGAAATCGTTTCGTGATGTCTCCGTTACGGAAGTTCCCGGTGTGAGGCGTGTGCCCGGCGGGGCGCGTTCCCGGCCGCCCTCCGGTCGCCTCGCGGCCGTCCTCGACCCTCTCCTGACCGGCCGCCTACCTCCTCCCGGCCCCGCCTTGACCGACTCCTTACCCGCCTCCGGGCGGGTCCGGCGGGTGCGGCGGGTTACGGGCGGGTCCCCGGCCGGGCCTCGGCGACTCCCGGCCGGTCCCCGTCGTTCGTCGTGGCCTCCCGTCGGCCCTCACCGGTCGCCGGTCCTCGCCGGTCCTCGGCGGTCGTAGCCGGTCGCGGCCGGCAGCGGCGGGGCACACGCCTCGCCGCCGCCTCAGCCGGTGACCTTCTCCACCAGGTGCGACGGGAGCGGCTCGTAGCGCAGGAAGACCCGGCGGAACGTGCCCGTACCGTGTGACATCGACCTCAGGTCGATCGAGTAGCGGGTGATCTCCAGTTCGGGCACCTCGGCCCTGACCAGGGTGCGGCCCACGCCCACCGGCTCGGTGCCGAGCACCCGGCCCCGGCGCGAGGACAGGTCGGACATCACCGCGCCCACGTGCTCGTCGGCGACCAGCACGGAGACCTCGTCGACCGGTTCCAGCAGCAGGGTGGGCACCTTGGCCGCGGCCTCCTTGAGCGCGAGCGCCCCGGCGATCTGGAAGGCCATGTCGGAGGAGTCGACCGAGTGGGCCTTGCCGTCGTAGAGGGTCACCCGCACGTCCACCATGGGATAGCCCGCGACCACCCCGCGCTGCATCTGGGTGCGCACGCCCTTCTCCACCGAGGGGATGAACTGGCGCGGCACCACCCCGCCGACGATCTTGTCCACGAACTCGAAACCCCCGCCGGACGGCAGGGGCTCGACCTCCAGGTGACAGACGGCGAACTGGCCGTGGCCGCCGGTCTGCTTGACGTTGCGGCCCAGGGCCTGGCAACTGCCGCCGAAGGTCTCCCGCAGCGGCACCCGCAGCTCGATCTTCTCCACCTCGACGCCGTGGCGCCTGCTCAGCCGGTCCAGCAGCACGTCGGCGTGGGCCTCGCCCATGCACCACAGGACGAGCTGGCGGGTCTCGGGGTTGTTCTCCAGCCGCAGCGTCGGATCCTCGGCGACCAGCCGCTGCAGCGCCTGGCCCAGCTTGTCGTCGTCGGCCTTGGAGCGGGGCTGGATCGCCACCGGCAGCAGGGGCTCCGGCATCGTCCAGGCCGTCATCAGCAGCGGGTTCTCCTTGTCGGAGAGGGTGTCGCCGGTCTCGGCGCGCGAGAGCTTGGCGACCGCGGCGATGTCCCCGGCCACGCACCTGCCGGTGGTGCGCTGGAGCTTGCCCAGCGGCGAGGACAGGGCGCCGATGCGCTCGTCCACGTCGTGGTCCTCGTGCCCGCGGTCGGCCAGGCCGTGCCCGGAGACGTGCACGGTCATGTCGGGGCGGAGCGTGCCGGAGAAGACCCGGACCAGGCTGATCCGGCCCACGTACGGGTCGCTGGTGGTCTTGACGATCTCGGCGACCAGCGGGCCCTCGGGATCGCAGGCCAGGCCGGTGACGGGTGCGCCGTCGATCGTGCGGACCTCGGGCAGCGGGTGTTCGAGCGGTGAGGGGAACCCCTGGGTGACGAGCTCCAGGATCTCCGCCGCGCCCACCCCCGCCCCGGCGACCAGCACCGGGTGGAAACCGCCGCGCGCGACCGCCTTCTCCAGGTCCTCGATGAGGGCCTTGGTCTCGATCTCCTCGCCGGACAGGTAGCGGTCCATCAGGGACTCGTCCTCGCTCTCCTGGATGACGCCCTCGATCAGGGCGCCCCGGTAGAGCTCGATCTGGTCGGCGTAGGCGGGGCCCGGCGCGTTCTCGGTGCGGGTGCCGGTGGCGTAGTTGTAGAACTTCTGGGTCAGCAGCCCGATCAGGCCGTTCAGCCGGCCGTTGGTCACCACCGGCAGGTAGAGCGGGGAGACGCCCTCGCCGAACGCCTCCTGGCAGGCCGCCAGGGCCGCCTCGAAGTCGGCCCGCTGGTGGTCCATCTTGGTGATCACCACCGCACGCGGCATCCCGACCGCGGCGCACTCCTCCCAGAGCATCCTGGTCAGGCCGTCCACGCCGTCGGTGGCCGGGACGACGAACAGCGCCGCGTCGGCCGCGCGCAGCCCGGCGCGCAGGTCGCCGACGAAGTCGGCGTAGCCGGGCGTGTCCAGAAGGTTGATCTTGATGCTGTCGTGCACCACCGGGGACAGGGTGAGGTTCACCGAGCGCTGCTGGCGCACCTCGACCTCGTCGAAGTCGCTCACGGTGGTGCCGTCCTCGACCCGGCCGGGGCGCGAGACGGTCCGCGTCGCCTCCAGCAGGGTCTCGACCAGCGTGGTCTTCCCGGCGCCGGAATGGCCGACCAGTACGACATTTCTAATCATGTCCGGCTGATCGGCCGCGGGTGCCCTCCCCGCGGCTCCCGCTGCTCCGCCGGTCGTTCTCTCCGCCACATCGCCTCCCGCGTCGTTGCCGAGGAGCACGGCCCGATGGGACCACACCCCGGGGGTCCGCCGCCGTGCCCGTACGCCGGCGTACGTCGACGGACACGGTCTGTTCACCAAATACCCATGTGGCGAATATCACAAGAGGGGTAAGGCGATCCTCTTGCGAGATGAAGATCGAATCGCTAAAAGAACCCCCGAAAAGGTGGGCGCGCACGGCGCGCCACCCGATCGCCGCCCGCCCGTCACCTCGTGGTCGTCGCGCGCCCGCAGGCCGGTTGGCCTACGATCGGAGCGCGATGTTGAAACTTCTGCGCCCCGCCGTCACCCGAGTCCTGACCCCGCTGGGCCGGACGCTCGTCCGCCATGGGGTCAGCCCCAACGCGGTCACCGCCGCGGGCACGCTGGGAACGGTCGCCGCGGCCCTGTTCTTCTACCCCAGGGGCCAGCTGTTCGCCGGCACGCTGGTGATCACCTTCTTCGTGTTCGCCGACCTCCTGGACGGCGTGATGGCCAGGATGACGGGCCCCGGGAGCGTCTGGGGCGCCTTCCTCGACTCCACCCTCGACCGGATCGGCGACGCCGGCATCTTCTCCGCGCTCGCCTGCTGGTTCGTCGTGAGCGACCAGCCCGTGCTGGCCGGGGTGGCGCTGTTCTGCCTCGTGGCGGGCGCGGTGGTCTCCTACATCAAGGCCAGGGCCGAGGCGCTGGGCATGACGTGCGACGTCGGTCTCGCCGAGCGGCCGGAACGCCTGGTGGTGGGCCTGGTCTCGGCAGGCCTCGGCGGCCTCGGCGTGCCGTACGTGCTGCCCGCGGGGCTCTGGCTGCTCGCCGTGGCCAGTGCGGTCACCGTGGTCCAGCGCCTGCTGAACGTGCGCCGCCAGGCCGTCTCAGCCTCGCCCCGCACCCTTCGCTGATCGGAAAGATGGATGACCGACACGCCCTCCCCCCAGGATCGTCTCGTCGCGGCCGCGTTCGGCGCCGGCTGGACGGTCGTCCCCCGCCTGCCGGAGCGGCTCACCGCCGCGGCCTTCCGCGCCGCGGCCGACCTGCTCTGGAGGCGCCGCGGCAAGTCCGTGCTCAGGCTGGAGGCCAACCTCGCCAGGGTCAAGGGCACCTCGCCCGGCGACCCGGCGGTCCGCGAGCTCAGCCGCGCCGGCATGCGCTCCTACTTCCGCTACTTCCACGAGGTGTTCCGGCTGCCGTCGATGTCCATCGAGGAGATCGTCTCCCGGATGAGCGTGGCCGGGGCCGAGCCGGTCTACGAGCACCTCGCCGCGGGCCGGGGGGTGGTCCTGGCCCTGCCGCACACGGGCAACTGGGACCAGGCCGGCGCCTGGTTCGCCGGGACGGGCCACCCGTTCACCACGGTCGCCGAGCGGCTCAGGCCCGAGTCGCTGTTCCACCGCTACACGGCCTTCCGGGAGGGCCTGGGCATGGAGGTGCTCCCGCTCACCGGCGGTGACGGCCACACCTTCGGCACCCTGGCGCAGCGCCTGCGCGCCGGCCTGCCGGTGGCGCTGCCCGCCGAACGGGACCTGACCGCCAAGGGGGTCCAGGTGCAGTTCTTCGGCTCGGCCACCCGGATGCCCGCCGGTCCCGGCCTGCTGGCCGTGCACACCGGGGTGCCGCTCATCCCGGCCCTGCCCTACTTCACCGAGTCCGGCTGGGGGCTGCAGTTCTACGACGAGATCGCGATCCCGGCCGAGGGCGACAGGAAGGAGAGGGTGGCCGTGGCGATGCAGAGCCTGGCCACCGTCTTCGAGAAGGGCATCGCCGAGCACCCCGAGGACTGGCACATGCTGCAGCGCCTCTGGCTCGAGGACCTGGAGCCCAGGGCATGAGGATCGGTATCGTCTGCCCCTACACCTGGGACGTGCCCGGCGGCGTGCAGGTGCACATCCGCGACCTGGCCGAGGCGCTCATGGCCGACGGCCACCACGTCTCGGTGATCTCCCCGGCGGCGGACAACGCGCCGCTGCCCCCGTACGTCACCTCGGCCGGCCGCGCGATCCCGGTGCCCTTCAACGGGTCGGTGGCCAGGATGTCGTTCGGGTTCCTGTCGGCGAACCGGGTGCGGCGCTGGGTGCGCGAGGGCCGGTTCGACGTGCTGCACGTGCACGAGCCGGCCATCCCCTCGCTGGGGCTGCTCGCCTGCTGGGTGGCCAGGGGGCCGATCGTGGCGACCTTCCACGCCTCGTACGGCAACTCCCGCTCCTTCGCGGCCGGGGTGCCGCTCATCATGAGCGCGCTGGAGAAGATCACCGGCAGGATCGCGGTCTCCGACGCGGCCAGGAAGACCCTGGTCGAGTTCATGGGCGGCGACGCCGTGCTCATCCCCAACGGGGTGGCGGTCGGCCGCTACGCCGAGGGCGAGCCGCTGCCCGGCTGGGACGAGGGCGAGGTGATCGGCTTCCTGGGCCGGATGGACGAGCCGCGCAAGGGCCTGCCGGTGCTGCTGGAGGCGTTCGCCCTGCTGGCCGCCGAACGGCCGGCGCTGCGCCTGCTGCTGGCCGGGCCCGGCGACGCCGCCGAGGTGCTGGAGCGGGTCCCGGCCGCCTTCCACGACCGGATCGGCCTGCTCGGCATGGTCAGCGAGGAGGACAAGGTCCGCGCCTACCACACGGTGGACGTCTTCTGCGCGCCCAACCTGGGCGGGGAGAGCTTCGGCATCGTGCTGACCGAGGCCATGTCGGCGGGGGCGGCGATCCTGGCGAGCGACATCCCGGCCTTCGCCAAGGTGCTCGACGGGGGCCGGGCCGGGGCGCTGTTCACCACGGGCGACGCGGCGTCGCTGGCCCGCGAGGCCGCGGCCCTGCTGGACGACCCCGCGCGGCGGGCCACGCTCTCGGGGGAGGCCCGGCGGGCGGTGCGCAAGTACGACTGGTCGACGGTCGCCCGCGACGTGCTGCGGGTCTACGAGACCGTCGCGAGCACGGCGAGCACGGCCGGGGTCGAGGAGGACGACGAAGGCGACCAGGGCGACCAGGGTGACCGGGCCGACCGGGCCGACCGGGTCGCGGCGGCCGGCGGGGCGGACGGGTCCGAGGCGGCGGACGGGATCGGCGGGATCGTCGGGGGCGGGAGCACCGGGAGCACCGGGAGCACCGGGAGCACCGGGAGCGCCGCCCTGGTCGGCACGGCGGCCGAAGGGGACGGCCGGGTGTGACGACGACGATCCTGGTGGTGGGCGCGCTCGTCGTGCTCCTCGCCGTCTACGTCTCCTGGCGGGCCGGCCGGCTGGACCGGCTGCACATCCGGCTGGAGCTGGCCCGCGAGTCGCTGGACGCCGCGCTGGTGCGGCGCACGGCCGTCAGCCTGGAGCTGGCGGCCTCCCGGATGCTGGACCCGGCGACCAGCCTGGTGCTGGCCGCCGCCGCCCACGAGGCCCGCACCGCCGGTCCCGAGGAGCGCGAGCACGCCGAGAGCGACCTGTCGCGCACCCTGCGGGCCGTCGTGGACCAGGAGCGCTTCCGGGACCGGCTGGCCGGCACCCGGGCCGGGTCCGACTTGCTGGAGGAGCTGGGCGCCGCGGTGGCGAAGGTGCTCTACGCCCGCCGGTTCTACAACAACGCGGTGGGCGTGACCCGTACGGCGCAGCGCCGCTGGCTGGCCCGCACGCTGCGGCTGGCCGGGCACACCGCCTATCCGGAATTCTTCGAGATCGACGACGCGCCCCCCACCGCCCTCGCCGCCGAATAGCCCATATATGCCGATTAAGGAGCGCATGAACCGGAGTATCTGACAAGTCGGACACCGGTAGGCTCTTGGCGTTCGTGCCGAGTGGCCTAGCTGGAGGAGACGCGTCGTGCGGGTGCCCCGGATGATCACCGCCGTGGTGGCGGGAGTCGCGCTGCTGGCGCCGGCCGCCGCCTGCTCGTCCGACGATCCGGCCCCGGCGGGCAACGCCCAGGGCGCGACCGGTGAACCCAGCGCGACCCCGACCCCCGAGCCCGGGCCGACGCACCCCTTCACCGGCATGCCGGGCGCGGCCCGCAGGCCGGTGGTCGCGGTGAAGATCGAGAACACCGCGGCGGGCAAGCCGCAGCTCGGCCTGAAGAGCGCGGACATCGTCTACGTCGAGCAGGTCGAGGCGGGCCTGACCCGGCTGATGGCGATCTTCTCCTCGAAGCTCCCGGCCAAGGTCGGCCCGGTCCGCAGCGCCCGGATCTCCGACCTGCACATCGTCCCGCAGTTCGGCAGGCCCGCCTTCGCCTACTCGGGCGCGCAGACCAAGATGCTCCCCTTCATCGCCGAGGCGCCGCTGTTCGACGTCTCCGACAGCAGCCAGCCGGGCGCCTACTTCCGCCAGCCCGGGCGCTTCGCCCCCTACAACCTCTTCGCCGAGACCAAGCGGCTGCTGGCCGGGGCGCCCAAGGCGACCAAGGCCAAGGACATCGGGTTCACCTTCGGGGACGCCCCGGAAGGGGGCACGCCGCGCAAGGCCTACACCGTGCGCTACCCGGCGGCGCGCTTCGGGTTCGTCTGGTCCCAGGCCGCGGGCAGATGGCTGATCTGGCAGGACGGCAAGAAGAACGTCGCCGCCGAGGGCGGCCAGCTCGGCGCCCCCACGATCGTCGTCCAGTACACCAGGACCGAGCGCTCGCAGTTCCACGACAAGAACCAGAGCTACACCCCGCTGGTGCACACCACCGGCAAGGGCAGGGCCGTCGTGCTCCGCGACGGCCGGGCGTTCAAGGCCCGCTGGTCACGGCCCTCGGAGAAGGACGGCACGGTCTTCACCACCGAGGCCGGGGATCCGATGAACTTCGCCCCCGGTCAGGTGTGGGTCGTGCTGGCCTCCGCCAAGCCCGTCATCCCCTGACCCGCGCCCCTTACATGGTGTCCAACGGGACGCGTCGAGAGTGACAAGGTGGCGTGTGAGGGGAGAGCCCGCCCTGCGCCTACGATGGAGACGACAGCGGCCGTCCCCCGGGACGGCCCGTGACCCGCAGCCAGACGTCGTGAGGTAGAGCCCGTGTCCAGCAGCACGCCCGAAGTCAGCGAGACCACCGTCACCGGAACCGCCCGGGTCAAGCGCGGCATGGCAGAGATGCTCAAGGGCGGCGTCATCATGGACGTCGTGAACGCCGAGCAGGCCAAGATCGCCGAGGACGCCGGCGCCGTCGCCGTCATGGCCCTCGAGCGGGTGCCCGCCGACATCCGTGCCCAGGGCGGCGTCTCCCGGATGAGCGACCCCGACATGATCGACGGCATCATCGCCGCCGTCTCGATCCCGGTCATGGCCAAGGCGCGCATCGGCCACTTCGTCGAGGCCCAGGTCCTGCAGTCGCTCGGCGTCGACTACATCGACGAGTCCGAGGTGCTCACCCCGGCCGACTACGCCAACCACATCGACAAGTGGCGGTTCACCGTGCCCTTCGTCTGCGGCGCGACCAACCTGGGCGAGGCGCTGCGCCGCATCACCGAGGGCGCGGCGATGATCCGCTCCAAGGGTGAGGCGGGCACCGGCGACGTCTCCAACGCCACCATGCACATGCGCAAGATCCGCGGCGAGATCAAGCGGCTCTCCTCGCTGCCCGAGGACGAGCTGTTCGTCGCGGCCAAGGAGCTCCAGGCCCCGTACGAGCTGGTCGCCGAGGTCGCCAGGGCCGGCAAGCTGCCGGTGGTGCTGTTCACCGCCGGGGGCATCGCCACCCCGGCCGACGCCGCGATGATGATGCAGCTCGGCGCCGAGGGCGTGTTCGTCGGTTCGGGCATCTTCAAGTCCGGCAACCCGGCCGAGCGGGCCTCCGCGATCGTCAAGGCCACCACCTTCCACGACGACCCCGACGTCATCGCCAAGGTCTCCCGCGGCCTGGGCGAGGCCATGGTGGGGATCAACGTCGACGAGATCCCGGCCCCGCACCGGCTGGCCGAGCGCGGCTGGTAGGCGGGCCAGGCACGAGCCGGTCGCGTGCCCGCCGGCCCCCGGCGGACACGCGAACAGCGCCGGAGCCGGCCCGGCGGCCGTGGGCACGCCCCGGGCCGTTCCCTCCGCGTCCGGCGGGAAGAAGTTGTTTTGGGATGATCCGGGTGGTGGTCATACCCTGAAGAGGCACCCACCCGCTCGGGAAGGACCACCGGTGACCAACGCCCCCACGATCGGCGTGTTCGCGCTCCAAGGCGACGTGCGCGAGCACATGCGCGCCCTGGAGGCGGTGGGCGCCCGCGCGGTCGCGGTGCGGCGCCCCGGGGAGCTGGAGGCGGTCGACGGCCTCGTCGTCCCGGGCGGGGAGTCCACCACGATGTGGAAGCTCGCCGAGACCTTCGAGCTGCTCGAGCCGCTCCGCATGCGGATCAAGGCCGGCATGCCCGCCTACGGCTCCTGCGCCGGGATGATCATGTTGGCCGACCGGATCGAGGACGGGATCGAGGGCCAGCAGACGATCGGCGGCATCGACATGGTCGTCCGCCGCAACGCCTTCGGCCGCCAGGTCGACTCCTTCGAGGCCGACGTCGACTTCGCCGGCCGGGGGGAGATGCGGGCGGTCTTCATCCGCGCCCCCTGGGTGGAATCCGTGGGTTCGGAGGTCGAAGTGCTGGCGCTGGCCGAACCTGGGGATAGGATCGTCGCGGTCCGTCAGGGACCGCTGCTCGCCACGTCCTTCCACCCGGAGATCACCGGGGATGTCGGCGTGCATTCATATTTCGCTGAGATGGTGAGGGAGCTCTAGGCGATGTCCGGCCACTCCAAATGGGCGACGACGAAGCACAAGAAGGCCGCGCTCGACTCCAAGCGCGGCAAGCTGTTCGCCAAGCTCATCAAGAACATCGAGGTGGCGGCACGGACGGGCGGCCCCGACCCCGACGGTAACCCGACGCTCTACGACGCCATCACCAAGGCGCGCAAGAACTCGGTGCCGATCGACAACATCGAGCGCGCCCGCAAGCGCGGCGGCGGCCTGGAGGCCGGCGGCGCCGACTGGCAGACGATCATGTACGAGGGGTACGCCCCCGGTGGCGTCGCGGTGCTGATCGAGTGCCTGACCGACAACCGCAACCGCGCGGCCTCCGAGGTCCGCGTCGCGCTGACCCGCAACGGCGGCTCGCTGGCCGACCCCGGCTCGGTGTCCTACATGTTCAACCGCAAGGGCGTCGTGCTCGTCCCCAAGGGTGAGCTGGGCGAGGACGACGTGCTGTCGGCGGTGCTCGACGCCGGCGCCGAGGAGGTCAACGACCTGGGCGACCAGTTCGAGGTGGTCTCCGAGGCCACCGACCTCGTCCCGGTCCGCAAGGCCCTGCAGGACGCCGGGATCGACTACGACTCGGCCGAGTCCGGTTTCATGCCGACGTTGAACGTCCCCCTCGACGAGGACGGCGCCCGCAAGGTCTTCAGGCTGATCGACGCCCTGGAGGACAGCGACGACGTCCAGAACGTCTGGGCCAACTTCGACGTCTCCGACGAGGTCATGGAGAAGCTGGACGCCTGACGGCCCCCTCACGGTGATTTTCGGTTGATCTTATATTGTCTGCGATGTTTGTCCTTCTGGTCAGGGGCATATCACGCGAACGATGGGCAATCCTGATCTGATTTTCGCCGTGGCGGGTGTCGCCGCCCTGCTCGCGGCCACGCTGCCGCAGCTCCTGAACCGACGTCCCTTCTCCCTCCCGCTGGCATGCCTGCTGTGCGGCGTACTGCTGTACGTCCTGCCGCTGGACCTTCCCGACGCCGACCCGATCGCCCACCGGGCCCTGGTCGAGCACGCCACCGAGATCTGCGTGCTGATCTCCCTGATGGGCGCCGGGCTGGCCATCAACCGTCCCTTCGGCCGGCGCTCCTGGTCCTCGACCTGGCGCCTGCTGGGCTGGACGCTCCCGCTGACCGTCATCGGCGTGGCCGCCGCCGCGTACGGCCTGCTCGGCTGGCCGCTGGCGGCGGCGCTGCTGCTGGGCGCCGTGCTCGCGCCGACCGACCCGGTGCTCGCCTCCGACGTGCAGGTCGGCGAGCCCGTCGACTCGGAGAAGGCCGAGGAGGCCGAGGAGGCCGAGAACCCTGGCAAGCCGGGGAACTCCGGGAAGCCGGAGGAGCCGGAGGAGCCGGAGAGGCCCGTCGGCTCGGAGAAGGCCGAGGAGCCGGGGGACGACGAGGAGTCGGGGGGCGACGAGGAGTCGGGGAAGGACGACGTCGCGCAGAAGGACGACGACGAGGTCCGCTTCACCCTCACCTCCGAGGCCGGTCTCAACGACGGCCTGGCCTTCCCCCTGGTGTACGCCGCGATCGCGCTGGCCGTCAGCGGGGGCGCCGGCTGGCTGGGCGAGTGGGCGCTGGTGGACGTGCTCTACCGGTGCGGCGCCGGCGTGGTGGGCGGCCTGCTGATGGGCAAGCTGCTGGGACGGCTCTTCTTCCGTGCCCGCGCCTCCGACCTCCGCCTGGCCGAGCACCGCGACGGGTTCGTGGCGCTGGCCGCGACGTTCCTGGCCTACGGCCTGACCGAGCTGGTGCACGGGTACGGCTTCATCGCGGTGTTCGTGACCGCCTGCACGATCAGGGCCGCCGAACGTCACCACGGCTACAACGGGGTGCTGCACGGCTTCATCGAGCAGATCGAGCGGCTGTTCACGGCCTGGCTGATCGTCCTGCTCGGCGGCTTCATCGCGCTCGGCGGGCTGAACGCGCTCACCTGGCGGGGCGCCGCCGTCGGCCTGCTGCTGATCCTGGTGATCCGCCCGCTGACCGGCTGGCTGGCCGAGCTGGGCGGCAGGGCCGGGCCGCGCGAGCGCATCGCGACCGCGTTCTTCGGCATCCGGGGCATCGGCTCGCTGTTCTACCTCGCCTACGCCCTCGGCCAGGCCGACTTCGGCGTACCGGCCGAGGAGCTCTGGGCGGTGGTCGCCTTCACCGTGGTGGCCTCCCTGGTCGTGCACGGCATCTCGGCCACGCCGGTGATGAACCGCCTGGACCGGCTCCGCGACCGGGTCGGCCGCGCCCGGGACGTCGACCCCGCCACCCAGCACCTCTGACCGGCCCGCGCGGTGCCCCCACGCGGGCGCACCGCGCGGTGCCCGGCACCCACGGGTCCCCCGTGACTCCCCTGACTCCCCGGACGTCCCGGGACGTGATCTTCCCCGCGTCACCCCGTACGGGATCGATCCCGATGACACCCCGGCGGGGCCGCGAGAGCCGTGCGCGGCGGGCCTCCAGGCGGTAGAGTCTGCCACCGAACAGGTGTTCGGCGAGCGGAGGCGTGTCGGTGCGGGTGCCCGAGCTGCGGGTGATGGGGGTCGATCCCGGGCTTACCCGATGCGGGCTCGGCGCGGTCGAGGGGCGCCCCGGGGCGCCGCTGAGCCTGGTCAAGGTCGGGGTGGTCCGCACGCCCGCCGACGACGAGATCGGCGCCCGGCTGGTGGCGATCGAGGCCGGCATCGAGCGGTGGCTCGACGAGCTCAGGCCCGACGCGGTGGCCGTGGAGCGGGTCTTCGCGCAGCACAACCTCAGGACCGTGATGGGCACCGCGCAGGCCTCGGCGGTGGCCATCCTGTGCGCCTCCCGCAGGGGGCTGCCGGTGGCGCTGCACACGCCCTCCGAGGTCAAGGCCGCGATCACCGGCAGCGGCACGGCCGACAAGCGGCAGGTCGGCACGATGGTCACCCGCCTGCTCCGGCTGGACGCCATGCCCAAGCCCGCCGACGCCGCCGACGCGCTCGCCCTGGCGATCTGCCACGTCTGGCGGGGCGGTGCCCAGAACAGGCTGGCCCAGGCCGCGGAGAGGGCCGCCGGCAGGATCGCGGACGCCTCGGGGGAAGCGGACGCCCCTGGGGGAACGACCGCCGCCGCCTACTTCCGCGGCCGGGGCCGGGCCGGATACTCGAGAGGAACCACGAAGTGATCGCCTCGGTGCGGGGACAGGTGACCGCGATCGCGCCCGACGGGGCGGTCGTCGAGGTCGGGGGCGTCGGCGTCCGGGTGTACTGCACCCCGGCGACGCTGGCGGCGCTGCGGCAGGGCGAGGAGGCCAGGCTGGCCACCTCGCTGGTGGTCCGCGAGGAGTCGCTGACGCTCTTCGGGTTCGCCACCGACGACGAGCGCGGCATCTTCGAGATGCTCCAGGCGGCCAGCGGGGTCGGCCCCAAGGTCGCGCTGGCGATGCTGGCGGTGCACACGCCCAACGCGCTCCGGGTGGCCGTGGCCGCCGCCGACGTCAAGGCGCTGACCAGGGTGCCCGGGGTGGGACCCAAGGGCGCCCAGCGGATCATCGTCGACCTCAAGGACAAGCTCGGCACCCCCGAGGAGGCCGTCACCGCCGCCCTCAACGGCGACGCCCCGGTGCCCGCCTGGCGCGACCAGGTCCACTCCGGCCTGGTCGGGCTCGGCTACTCGGCCCGTGACGCCGACGAGGCCGTCGCCGCGGTCGCGCCCCAGGCCGACACCGCGCTGGCCGAGGGCCGCACCCCGCAGGTCGCGGCGCTGCTCAAGGCCGCCCTGCGGATGCTGAGCGTGCGATGAGGGTCCTGCGGGCGACGAGGGAAGGCGGGCGGGCGTGAGCGAGCGGGATCTGGTGTCGCCGGACGCCGAGGGCGACGAGCAGAACATCGAGGCGGCGCTGCGGCCCAAGCGGCTGGACGAGTTCATCGGCCAGGCGCGGGTGCGCGAGCAGCTCTCACTGGTGCTGCAGAGCGCGCTGCGGCGCAACCGGCCGCCGGACCACGTGCTGATGAGCGGCGGCCCCGGGCTCGGCAAGACGACCCTCTCCATGATCATCGCGACCGAGCTCTCGGTGCCGCTCCGGATCACCTCGGGGCCCGCCCTGGAGCGGGCCGGCGACCTCGCGGCGATCCTGTCGACCCTCTCGGAGGGCGAGGTCCTGTTCATCGACGAGATCCACCGGATGGCCAGGCCCGCCGAGGAGATGCTCTACCTCGCCATGGAGGACTTCCGCGTCGACATCGTGGTGGGCAAGGGGCCCGGGGCGACCGCCATCCCCCTGGAGATCGCCCCGTTCACCCTGGTCGGGGCCACCACCCGGGCCGGCATGCTGCCCGCGCCGCTGCGCGACCGCTTCGGCTTCGTCGCGCACATGGACTTCTACGGGGTCGCCGAGCTGGAGCAGGTGCTGCACCGCTCCTCCCGCCTGCTGGGCGTCACCCTGCCCGGCGACGCGGCCCACGAGATCGCCGGGCGCTCGCGCGGCACGCCCCGTATCGCCAACCGCCTGCTGCGCCGGGTCCGCGACTTCGCCGAGGTGCGCGCCGGCGGCGTGGTGACCAGGGACGTCGCCTCGGCCGCGCTCAACCTCTACGAGGTCGACGCCGAAGGGCTCGACCGGCTGGACCGGGCGGTGCTCGGGGCGCTGCTGCGCAGGTTCGGCGGCGGACCGGTGGGGCTGTCGACGCTGGCGGTGGCGGTGGGGGAGGAGCCGGAGACGGTGGAGGTGGTGGCCGAGCCGTTCCTGGTGCGCCAGGGACTGCTGGCCCGCACCCCCCGCGGCCGGGTCGCGACCGCCGCCGCCTGGACCCATCTGGGGCTGACCCCGCCGCCGGACGCCTTCGGCGCCTCGTTCCTCGTGGACCTGGGAGACCAGCCGGGAAAGATATAGCGTGGGAACCGTGGGGAACACGCACGGAATCGATCACAGGTCGATGACGACGGTATCGAAACGGGAACTTCCCTGCGCGCCGGAACGTCTCCTCGTTGCCGCGCTCCTAACAGCTCGCCTAAACTCCTAGGCTTGGTCGGCTGTGTAGGCTGACGTGCTGAGTGGCGTGGCCGTACAAGACGTCCGGCTTCAGCCGGCCATTCTCAAGAGAGGGAGCGGCCCCGTGGGCGACAGCTATTCGAGTTTGATCATGATCGCTCTCATGGTCGTGGTGTTCTACTTCCTGCTCATCCGCCCGCAGCGCAAGCGGCAGCAGGAGCAGGCCGCGATGCAGAACAGCCTCACGCCGGGCACCGGCGTGATGACCACGACGGGCCTGTTCGCGACCGTGGTGGCCATCGACGCCGACGACGTGATCCTGGAGATCGCCCCCGGCGTCGAGACCCGCTGGGTCAAGGCGGCGATCGGCCGCGTCCTGGTCCCCGTCGACGACGCCGAGGACGACCTCAAGGCCGTCGACATCACCGACACCACCGGCACCACCGGCACGCTCGGCACCGCCGACCCGGCCGACCCGGTCGTCCAGGACGTGCCGAGGACCGCCGGGCAGCGCGGCGAGGACCAGGACTCGACGAGCAGGAAACCGTGAGCAGCATCCCCACCCGTCCCCTATAGCCGAAAGAACTGACGACCAGTGGCCCGACCGACCAGCAGCCAGAGCAGACCGGGGCGCATGCTCCTGCTCCTCCTGGCGATCATTCTCGCCATGGGCGGGGTGATGCTCCTCAACAAGGCGTACACCCCCGAGTACGGCCTCGACCTCGCCGGCGGCACGACAGTGACGCTGCAGCCCGTCACGGCCACCGGAGGCCCTCCCACCGACGAGAGCCTCAACCTCGCCGTGAACATCATCCGGGACCGGGTGAACGGCACCGGCATCTCCGACGCCGAGGTCGCCAAGGCCGGTGACAACATCCTCATCTCCGTCCCCGGCGTGGGTCAGGAGGAGGTCGTCAAGCTGGTCGGCACCACCGCGGAGCTGAGGTTCCGCCAGGTGCTGGCGGTCGGGTCCGGTTCCCCCGCGCCCCCGGGACAGCTGTCCACCCAGGCGCCGACCCCGTCCCCGTCGCCCACGACGTCGGGCAAGGGCGACAAGAAGGCCGAGCCCGGCGGGTCCGCGACCCCGAAGCCGGACGCGACCGCCGCCCCCGACACCGGGGCCACACCGGCCGGTCGTGCCCTGTCGTCGGCGCTGACCCGGGCGGGCTCCGCCGCCACCCCGGCCCCCGCCGCCCCCCCCTCGGCCGAGCCCGGCCGTGACGGGGCGTCGGCCAGGCCGGACGCGAGCGCCACCCCGGGAGCCAGTGCCGCGCCCACCGCCCCGCCGAGCACCATGCCCACCGCGCCCACCGCGCCCGCCGACCCGGCGGCCGGCATGGACACCACCGGCATCGACCCGGCGGCCCTCAAGCAGTTCGAGACGCTCGACTGCTCCAAGGACGCCGGCAAGGGCGCCCAGGACGCCCCGGACAAGCAGTACGTCGGCTGCAGCGCCGACGGCGCCGCCAAGTACATCCTGGAGAAGGCGGCCGTCACCGGCACCTCGATCGACACCGCCTCCTCGGGTGTCGAGCAGACCACCGGTGAGTGGCTCGTCCAGCTCTCCTTCAAGGGCCAGGGCCCCGACCAGTGGTCGAAGGTCACCACCACCGCCTTCAACTCGCAGGCCCCGCGCAACCAGGTCGCCATGGTCCTCGACGGCGTGGTCATCTCCGCCCCCGTCATCCAGGAGCCCATCACCGGCGGCCGGGCGCAGATCTCCGGCAGCTTCACCCAGGTGACCGCCGACGAACTGGCCAACCAGCTCAAGTACGGCGCGCTCCCGCTGAAGTTCAAGCAGGGCGCCATCGAGGAGGTCTCCTCCATCCTGGGCGCCGACCAGCTGCGCGGCGGCCTCATCGCGGGCGCGATCGGCCTGCTGCTGGTCGTGGTCTACTCGATGCTCTACTACCGCGGCCTGGGCGTCGTCTCGGTGCTGAGCCTGCTGGTCGCGTCGATCGTGACCTACCAGGCCGTGGTGCTGCTCGGCACGTTCGCGGGCTTCCGCCTCTCGCTGCCGCACATCATCGGCCTCATCGTGTCGATCGGTATCACCGCGGACTCGTTCATCGTCTACTTCGAACGCATCCGTGACGAGATGAAGGAGGGCCGGCGCTCGCTGCGCACGGCCATCGAGGTCGCCTGGGTCCGTGCCCGGCGCACGATCCTCATCGCCGACGCGGTCATGTTCATCGCCGCCCTGGTGCTGTACTTCCTGGCGGTCGGCGGCGTGGCCGGGTTCGCCTTCGCGATGGGCCTGACCACCCTCATCGACATCGCGGTGGTGTTCATGTTCACCAAGCCGTTCATCGCGCTGCTGGCGAGGCTGAAGTTCTTCGCCAGGGGCCACAGGCTCTCCGGTCTCGACGCCGAGCGCATGAGCGAGACCGCCGTCGCACCCAAGACCGTTCCGCAGGAGGCATGATGTCCGGCATCGCGCGCCGGCTGTACCGGGGCGAGGTCAACGTCGACTTCGTCGGCCGCCAGAAGCTCTGGTACAGCCTCTCCGGCCTCCTGCTGGTGGTCTCCATCGCGGGTCTGGTCTTCAACGGCCTCAACCTGGGCGTGGAGTTCAAGGGCGGGTCGGTCTTCTCGTTCAAGGCCCCGGCCGCCACCATCGAGCAGGTGCGCGGCACCTTCGCCGAGGCCGGCGCCCACCAGGTCATCGCCCAGACGACCAACAACGGCTGGCGGGTCACCACCGAGACCCTCCCGGCCGAGCGGGTCACCGCGGCGCAGAAGGCGGTGGCGAACGAGTTCGGGATCAGGCAGAACGACGTCACCCTGCAGGTGATCGGCGGCTCCTGGGGTGGCCAGGTGGCCAACAAGGCCGTCATCGGACTGATCGTCTTCATGCTGGCGATCATCCTGTACCTGACGATGGCCTTCGAGTGGAAGATGGCGCTGGCCGCGGTCGTGGCCCTGCTGCACGACCTGGTGATCACCGCCGGTGTCTACGCCTGGTCCGGGTTCGAGGTCACCCCGTCCACCGTGCTGGGCTTCCTGACGATCCTGGGTTACTCGCTCTACGACGCCGTCGTCGTGTTCGACATGATCAAGGAGGTCACCGCCAAGCTCGGCACGACCTCCAAGATGACCTACACCGAGGCCGCCAACAACGCGCTGAACCACACGCTGATCCGGTCGCTGAACACCACCCTGGTGGCGATCCTGCCGGTCGCGGCGATCCTGTTCATCGGCACCACGTTGTTCGGCGCCGGCACGCTGAAGGACCTGTCGCTCTCGCTGTTCGTCGGCATGCTCGTCGGCACCTACTCCTCGCTCTGCGTGGCGACGCCGCTGCTGGTCACGCTGAAGGAGCGCGAGCCGCGCTACCAGGCGATCGCCCGCAGGCTCTCCTCGCACGCCGGCTCCGGGGTGAAGGCGGCCACGCGCCAGCCGGTCACCGCGGGAGCCGGGGGCGGTGGGGGCGGCGGAGGTACCGCCACGGCCGCCGGCGGCGGCGGGGCCACCCGCGCGAGCACGCCGTCCGGCGACAAACGCAAGAAGAGGTAGCTCCGGGCAGTCCGCGCCTCCGCTCCCCGCGCAGGGAGCGGAGGCGTTCGTCTTCCCGGACCGACCCGGCCTCTTCCCCGCCGTCCTCGCCCCCGACGCGCCTTCCGTCACCTCCGCCGTCGCCGTCACCCTCGGCGCCGCCCTCGCCGCCCTCGCCGCCCCTCGCCCAAGGAGAGTCCCCATGACCGAACTGAGCAGCCTCATCCTCGGCCGCATCCGTGACGTGCCCGACTACCCGAAACCCGGGGTGCTGTTCAAGGACATCACCCCGCTGCTCGCCGACCCGGCCGTGTTCGCCGCGGTGATCGAGGAACTGGCCGGGATGTACGAGGTGGACAAGATCGCGGGAATCGAGGCCAGGGGCTTCATCCTGGCCGCCCCGGCCGCCCTGCGGGCGGGCGTGGGGTTCGTCCCGGTACGCAAGAAAGGCAAACTGCCCTCTGAGACGCACGAGGAGTCCTACGATCTGGAGTACGGCTCCGCCGTCATCGAGGTCCACCGGGACGCGTTCGCCCCCGGGGAGCGGGTCCTGATCGTCGACGACGTGCTCGCCACCGGCGGCACGGCACGGGCGGCGGTGGAGCTGGTCCGCAGGGCGGGCGCCGAGGTCGTCGCCCTCGCCGTGCTCATGGAGCTGGCCTTCCTCGAGGGACGCGAGCGCCTGACCGACGTCGAGGTGCGCTCCCTCGTCGTCGTCTGATCGACCCCGCGGACGAATGCACACAACTCGGTCTGGATACACTGAAGGATCTGGACTCGAACGTAGGGAGTCTGAGTGCCCCGTGATGTGGTCGTCCCCGACACGACCGCCGGCGGCGGTGGTCCCGAGACGGCCGCCCCCGCAGGCGACGCCGGTTCCACCATGTCCGGAACCGCCGAGGAGAAGCCGGCGGTAAGGCGAAGGCTCGCGCGTCTTGGGGGACAATGGGGTGGCGGCATGAATCCGGTCCTGGAGCCGCTGTTCCGGACGGTCCGCGCGACCCATCCGAAGGCGGATCTGCGGCTCATCGAGCGCGCCTACGACGTGGCCGCCCACCACCACCGCGACCAGAAGCGCAAGAGCGGCGACCCGTACATCACCCACCCGCTGGCGGTGGCGACGATCCTCGCCGAGCTCGGGACCGACGACGAGACGCTCTGCGCCGCGCTGCTGCACGACACCGTCGAGGACACCGCCTACGGCCTGGACGAGCTGCGCTCGGACTTCGGCGACAACATCGCCCTGCTGGTCGACGGCGTCACCAAGCTCGACAAGGTCAAGTTCGGTGACGCGGCCGAGGCCGAGACCGTGCGCAAGATGGTCGTGGCGATGTCCCGTGACATCCGGGTGCTGGTGATCAAGCTCGCCGACCGGCTGCACAACATGCGCACCATGCGCTACCTGCCCGAGCACAAGCGGCACCAGAAGTCCCGCGAGACGCTGGAGATCTTCGCGCCGCTCGCCCACCGGCTGGGCATGAACACCATCAAGTGGGAGCTGGAGGACCTCGCGTTCGCCATGCTCTACCCCAAGCGCTACGACGAGATCGCCCGCATGGTGTCCGAGCGCGCCCCGCGCCGGGACCTGTTCCTGCAGGAGGTCATCGAGAAGGTCTCCGGGGACCTGCGGGACGCGAAGATCCGCGCGACCGTCAAGGGCCGCCCCAAGCACTACTACTCCGTCTACCAGAAGATGATCGCCAGGGACGTCGCCTTCGACGACATCTACGACCTGGTGGGCATCCGGGTCCTGGTCGACACGGTCCGCGACTGCTACGCGGCGCTGGGAACGATTCACGCGCGGTGGAACCCGGTGCCCGGCCGGTTCAAGGACTACATCGCGATGCCCAAGTTCAACATGTACCAGTCGCTGCACACCACGGTCATCGGCCCCGAGGGCAAGCCGGTCGAGCTGCAGATCCGCACCAACGGCATGCACCACAGGGCCGAGTACGGCGTGGCCGCGCACTGGAAGTACAAGGAGGACACGACCACCTCCGGTCCCGCCGGGGCGAAGCTGAAGCCCGCCAGCGACATGGCCTGGCTGCGCCAGCTCCTCGACTGGCAGAAGGAGACCGCCGACCCGGGGGAGTTCCTGGAGTCGCTCCGGTTCGACCTGTCGGTCTCCGAGGTCTACGTCTTCACGCCCCGGGGCCAGGTGATCGCGCTGCCGGAGGGCGCGACGCCGGTCGACTTCGCCTACGCCGTGCACACCGAGGTCGGCCACCGCTGCATCGGCGCCCGGGTCAACGGCCGCCTGGTGCCCCTGGAGTCGAGGCTGGGCAACGGCGACACCGTGGAGATCTTCACCTCCAAGTCGCCGGACGCCGGGCCGTCACGCGACTGGCTGAAGTTCGTCAAGTCCGGCCGGGCCCGCAACAAGATCCGCCAGTGGTTCTCCAAGGAGCGCCGCGAGACCGCGATCGAGGCGGGCAAGGAGGCGATCGGCCGCGCCATGCGCAAGCAGGGTCTGCCGCTGCAGCGCCTGATGTCGGGAGAGTCCCTCCTGGCCCTCGCCAGGGACCTGCGCTACCCGGACGTCTCGGCGCTGTACGCGGCCGTCGGGGAGAGCCACATCGCCGCTCAGACGGTCGTGCAGAAGCTCGTGACGTCCTTCGGGGGAGTGGAGGGCGCCGAGGAGGACATCGCCGAGACCTCCGTGCCCACCAAGCTGCGCGGCCGTCCGCGCGGCAGCGGCGGAGCCGGGGTGGTCGTCGCGGGCGACTCCGACGTCTGGGTACGCCTGTCGCGGTGCTGCACCCCGGTCCCGGGCGACGAGATCGTGGGTTTCGTCACCCGCGGGCACGGCGTCTCGGTACACCGCACCAACTGCCCGAACATGGACCAGCTCACCTCCGAGCCCGACCGCCTGGTCGAGGTCGCCTGGTCCGCCGCGGACGACTCGGTCTTCCTGGTGGCCCTCCAGGTCGAGGCGCTGGACCGGCCCCGCCTGCTCTCCGACGTGACCCGCACGCTCTCCGACCAGCACGTCAACATCCTGTCCGCGTCGGTGACGACGTCCAGGGACAGGGTGGCGATCAGCAGGTTCACCTTCGAGATGGGCGACCCCAAGCACCTGGGGCACGTGCTGAAGGCGGTCCGCAACATCCAGGGCGTCTACGACGTCTACCGGGTCAGCGGCGCCGGCTCCTGAGGGCCCCCGGGCCCGGTCCACCCTCCACGCCTCCTGGGCCCCCGGCAGGCCCCTTCGGCGCCACGTCCGGGCGGACGTGGCGCCGAGGGGTCAGGAGGACACCGGGACGGTCAGGAGAACTCGGCGAGCGTGCGCTCGGCCTCCTCCAGCCAGGAACGGCGGGCGGTCAGCGCCTCCTCGGCGTCCTTGACGTCCTTGTCCTTGCCGGCCTCCCTGGCCTTGGCCAGGCGGGTCTCCAGCTGGGCGATGGACTTGCGCAACTGGTCGACGGTGGTCTGGGCGCGGGCGCGTGCCTCGGGGTTGGAGCGCTTCCACTCCGCCTCCTCGGCCTTGCGGACCGCTTCGTCGATCTTGCGCAGGCCGCCCTCCAGGCGGTCGCGCTGCTCGCGCGGGACCGCGCCGGCCGCCTCCCAGCGCTCCAGGAGGGCACGCAGGGCACCGCGGGCCGCCCGGGCGTCGGTGACCGGGAGGATCTTCTCCGCCTCGGTCAGCAGCTGCTCCTTGACCTCCGCGTTGGCGGCCAGCGAGGCGTCGCGCTCGGCGAAGACGGCCGAGCGCGCCTGGAAGAACCGGTCCTGGGCACCCTTGAAGCGGCCCCAGAGCTCGTCCTCCACCTCACGGGAGGCCCGGCCCGCGTTCTTCCACTGCTGCATCAGCTCGCGGTAGGCCGACGCGGTGGTGCCCCAGTCGGTGGACGAGGCCAGCTCCTCGGCCTCGGCGACGATGCGCTCCTTGGCCGAGCGCACCCCCTCGCGCTGCTCGTCCAGCCCGGCGAAGTAGGCCTTGCGCCGCTTGGCGAAGGCCGTGCGGGCCGCCGACAGGCGCTTCCACAGGGCGGCCTCGGTCACCCGGTCGATGCGCTCGGCGGCCTTCCACTCCTCGATCAGCTGGCGCAGCCGCTCACCCCCCGTCTTCCAGTGGGTGGTGTCCTCGGCGATGCGCTCGGCCTCGGCGACGATCCGCTCCTTGATGCCCTTGGCCTCGGCCCTGGCCACGTCACGGGCGGCCTTGACCTCCTCCCGGCGCTGGGCGACCAGCTCGGTGAGGGCGCCCAGGCGGGTCAGCAGCGCGTCCAGGTCGCCGACGGCGTGCGCGTCGGTGATCGCCTCACGGAGCTTGACGATGGTCGCCTCGGCCTGGGCGGGCGGCAGGTCGGTGCCGCGGACCCGCTGCTCCAGCAGGGCCACCTGACCGGCCAGCTCGTCGAACTTGCGATGGAAGTAGGCAAGGGCCTCCTCCGGTTCGCCGGCCTGCCAGGACCCGACGGCCCGTTCGCCCTCGGCCGTACGTACGTAGACGGTGCCGTCGTCGTCTACCCGGCCCCACGGGTCGGTGCTCACCGTGTCCTCCCGCACTTTCATCAGCCTTTCGGGACTTGTCGCCCCTTGTATGTATTACGTCAGCTCTAGCTGGACATTGTCACGTCTTTGATTTCGACGGTCTCCTTCGGTGCTCCGGTGCCGTCGCCTCCCGGGGTGATGAACCCGGCCTTGTTCACCTTGTCGAGGATCTCCAGACCCTTGGTGACCGTACCGAACGGTGTGTAGTCCGGCGTCAGCGGGGCGTTGCCGTAGACGATGAAGAACTGGCTGCCGTTGGTGTCGGGGCCGCTGTTGGCCATGGCCACGACGCCGCGGGTGTACTTGGCCCCCTCGAGGTTCTCGTTGACGAAGCGGTAGCCGGGACCGCCCTGGCCGTCGGTGGGGTTCTTGCCGTCGGCCTTGGCCAGCGGGTCGCCGCACTGCAGCATGGGGAACTGGTCGGAGCCCAGCCGGTGGCACTTGGAGCCGTTGAAGTAGTTCTTCTTCGCCAGGAAGGCGAAGGAGTTGACCGTGCAGGGCGTCTTCTCCGCCGACACCTCGATGACGATGTCGCCCAGGTTGGTCTTGAGGGTCATCTTCTTCGGGCTCTTGTCGACCTTCGCCGGGGGCAGGCCCACGTCCTTGACCGCGCCGCCGGGGGAGGCGGCGTAGCCACAGGTGCCCGCCGCCGGGTCGAACTTCGTCGGCTGCGCCCCGGTCTCCCCGGCCGCCTCCGACGCCGACGAGCTCGGCGACGGTGCCGGCTCGGAGGTGGCGGTCGCCGTCGTGTCGGAGCCTCCGAGCAGGGTGGTGGCGGCGATCACGCCTCCCACGACGACCACGGCGGCCACGGTGGTACCGATGATCGCGTTGCGCTTCGACTTGGCCTCGCGTTCGAGACGCCGCTGCATCTGCCGCTCGTAGTGCTCGCGCGCCAACTGCTTCTGACGGTCCTTGCCGCTCACCGCTTCGCCCTCCCGAGTGCCGAGTAGTACTTAATGAGGTGGGCGAATCGTATCGGCCAATGGGTAATGGTTCGCAGCCCGCCGACCCGCACCGGTACCCTTCGGTTACATTCCCATCCGCATTCTTGACGAGATCAGCTGAGGCAGATGCTCATCGCCGGCTTTCCCGCAGGGTCCTTCCAGACCAACTGCTACGTCGTCGCTCCCGCCGCGGGAGAGGAGTGCGTGGTCGTCGATCCCGGTCAGAACGCCGTCGGCGACCTCGACGACCTGCTGCGCGAGCATCGGCTCAAGCCGGTCGCGGTGCTGGTCACCCACGGGCACATCGATCACATGTGGTCGGTCGCCCCGGTCTGCGGCGCGCGTGACGTCCCCGCGTGGATCCACCCGGAGGACCGCGACCTGCTCTCCGACCCGGGCAAGGGACTGTCGCTGTCGGCGAAGCAGCAGATGTTCGGCGGGCTCACCTTCACCGAGCCCGACGACGTGCGCGAGCTCGCCGACGGCGAGGTGCTGCGGCTGGCGGGCCTGGAGCTCACCGTCGACCACGCCCCGGGCCATACCCGGGGGTCGGTGACGTTCAGGTTGCCCGCCACCGAGGAGATCCCGGACGTGATGTTCTCGGGCGACCTGCTGTTCGCCGGCTCCATCGGCCGCACAGACCTTCCGGGCGGCGACTACCCGACCATCCTGCGCAGCCTGGCGGCCAAGTGCCTGCCGCTGCCGGCGGAGACGGTCGTGCTGCCCGGCCACGGACCACAGACCACGATCGGCCAAGAGCGTGCCGGCAATCCCTACCTCGCGGAGGCGGAGAGGGCCGCGGGAGCCGATCCCGCGGACGTACGGCACGACGGCGGCCCCGGCAGGGGACTTTAGACAATGACTTTGCAGGCGCCCAAGGGCACCTTCGACTGGCTTCCGCCGCGCTCCGAACGGGCGCTGGCGGTGCGTGAGGCACTGACCGCGCCCGCCCGCCGGGCGGGGTACGGCTACATCGAGACCCCGGTCTTCGAGGACACCGCGCTCTTCGTCCGCGGGGTCGGCGAGTCCACCGACATCGTCTCCAAGGAGATGTACACCTTCGAGGACAAGGGCGGCCGCTCCATCACCCTGCGCCCGGAGGGCACCGCCTCGGTGGTGCGGGCGGTGCTCCAGCACGGCCTGCACAACGGGCAGCTCCCGGTCAAACTGTGGTACTCGGGCAGCCAGTTCCGCTACGAGCGGGCCCAGAAGGGCCGCTACCGCCACTTCTCGCAGGTCGGCGCCGAGGCGCTGGGCTCGGAGGACCCGGCGCTGGACGCCGAGCTGATCCTGCTGGCCGTCGACGGCTACGCCGCGCTGGGCCTCACCGGCGTCCGGCTGCTGGTCAACACGCTGGGCGACGCCGTGTGCCGCCCCGTCTACCGGGCCGCCCTCCAGGAGTTCCTGCGCGGCCTCGACCTCGACGAGCCCACCCGGCAGCGCATCGAGCTCAACCCGCTGCGCGTGCTCGACGACAAGCGCCCCGAGGTGCAGGCCCAGCTCAAGGAGGCGCCGCTGGTCGTCGACCACCTGTGCGAGGCGTGCGAGGCCTACCACGAGGAGGTCCGCTCCCTGCTGAGCGCCTCCGGCGTCGCCTACACCGACGACCCCCGGCTGGTCCGCGGCCTGGACTACTACACGCGCACCACGTTCGAGTTCGTCCACGACGGGCTCGGCTCCCAGTCCGCGGTGGGCGGCGGGGGACGCTACGACGGGCTGAGCGAGATGCTCGGGGGCCCGCCCCTGCCCAGCGTCGGCTGGGCGCTCGGCGTCGACCGCACGGTCCTGGCCATGGAGGCCGAGGGCCTGTTCGGGGCCGAGGGCACCGAGGCGCGCGTCCAGGTGTACGGTGTGCCGCTGGGCGAGCAGGCGCGCCGCCGGATGTTCCTCCTCGTCGCCGAGCTGCGCCGGGCCGGCCTTGCCGCCGACATGTCGTTCGGCGGCAAGGGTGTCAAGGGCGCCATGAAGGGCGCGGACCGCTCCGGGGCGAGCCACGCGGTGATCCTCGGCGAGCGGGACATCGCCGCGGGGGTCGCCCAGGTCAAGGACCTGGCCAGCGGGGACCAGGCCGCCGTGCCGCTCGACGAGATCGTCACCACGTTGAAGGAGAGACTGGACAAATGATCCGCACGCACGAAGCGGGATCGCTGCGCGAGGAGCACGCCGGGCAGCAGGTGACGCTCGCCGGGTGGGTGGCGCGGCGCCGCGACCACGGCGGCGTGGTCTTCATCGACCTGCGCGACGCCTCCGGCTCCGCGCAGGTGGTCTTCCGCGAGGAGGACGACGCCCACGGCCTGCGCGCCGAGTACTGCGTCAAGGTCGTCGGCGAGGTGCGGGTCCGCCCCGAGGGCAACGAGAACCCCGATCTGGCCACCGGCCGGATCGAGGTCGTCGCCTCCGAGGTCGAGGTGCTCAGCGAGTCGGCGCCGCTGCCGTTCCCCATCGAGGGCGGCACGGGCGTCTCGGAGGAGGCCCGGCTCAAGTACCGCTACCTCGACATCCGCCGCCCGCAGGTCGCGCGTGCCATGCGCACCCGCTCCCGGGCCACCTACCTGGCCCACGAGGTGATGAACGAGCACGGGTTCACCTACGTGGAGACCCCGACGCTGACCCGCTCCACCCCGGAGGGCGCCCGCGACTTCCTGGTCCCGGTCCGCCTGCAGCCGGGCAACTGGTACGCCCTGCCCCAGTCGCCGCAGCTGTTCAAGCAGCTCCTGCAGGTGGCCGGCCTGGAGCGCTACTACCAGCTCGCCAAGTGCTACCGCGACGAGGACCTGCGCGCCGACCGGCAGCCGGAGTTCACCCAGATCGACGTCGAGATGTCGTTCGTGGACCAGGACGACGTCATCGCCCTGGGCGAGGCGCTGATCGGGCGCATCTGGAAGGAGACCGTCGGCTACGAGCTGCCGGTGCCGCTGCCCCGGATGACCTACCACGACGCCATGGCCCGCTACGGCTCCGACAAGCCCGACCTGCGCTTCGGCCAGGAGCTCGTGGAGATGACGCGGTTCTTCGCCGACACCACCTTCCGGGTCTTCCAGGCGCCGTACGTGGGCGCCGTGGTCATGCCGGGTGGCGCCTCGCAGACCCGCAAGGAGCTGGACGGCTGGCAGGAGTGGGCCAGGTCGCGCGGGGCCAAGGGCCTGGCGTACGTGCTGGTGGGCGAGGACGGCACGCTCGGCGGCCCGGTCGCCAAGAACCTGTCCGAGACCGAGGCGGCCGGCCTGGCCGCCGAGGTGGGCGCCGCGCCCGGTGACGCGATCTTCTTCGCGGCCGGCGCCCCCTCCGCCTCCCGCGACCTGCTCGGCGCGGCCCGCCTGGAGATCGGCCGTCGCTGCGGCCTGATCGACGAGTCGGCGTGGAACTTCCTGTGGATCGTCGACGCCCCCATGTTCGAGGAGGACGGCGAGGGCGGCTGGACCGCGGTCCACCACCCCTTCACCGGTCCCAGGCCCGAGTGGGCCGACACCTTCCAGGACCGTCCCGGCGAGGCCCTCGCCTACGCCTACGACATGGTCTGCAACGGCATGGAGATCGGCGGCGGTTCGATCCGTATCCACCGCGCCGAGATGCAGCAGCGCGTCTTCGACGTGCTCGGCATCTCCAAGGAGGAGGCGGAGAACAAGTTCGGCTTCCTGCTGGAGGCGTTCACCTACGGCCCGCCGCCGCACGGCGGCATCGCCTACGGCTGGGACCGGATCTGCATGCTGCTCGCGGGCGGCGACTCCATCCGCGACGTCATCGCCTTCCCCAAGACGGCCTCCGGCTTCGACCCGCTGACCGGCGCGCCGACCCCGATCACGGCCGCTCAGCGCAAGGAGGCCGGCGTCGACGGCAGGCCCAAGACCGGCGCCTGACCCGGCCCGCCCCACCCGGCCCGACCGGCCCGGTCTGGTCCGCCCGACCGACCCGGCCCGGCCCGGCACCCGTGCCGGGACACTTCCGCCCGGAGCCCGCTCCGGGCGGGAGTTCCCGTCAGAAGGAGACGGGCAGGCTCCGCAGACCGCGGATGATCGAGCCGTTCCCGCGCCAGGAGAGCTCGGAGGGCGCGCAGGCGAGGCGGAGGCCGGGCAGCCGGCGCAGCAGCGTCTCGAAGGCGATCCGGCCCTCCAGGCGGGCCAGGTGCGCGCCCAGGCAGAAGTGGATGCCGTGCCCGAAGGCCAGGTGGTGGTTGTCGGCGCGGGTGATGTCGAGGACGTCGGGAGCGGTGAAGGCGCGCGGGTCCCGGTCGGCCGCCCCGAGGGCGACGTGTACCACGGAGCCCCGCGGGACCGCCACGCCCCCGATCTCCATGTCCTCGGCGGCGAAGCGCAGGGTCGCCCGCTCCACCGGGCCCTCGTAGCGCAGGAACTCCTCGATCGCCGAGGGCAGCAGCTCGGGCCGCTCCCGCAGCAGCCGGAGCTGTCCGGGATGGGTCAGCAGGGCCAGAACGCCGTTGCCGATCAGGTTGACGGTGGTCTCGTGCCCGGCGACGAGCAGCAGCGTGAGCGCGGAGATCAGCTCCGGTTCGCTGAGCAGCTCCCGCTCGTCGCGGGCGGACACCAGCGCGCTGACCATGTCGTCCCTGGGCTCGGCCCGGCGCGCGGCGATGATCTCGGCGAAGTAGGCGTGGATGTCCCTGTTGGCGGCGGACCGGCGTCGGACGTCCTCCTCGGTCAGGGCGGCGCTGACCAGCGTCGTCGACCAGGCGCGGAAGTCGTCGCGGTCCCCGGCCGGGATGCCGAGCAGCTCGCAGATCACCACGATGGGCAGGGGGAAGGCGTACTCGTCGAGCAGGTCGGCCCGTTCCCTGCCCGCCATGGCGTCGACGAGCCCGTCGGCGATCTCCTGGATCCGGGGGCGCAGGCTCTCGGTGCGCCGCGGGGTGAAGGCCCGGGAGAGCAGGCGGCGCAGCCGGGTGTGGTCCGGCGGGTCGGAGTTGAGCAGGTTCCTGTCGAGCAGCGGGTTGCTCGCGGCCGAGCCCTCCGAGCCCTCCGAGCCCCCTGAGCCGCTTGAGCTCCCCGAACCGCTTGAGCCCCCTGGGTTCTGCGGGCCGCCGGTGCCCCCCGTACCGCCAGGGGCGCCCGTGCCCTCGGCGCCACCGGTGGTGCCGCGTCGCTGGGGTGAGGCGGCGCCGTGCCTGAAGTCCTTGGCCAGCCTCGGGTCGGCGAGCGCCGCGCGGCCGTGCTCGTAGTCCACGACCAGGAAGTCCTCCCTGCCCGTGTGGGACCTCACGGCGTGCACGGGTCCCTTCTCGCGGAGCGCGGCGTAGGTCGCGTAGGGATTCCTGCCGAACTCGGGATCGAACACGAACTCGCCGCGCAGCTTCTCCGCCATCGGGTGCTCCCTCGTGAGGTGGACCGGGACCTGTCTCGAGTCTGGTCGCGCCAAGGAGGGCGCCGGGCGACTGTGACCGGGATCACGGCCCTTCCGTGATCACGATTTTCTCAGGTTCGCGGCCCCGGGCGTCCTGCCAGGTCCCAGGTGGTCCAGGTGGCCCGTCCGGGCGCCCAGGCCGCCCCGGGCTCCCCTACCGCGTGCCCTGACCCTCAAAGCCCGGCGGGCCTCGCCCGTGCCGTACGGACGCTCTGAGCGCCCCCGTCCGGTCCTCGGCCCCGTCGCCTCGGGAACGGGCACGGCGCCGCCGGGCCGGGGGCGCGGACCGGCGGACGCGAAGGACACGAGGACGGCACGAAGGAGGTGGAGGACCGGCGGTACGCAGGATCGGAGGACACGGAAACGCCCCGGGTGGGCCTTCCGGCCTCCGGGGCGTCCGTGGTGTCCGGCGATGCGGCGGTACGGCGATGCGATGCCGCGGCGATCGTCCGGGACCGACGTGTCGCCGCGGAGGCCCGCTAGGAGAGCTTCACGTCCTTGATGACCACCGGCAGCTTGGGGGCGGTGGCGCCGCCGTCGCCGGTGATGTCGTCGGGGTTCTCGATCCATCCGCCCGTGTAGATCTTCTCCAGGACGTCCATGCCCTTGCGGACGAAGCCGAAGGGCGTGTAGGCCTTCTCCACCTGGTTGGTGTCGTCGGCCATCGAGATCCAGAACTGGCTGCCGTTCTGGTTGACGGCGTCGGGAGCCTGGGCCACGGCGACCACGCCCTTGGTGTACATGGCCCCCTCCATGTTCTCGTTGTCGTAGACGTAGCCCGAACTGCCCTGACCGTCGGTGGGGTTCTTGCCGTCGGCCTTGGCCTGCGGGTCGCCGCACTGCAGCAGGCCCACCCCGGCGCTCTCGGGAGTCGCCAGGCGGTGGCACTTGTTGCCGTCGAAGAAGTTCTTCTTGGCCAGGAAGGCGAAGGAGTTGATCGTGCACGGCGCCTGCGCGGTCGCCAGCTCGATCTCGACGACACCGTGGTTGGTGGTGATCGTCATGGTCTTGAGCTTCAGGTTCGGCTTCTTCGGCGGCATGCCCACGAACTTCATCGGGCTGCCGCTGGTGTCCTTGCGGTAGGAGCAGCTCGTGTTGGCCGGCGCGGCCGGGGCGCTCGTGCTGGGCGTCACCGCCGGGGTGGGGGTGCTCGACGCGGACGGCGACGTCGTGGCGGCTGCGGCCGTGCCCCTGTCGTCGTCGTCTCCCAGGAGGGTCACACCGGCCACCAGCCCGCCCGCCACAACGAGCGCGGCGACCGTTCCGATGACGGCGTTCCGCTTCGACGTGCCGGTCTGCTGCTCAGCACGCTTCGCCTGCCGCTCCCTGTGTTCCCGAGCCAGTCGGCTCTGGCGGTCCTCGGCGCTCACCGCTATGTCCTCCAGGATTGCTGTTACATGATGTGTGGACTGGCGAAAGAGTACCGGCCCCGATATGTGCTTCACGTAAGTGGTGAAATTCGCCCAGTGGTGCCGGACGGTCACAGGGGACGAGACATGGTCCCCTCACGCTCCCCATAGCCGGTCCATGGTGGGATCCCTACCTACCGACGACGAACCACGTACCACCGGAGCCTCCCATGTTCGACGAGATCCTCGGCCTGCCCCCGCACCCCTTGATCGTCCACGCCGCGGTGGTCCTCACCCCGTTGCTCGCGGTGCTCGCCACCGTGTACGCGCTGGCGCCCCGCACCCGGCGCTCGCTCGCCTGGGCGGTGGCCGGGCTCGCCCCGATCGTGCCGCTGAGCGTGTTCGCGGCCCGGCAGAGCGGTGAGAGCCTGCAGGCCGGACGCTTCTCCTCCGCGAGCGGCGAGATGGGGGAGCTCATCAACGAGCACGCCGCTTTCGGCACCCCCCTGCTGTTCGTCGCCCTCGGCCTCGGCGTCGCGTCCGCGGCCCTGGTCCACGTCTGCCGAGGCGACAGGTTCGGCCGCCCGCTCGTGACGGCCGTCTCGGGGCTGACCGTGATCCTGGCCGTGGTGGCCGTCTACTACGTGGTCAGGGCCGGGCACAGCGGCGCCGTCGCCGTCTGGGGGAGCTGAGGCGCGCCGGGCGGCGGTACTGTCTCAGGCGTGGACAGCCTGTTCGACGCGGCGGCCGAGGAGGCCCACCGCGGCCAGGAGCCCCTGGCGGTGCGGATGCGCCCCCGGGGCCTGGACGAGGTGATCGGCCAGCGGCACCTGCTGGGCCCCGGCACGCCGCTGCGCCGCCTCGTCGAGGCCGAGGCGCCGATGTCGCTCTTCCTGTGGGGGCCGCCGGGCACCGGCAAGACCACCCTCGCCTACGTGGTGGCCGGTGCCACGAAGCGGCGCTTCGTCGAGGTGTCGGCGGTCTCGGCCGGGGTCAAGGAGGTCCGCGCGGCCATCGAGCAGGCCCGCAGGGACCTGGGCATGTCCGGCCGCCAGACCGTGCTGTTCGTCGACGAGGTCCACCGTTTCAACAAGGCGCAGCAGGACGCCCTGCTGCCCGCCGTGGAGAACCGCTGGGTCACCTTCATCGGCGCCACCACCGAGAACCCGTTCTTCTCCGTCATCTCCCCACTGCTGTCGCGCTCGCTGCTGCTGACCCTCCAGGCCCTGTCGGAGGACGACGTCCGCGCGGTGCTGGAGCGCGCCGTCGCCGACCCGCGCGGCCTGGACGGGAAGGTCCGCCTGGCGCCCGAGGCCGCCGAGCACCTGGTCCGGCTGGCCGGCGGCGACGCCCGCAGGTCGCTCACCTACCTGGAGGCCGCCGCGCTGATCGCCGACGGCGAGGTCACGGTCGAGGTGGTGGAACGCGCGGTGGACAAGGCCGCCGTCCGCTACGACCGTCAGGGCGACCAGCACTACGACGTGATCAGCGGTTTCATCAAGAGCATGCGGGGCTCCGACGCCGACGCCGCGCTGCACTACCTGGCCCGGATGATCGAGGCGGGGGAGGACCCCCGGTTCATCGCCCGCAGGATCGTCGTCTTCGCCTCCGAGGACGTGGGCATGGCCGACCCCACCTGCCTGCAGGTGGCGGTGGCCGCGGCCCAGGCGGTGGAGCTCATCGGCATGCCCGAGGGCAGGCTCAACCTGGCCCAGGCCGTGATCCACTGCGCGCTCGCCCCCAAGTCCAACGCGGTGATCACCGCTGTCGGCGAGGCCTCGGCGGACGTGCGGCGCGGCGCCATCGGGCACGTCCCCGCGCACCTGCGCGACTCCCACTACGCCGGGGCCGGGAAGCTCGGGCACGGCGAGGGCTACCGCTACCCCCACGACTTCGAGCACGGCCTGGTCCGGCAGGAGTACGCGCCCGAGGAGCTGCGGGACCGGCGCTACTACCGCCCCACCCGGCACGGCGCCGAGGCGGCCTTCGCCGACCGCTGGTCCAGGATCCGCGCCTTCCTGCGCGGGGAGTGACCCGCCCCGCGTCCGGCGCGCGGTGAGCGGGGAGCGACGACCCCGGGCACGATAGGGTTTCGCCATTCCACCCGACCACGGCCGGGGTCACCTATGAGGGGACGGGTCCGCAATGCTCACCGCAGGAGAGGTCGCCGGGCTGATCGCCGCGATGGCCTGGGCGATCCTGGTCTGCTTCATGGCCGTCGCCCTGGTCAGGCTGATCCGGTTGCTGACCGAGACCACCAAGATGGTCTCCCAACTGGGCGACCGCGTCGTCCCGCTGCTGGAGGACGTCTCGGCGGCCGTCGGCGAGACCAACCGGCAACTGGTGGCCCTGGAGGCCATCACCAAGGACGTCAAGCAGGTCAGCGGGCATGTCGCGAGGGTCAGTGACGTCACCCAGAACCTCGTCACCGGGCCGATGATCAAGGTGGCGGCGTTCACCCACGGCCTGCGCCGGGCACTGGGCGCCCGGCGCCGCCCGGTGGCCGCCCGGCCGGCCCTGGAGAGGAGGCGGCGATGATCCGCAGACTGTTCTACATGGGACTGGGCGCGTTCGGCGCCGTGTGGGTCATGCGCAAGCTCCAGGCGCTGCACCCCGACCACCTGGCCCGCCGGGCCGTGCACGGTGCCGCCGGCGCCCTGGAGCAGGTGCGCGACCTGGCCGGTGAGACCCGGCGGGGCGCGGCCGAGCGGGAAACAGAGTTGCGATCGCGGTTCGGACTCGACACCGTGGAAAGCGCCGTGGAAAACCCCTATCACTTCGACGTAAAGGACGGCCGCTGACATGGATTCGGCAGAGATCGCCCGCCGCTTCCTGCGCTTCTTCGAGGAGCGTGGGCACACCGTCGTGCCCTCGGCCAGCCTCATCGCCGAGGACCCGACCCTGCTCCTGGTCAACGCGGGCATGGTGCCCTTCAAGCCCTACTTCCTGGGCCAGCAGAAGCCGCCCTACAAGCGGGCCGCCAGCGCGCAGAAGGTCGTGCGGACCCTCGACATCGACGAGGTCGGCAAGACGACCAGGCACGCCAGCTTCTTCCAGATGCTCGGCAACTTCTCCTTCGGCGACTACTTCAAGGACCAGGCGATCCCCTTCGCCTGGGAGCTGCTGACCAGGCCCGAGTCCGAGGGCGGCTTCGGCTTCCCCGAGGACCGCCTGTGGGCCACGGTCTACCTCGACGACGACGAGGCCGCCGAGATCTGGAGGAAGGCCGGGGTCCCGGCCGAGCGCATCCAGCGCCGCGACCTGGCCGACAACTACTGGCACATGGGCGTGCCCGGCCCCGGCGGCCCGTGCAGCGAGATCTACTACGACCGCGGCCCCGAGTACGGGCGCGAGGGCGGCCCGATCGCGGACGAGAACCGCTACCTCGAGGTGTGGAACAACGTCTTCATGCAGTTCCAGCTCAGCGCGGTCCGCAGCAAGATCGACTTCGACATCGCCGGGGAGCTGCCCGCCAAGAGCGTCGACACCGGCATGGGCCTGGAGCGCATGGCGGCGATCCTGCAGGGCGTCGACAACATCTACGAGATCGACACCACGTACAAGATCCTCGAACGGGCGGCGGAGCTCACCCGGACGCGCTACGGCCGCGACGGGCGCGCCGACGTGTCGCTGCGCGTGGTCGCCGACCACGTCAGGACCGGCGTCATGCTCGTCGCCGACGGGGTGCTGCCCTCCAACGAGGGCAGGGGCTACGTGCTGCGCCGCATCCTGCGCCGCGCCATCCGCAACCTGCGCCTGCTCGGCGCGGGCGAGGAGCGCTACATGCACGAGCTCACCGCGGTGACCGTCGAGGTGATGGGCCGGCAGTACGCCGAGCTCAAGGCCGACGCCCCGCAGATCCACGGCGTCATCGACGCCGAGGAGGCCTCCTTCCTGGGCACCCTCCGCACCGGCACCGCGATCTTCGACGTGGCCGCCGAGGAGACCAAGCGCAAGGGCCGCGCCACGCTCGCCGCCGACCAGGCCTTCCAGCTCCACGACACCTACGGCTTCCCGATCGACCTCACCCTGGAGATGGCCTCCGAGCAGGGGCTGCGGGTCGACGAGGAGGGCTTCCGCCGGCTGATGAAGGAGCAGCGCGACCGGGCCAAGGCCGACGCCGCCGCCAAGAAGACCGGCAACGCCGACATCTCAATCTTCGGCACGCTCCTGGAGAAGACCGGCAAGGTGGAGTTCCTGGGGTACGACCAGGTGACCGCCGAGGCCGAGGTCATCGGCCTGCTGGTGGACGGCGCCCCGGTGCCCGCCGCGGGCGCGGGCACGTCGGTCGAGGTGGTGCTGGGCCGCACCCCGTTCTACGCCGAGGGCGGCGGCCAGCTCCCGGACCAGGGCGTGATCCGCACCGGCGGCGCCGAGGTGGAGATCGTGGACGTGCAGTCCCCGGTCCCCGGGGTCGTCGTGCACCGGGGCAAGGTCCGCTCCGGCGAGATCCGGGTGGGCGACCAGGCCCAGGCCGAGATCGACGTCGAGCGGCGCCGGGCGATCTCGCGCAGCCACACCGCCACCCACCTGGTGCACCGCGGCTTCCGCAACGCGCTGGGCGAGACCGCCGCGCAGGCCGGCTCGGAGAACTCGCCGGGCCGCTTCCGCTTCGACTTCACCGCCGCGGGCGCGGTACCGCCCAGCGTGCTGCGCGACGTCGAGGACGAGGTCAACGCCGTCCTGATCAACGACCTGCGGGTCAACGCCTTCCACACCTCCCAGGCGGAGGCCCGCGCGATGGGCGCCCTGGCCCTGTTCGGCGAGAAGTACGGTGACACCGTCCGCATCGTCGAGGTCGGCGAGTACTCACGGGAGCTGTGCGGCGGCACCCACGTGGCCAGCTCCGGGCAGCTCGGCCTGGTCAAGGTGCTGGGCGAGGCCTCGATCGGCGCGGGCGTGCGCCGCGTGGAGGCCCTGGTCGGGCTGGACGCCTTCCGCTTCCTGGCCAAGGAGAGCGTGCTCGTCGCCCAGCTCTCGGACCAGCTCAAGGCCCGCAGGGAGGAGCTGCCCGAGCGCATCGAGGGCATCGTGACCCGGTTGCGCTCGGCGGAGAAGGAACTGGCCGGCCTGCGTTCGGCCCAGGCGCTCGCCGGAGCCGGGCAGATCGCGGAAAGTGCCCGTGATCTGCACGGAGCCGCCGTCGTGACACACCGCGCGCCTGATGGCACCTCTCCGGACGATCTGCGTAAGCTCGCCCTGGACGTCCGTGGACGGTTGCCGGGCGATCGCGCCGCGGTCGTCGTCGTCGCCGGTGTCCCCGGCGACCGGCCGGTCGTCATCGCCGCGGTGAACGAGGCCGGACGCGACCGCGGCCTGAAGGCGGGGCTGCTGGTCGGCGTCGCCGCGAAGGCGCTCGGAGGTGGTGGTGGCGGCAAGGACGACGTCGCGCAGGGCGGCGGGGTGCGCCCCGAGGAGATCGGTGACGCACTCGCCGCCGTGGAGCGGTCGATCACGCAGACGCTCTCCTGACGGGGGACGACACCCCCGCGCCGGGTACGGCACGAGGGTGGGGACGATGATGAGAAACGGTGTCCGGCTCGGGGTCGACGTCGGCTCGGTCCGCATCGGCGTGGCGCGCAGCGACCCCTCGGGGTTGCTGGCCACGCCGGTGGAGACCGTCCGGCGCGGCAAGGGCGACCTCGACCGGCTCGCGGAGATCGCGGCCGAGTACGAGGTCGTCGAGGTGATGGTCGGCCTGCCGACCTCGCTCTCCGGCCGCGAGGGGCCGGCGGCCGAGGCGGCCCGGGAGTTCGCGGGCAGGATCTCGGCGCGGCTGGCCCCCGTCCCGGTCCGGCTGATCGACGAGCGGCTGACCACGGTCACCGCCCAGCAGGGCCTGCGGGCCAGCGGCGTACGAGCGAAGAACCAGCGCGCCGTGGTCGACCAGGCCGCCGCGATCGTGCTGCTCCAGGCGGCGCTCGACACCGAGCGCGCCACCGGCAGGCCCCCCGGCAGCCCGGTGGCGCCGCCCGCGGGCCGCTCGTCGGACGGCGGGGAGGTCCGGTGAACGGCCCGGGAGCGGTGCGGCCGGTGCGGCCGGCGCGGCCGGTGTGGCCGCTGCTGGCCGGGGCGTCCGCGCTCCTGGTCGCCGCGGGAACCGCCGGGCTCATCGTGATCCGCCCCTACCTGGCCCCCGCCGACTTCGAGGGGCCGGGGTCGGGCACGGTCGTGGTGGAGATCTCCCCGGGCGCGAGCGCCGCCGAGATCGGCCGGACGCTGGCCGACGCCGGGGTCGTGGCGAGCGCCAGGGCGTTCGTCAGGCGGGCCGAGGAGCAGGCCAGGACCGCCACCCTGCACCCGGGCCGTTTCAGGCTGCGCAGGGGCATGGACGCGGCCTCCGCGCTCGACCTGCTGGCGGCGCCCGGTTCGCGGATGGTGCGCACGGTCACGATCCCCGAGGGGCTGCGCCTGCCCGAACTGCTCGACCGGCTCGCCGAGGACACCGGCCTGCGCCGTGGCGACCTGGTCAGGGCCGCGGCCGACGAGGAGGCGCTGGACCTGCCCCGGTACGCCGGGAGCGCCGAGGGCTTCCTGTTCCCGGCCACCTACGAGATCGAGCAGGACACCACCGCGCCCGAGCTGCTCGCCGCGATGGTGGAACGTTACAAACAGGTCGCCGCCGCCCTCGACCTGGAGGGCAGGGCCGAGCGGAGGCGGCTGACGCCGCTGGAGGCGGTCACGGTGGCCAGCATCGTGCAGGCCGAGGGCGGCCGGGACCCGGACTACCCCAAGATCGCTAGAGTGATCTACAACCGGATCAGGGCCGGGACGCCCCTCCAGCTGGACACCACGGTGCTGTACGCGCAACGGCGCAGGACCCTGGAGGTGTCGCAGAAGGACACCGAGGTGAGGTCTCCTTACAACACCTACCTGCGTCCCGGCCTGCCACCCGGGCCCATCGCGAACCCCGGGGAGAAGGCATTGATCGCGGCGCTCCAGCCAGATCAAGGTGATTGGTTCTGGTTTGTGACTACCGATCCGGAGCATAGAATCACGAAATTCACTGACAAAGAGAGTGAGTTTGTGAGATACCGGGAACAGCTGAACAGATACCTAGGGAAGCGTTGATGCCCGGCGGAACACCCCCCGTTCCGCCGCGAGCGGCGTCCCGCGTCCCCGGACCGGACGGCGACTCCCGCGGAGGTGGGACGTCCGGCAGGATGCCCCCCTCCGGTTTGGCGGACCCGCTTGACGCCAGGCCGTCCTCAGCGGGAGATTGGCCAGCGTCTCTATGAACGATCTCGATATGGACTTCCTGGTCGGCTCCGACGACGAAGGTCGGTCGCGCCGAGGCTCCCGCGCGTCCTCGGGCCGCGAACCCGGTGAGCGCCGGGGCCGGCGGCGCAGGCGCCGCCGCAGCCGTGGCCGGTTCCTCGCCCCGATGCTCGCGATCATCGTGCTGCTGGGCGGGATCGGCGCCGCGGGCTTCTACGGTTACACCTGGGTGCGCGACGTGATGACCCCCGACGACTACACCGGTCAGGGGTCCGGCGAGGTCGTCGTGGAGATCAAGGACGGCCAGACCGCCTCCCAGATCGCGCAGACCATGGAGGAACAGGGCGTGGTGAAGAGCGCCAAGGCCTTCGTCGACGCCGTGGGCCAGGCGGGCAAGAGCTCGGCCCTGCAGCCCGGTGAGTACACCATGCGCAAGCAGATGTCGGCGGCCGAGGCCGTGAAGCTGCTCGACCCGGACAAGCAGCTGCTGAAGCGGGTCACGCTCAAGGAGGGGCTGCGCCTGGTCGACACCCTCAAGCAGCTCGCCAAGCAGACCGGCAAGCCGCTCAGGGAGTTCCAGCAGGCGGCCAAGGACGGCGAGGAACTCGGCCTGCCGCAGTACGCCCGGGGCAGGCTGGAGGGCTACGCCTTCCCGGCCACCTACGAGATCAGGCCGAAGATGACGGCCTCGGACGTGCTGACCGCGATGGTCGACCGCTTCCACCAGACCGCCGACAAGGACGACCTGCAGGCCAAGGCCAAGGAGCTCGGCCACACCCCGCACGAGATCATGACGATCGCCAGCATCGTGCAGGCCGAGTCCGGTACCAAGGACGACATGGGCAAGGTGGCCCGCGTCATCTACAACCGGCTCGACGGGGAACCGCCCCGCATGCTGGAGATGGACAGCACCGTGATGTACGGGCTGAACAAGTACGGCATCGAGTCCTCCACCAAGGACCTGGACAGCACCTCGCCCTACAACACCTACCGGCGCCTGGGCCTGCCCCCCGGTCCGATCGCCAACCCCGGCGACGACGCCATCCAGGCGGCCCTCAACCCCACCAAGGGCGACTGGGTGTGGTTCGTCACCACCTGTCCTGGCAAACGCCTCACCAAGTTCGCCTCGCTGGAGTCCGACTTCATCGCGCTCAAGGCCGAGTACGAGCGGAACAAGGTGAACGGGTGCTGAAGGCGGCGGTGCTGGGATCGCCGATCGTCCACTCGCTCTCCCCGTACCTGCACCGCGCGGCCCACCGGGCCATGGGCCTGCACGAGTGGCACTACGAGGCGATCGAGTGCGACGAGGCCGCCCTGCCCGGCCTGATCGGCGACCTGGACGGCACCTGGCGCGGGCTGTCGCTGACCATGCCGCTCAAGCGGGCCGTGCTGCCGCTGCTCGACACCGTCTCCGAGCTGGCCCTCCAGGTGGGCGTGGCCAACACCGTGATCCTCTCCGAGGAAGGGCTGCACGGCGACAACACCGACGTGCACGGCATCGTCGAGGCGCTGGCCGAGGCGGGGGTGACCGCGCCCCGCGCGGCGACGATCCTGGGCGGCGGCGCGACCGCCGCCTCCGCGCTGGCCGCCCTGCGGCGCCTCGGCCTGGGGGAGGCGACCCTGGTGGTGCGCGACCCGGCCAGGGTCACCGTGACCGCCGAGGCGGCCGAGCGGCTGGGCGTGAACCTGACCGTGCAGTCCCTCGACAAGCTCGAGGCGGCGCTGGAGGTCGACCTGGTCGTCTCGACCATGCCCTCCGGCGCCGCCGACGACCTGGCCGAGACACTGGCCGGGGTGCCCGCCCTCTTCGACGTGATCTACGCGCCCTGGCCCACCCGGCCGGCGGCGGCGGTGGCCGCGCGGGGCGGGACCGTCGTCGGGGGGTTCCCGATGCTCCTGCACCAGGCGGTCAGGCAGGTCGAGCTGATGACCGGCCGCGCGGACGTGCCGGTGGAGGTCATGCGCGAGGCGGGCAAGGCCGAGATCGTCCGCCGCGCCGCGCCGACCGAGTGACCCGCCCCCGCCCCCGACGCCGCCGTCCACGCGCCCCCGGCGCTCCCTGTGTTCCCTGTGTTCCCGGTGTTCGAGAGGCGCACCCGGGAGCGTGGCGCGCCGCGGGATGATTCTGGGTGAGCACGCCGTTGTGGTAGAGTAACGACTCGATCGGTCCGGCGTGCCTGCTGGACGCGCAAGCGGAGGTCGCCCTCCCACCTCGTCGACCGCAAGGCCGACAGGTCAGGATCACACCGGGTGACTCCCGGAGAGCTTACGGCGTAAAGCCCTCGGTTCATGTGGCCCCGCATGCGTGACGTGCGGGGCATTCTGCGTTCGACACCCCTGCCAGGGGGTGAGCGTCCGCGACCTTCCCGGCACGATCGAGCATGTTGCGGCCCCCTGACGGGGGCCGTGGATCGCAAACCTAGGAGGCCCCATCAGCGCCGAGCCCCGCATCAATGACCGCATTCGCGTGCCCGAGGTCCGCCTCGTCGGCCCGAACGGCGAGCAGGTGGGCATCGTCTCCATCGGCGATGCCTTGAAGCTGGCTCAAGAATCCGACCTCGACCTGGTCGAGGTCGCGGCAACGGCTCGCCCGCCAGTGTGCAAGCTCATGGACTACGGCAAGTTCAAGTACGAGTCCGCGATGAAGGCACGTGAGGCGCGCCGCAACCAGGCGTACACCATCATCAAGGAGATCAAGCTCCGGCCGAAGATCGATCCGCACGACTACGAGACCAAGAAGGGTCACGTGGTGCGGTTCCTCAAGGCGGGGGACAAGGTCAAGGTCACCATCATGTTCCGAGGCCGGGAGCAGTCCCGGCCCGAGCTGGGCTTCCGGCTCCTGCAGCGGCTGGCCGAGGACGTGACGGAGCTCGGCTTCGTCGAGTCCCAGCCCAAGCAGGACGGCCGTAACATGATCATGGTGATCGGCCCGCACAAGAAGAAGGCAGAGGCCAAGGCCGAGAAGGCGGCGGCCAAGGCGCGGCATGACGAGGACGCCTCCGGTGACGTGTCCCGGTCCGCGGACGAGACGCACGCCGACGACGTCGACAGTGTCGACGACGTCGACGAGCAGGTCTCCGTCGGTGGAGCGGTGGCGGCCCCGCAGGAGTAACTCGCATAGCCTGGATCCTCAGGTAGTCGCGAGATCAAGCCGAGACCGGGTCCGGTCTCGCAGTCAGGCATGCCCTTGACTCGGGTTACCGGCCCGGGACATCGGCGCGATCGAGGGAGAGACGGCCGAGATGCCGAAGATGAAGACGCACAGCGGTGCGAAGAAGCGGTTCAGGCTCACGGGCACCGGCAAGCTCGTGCGCCGCCGCGCCAACCGCGCGCACTACAACGAGCACAAGGCGTCCACCCTGACGCGTCGTCTCAAGCCCGAGGTCGTGCTTTCCGACGCCGACTCCAAGAAGATCAAGAAGCTGCTCGCTAAGTAACCGCCCCCGGGGAGATAGATACACATGGCACGCGTGAAGCGGGCGATCAACGCCAAGAAGAAGCGCAAGGTCGTTCTCGAGCGGGCGAAGGGCTACCGGGGTCAGCGTTCCAGGCTGTACCGCAAGGCCAAGGAGCAGATGCTCCACTCGATGACGTACGCCTACCGCGACCGCAAGGACCGCAAGGGCACCTTCCGCCGTCTCTGGATCCAGCGGATCAACGCCGCTGCCCGCCAGAACGGCATCACCTACAACAGGCTCATCCAGGGCCTGCGGCTCGCCTCCATCGAGGTCGACCGCAAGATCCTCGCCGACCTCGCGGTCAACGACGCCGCCACGTTCGCGACGCTGGTCGAGGCCGCCAAGAAGGCGCTCCCGGCCGACGTGAACGCGCCGGTCGCCGGCTGAGCGAGCCTGCTGAGCGAGGTACCGACGACGACGCGGCCCGCAGCTTCGATGCTGCGGGCCGCGTTCGCATTCTTGGGGGACGGGCATGGCCGGGTCTGAACTGACCAACATCAAGTCACCGCGGGTCAAGGCCGCGCGGCGGCTGACCAAGCGGGCCTTCCGGGACCGCGACCGTTCCTTCCTGGCCGAGGGGCCGCAGGCGGTCCGCGAGGCGCTGACGCTGGACGGCGTGGTGGTGGAGCTGTTCGCCACCGCCGAGGCCGAGGCGCGCCACGCCGACCTGGTCGCCGCCGCCGGCGCCGCCGGGGTGCCGCTGCTGCGCGCCAGCGGCGAGGTCATGGCCGAGCTGGCCCAGACCGTCACCCCGCAGGGGCTGCTGGCCGTGTGCCGCTTCGTGCACGTGCCCCTGGAGACCGCGGTGACGGCCGGTTCCACGCTGGTGGCCGTTCTCGCCCACGTCCGCGACCCCGGTAACGCCGGCACCGTGCTGCGCACGGCCGACGCCGCCGGCGCCGACGCGGTCGTCTTCACCGACGCCTCGGTCGACCCCTACAACGGCAAGTGCGTGCGCGCCAGCGCGGGCAGCCTGTTCCACCTGCCGGTCACCACCGGCGCCGGGGCCGCCCACGTCGCCGGGCACCTCAAGGCCTCGGGGCTGCGCGTGCTGGCCGCCGACGGCGCGGGCGAGCTCACCCTGGACGAGGTGGACCTGTCCGGCCCCACGGCCTGGATCTTCGGCAACGAGGCGTGGGGGCTGCCGCCGGACATCCTGGCCCTGGCCGACGAGGTCGTCAGGGTGCCGATCCACGGGCGGGCCGAGAGCCTGAACCTGGCGACCGCCGCCGCGGTCTGTCTGTACGCATCTGCCCGGTCTCAGCGCACCGATCCCGCCGGCGTCCGGCGACCGGCGTCCGCGGGCTGACCGGCCGTGCGGGAAACCCGCTATTGTCGGCCATGTAGCGTCGAGGAGGCGGGGTCGTGCACGGCGAACACACCGGTGGGCGGAGCGCCGATCCCGTGCCCATGATCGACGCCGACGAGCTGCCCGACGGCCTCGTGGTCACCGACGGGGACGGGCACGTGCTCACCGTCAACCGGGCCGCGACCCGCCTCACCGGGGTCACCCGCGAACGCGCCGCAGGGCGTCACCTGCGCGACGTCTTCTCCTTCCGCGACCAGGACGGGCGCGACTGGTGGAAGTGGCTCGACACCTACGGCGGGCTGCCCGGCCGGTCCCGCCAGCCCGAGCTGCCGCTGCGCACCCCGGGCGGGCAGGAGATGCTGGTGGCCGCCCGCCTGGTGCGCCGGCCCGAGCGGGGCGGCAAGGTCGTCCGGGTCGTCATCACGCTCCGCGACGCCGGCGCCCGCGCCCGCCTGGAACGCAGCCGCGCCGACCTGGTCTCCACCGTCGCCCACGAGCTGCGCTCCCCGCTGACCAGCGTCAAGGGCTTCACCGCGACCCTGCTGGCCAAGTGGACGCGCTTCACCGACGACCAGAAGCTGGTCATGCTGGAGACGGTGAACGCCGACGCCGACCGGGTGACCCGGCTGATCACCGAGCTGCTGGACGTCTCGCGCATCGAGTCGGGACGGCTGGAGATCCACCGCCAGGTGGTCGACATCCCGTCCAGGGTCTCCAGGATCATCGCGGGCCGGGTGGCCGCGGGCGAGCCCGGGGACCGCTTCGTGCTCGACGTGCGCGGCGAGCTGCCCGAGACCTGGCTCGACCAGGACAAGATCGACCAAGTGCTCGCCAACCTGATGGAAAACGCGGTGCGTCACGGGCGCGGTACGGTGACAATAGTGGTCGAACCGAGCGAATGGGGAGTTGCCGTGTCCGTCCGTGACCAGGGAGAGGGCATCCCGCCCGAGCTGGTCACGCGCGTCTTCCGGCAGTTCTGGCGGGGCAACGCCCGCCGCCGCGGCGGCACCGGGCTCGGCCTGTTCATCGTCAAGGGGCTCATCGAGGCGCACGGCGGCACCATCTCCGTGCAGCGCGGGCCCGAGGGCGGCGCCGAGTTCCGATTTATGGTGCCCACCGGCACCCCGGACTTCGCCTGAGCGCGGATGTCGGCCCGGTGGGCTCACCCGACTAGACTCATGGCCGCTCAAGCCCTGGATTCGGAGCCCTCTTGTGTCAAACTACGACCCGGTCGAGGTGACCCCGCTGCACGCCGACGAGATGGCGCGCATGCAGGCCGACGCGCTGGAGGCCGTCAAGGCCGCGCGTGACCTCGAAGAACTGAAGCGGGTGCGCCTCGCGCACGCCGGCGACCGCTCGCCGATCGCCCTGGCCAACCGTGAGATCGGCGTCCTGCCCCCGGCGGCCCGCGCCGAGGCGGGCAAGCGCATCGGCGGCGCCCGCAAGGCCGTCGCCGAGGCCCTGGCGCGGCGGCAGGCCGAGCTGGAGGCCGAACGCGACGAGCGGGTCCTCGTCGAGGAGACCGTCGACGTCACCCTGCCCACCGGCCGCGCCTCCCGGGGCGCCCGGCACCCGCTGACCACCCTGCAGGAGCGCATCGCCGACACCTTCGTGGCGATGGGCTACGAGGTGGCCGAGGGGCCGGAGCTGGAGGGGGAGTGGTTCAACTTCGACGCCCTCAACATCTCCACCGACCACCCGGCGCGCTCGGACCACGACACCTTCTTCGTGGAGTCCGTCGACTCGGGCAAGGTGCTGCGCACCCAGACCTCCCCGGTCCAGATCAGGGCGCTGCTCGGCAGGCCGCTCCCGGTCTACGTGATCTCCCCCGGCAAGGTGTTCCGCACCGACGAGCTCGACGCCACCCACACCCCGGTCTTCCACCAGATCGAGGGGCTGGCGATCGACGAGGGCCTGACCATGGCCCACCTCAAGGGCACCCTGGACCGGTTCGCCGAGGTCATGTTCGGCGAGGGCATCACCACCCGGTTCCGGCCCAACTACTTCCCGTTCACCGAGCCCTCCGCCGAGATGGACCTGCGCTGCTTCGTGTGCCGCGGCGCCTCGGCGACGCCCGGCAACCCGCCCTGCCGCACCTGCAGGTCCGAGGGGTGGATCGAGTGGGGCGGCTGCGGCATGGTCAACCCGCGGGTGCTCATCGCCTGCGGCGTCGACCCGGCCCGCTACAGCGGCTTCGCCTTCGGCATGGGCGTCGAGCGCACCCTGATGTTCCGCCACAACGCCGAGGACATGCGCGACATGGTCGAGGGAGACGTCCGCTTCACGCTCCCGTTCGGAATGGAGGTCTGATGAAGGTCCCGCTTTCATGGCTGCGGGAGTACGTCGATCTCCCCGCCGTCACGGCGCACGAGATCGCCGAGAAGCTCACCGCCGCCGGGCTCAAGCTGGAGTCCGTCGTCTCCCACGGCCACGACATCAAGAACGTCGTCGTGGGCGAGGTCGTCGCCATCGAGACCCTGGAGGGCTTCAAGAAGCCCATCCGCCACTGCCGGGTCGAGGTGGGGGAGGCCGCGCCGCGCGAGATCGTCTGCGGCGCGACCAACTTCGCGACCGGTGACCGCGTCCCGGTCGCGCTGCCCGGCGCGGTGCTGCCCGGCGGCTTCGAGATCGCCTCGCGCAAGACGTACGGGCGGCTGTCGGACGGCATGATCTGCTCCGAGGCCGAGCTCGGCGTGGCCGAGTCCTCGCCCGGCATCCTCGTGCTGCCCGAGGGCACCCCGATCGGCGCCGACGTGGTCGAGCTGCTCGGCCTGCGCGACGACGTGATCGAGCTGGAGATCACCCCCGACATCGGCTACGCGCTCTCCATCCGGGGCGTCGCCCGCGAGGCCGCCACCGCCTTCGGCGCGGCGTTCGCCGACCCGGCCGACGTCTCCCCGCCGGAGCGGGCCGGGGAGCCCGCCGGCACCGGTCACCCGGCCTCGATCGCCGACCCCTCGGCCTGCGACCGGTTCGTGCTGCGCGAGGTGCGCGGGTTCGACCCGTCGGCGCCGAGCCCGCTGTGGATGCGCGCGCGGCTGGCCCGCGCCGGCATGCGCCCGGTCTCGCTCGCGGTCGACGTCACCAACTACGTCATGCTGGAACTCGGCCAGCCGCTGCACGCCTTCGACGCGGCCAGGCTGACCGGCGAGATCGTGGTGCGACGGGCCCGGCCCGGGGAGACGCTGGAGACGCTCGACCACGTCACCCGCGCCCTCCACCCGGAGGACGTCCTGATCACCGACGCCTCGGGCGCGATCTCGATGGCCGGCACCATGGGCGGCCTGCACACCGAGATCTCCGACGCCACCGTCGACATCGTGATCGAGGCCGCCCACTTCGCCCCCAGCGGCGTCGCGCGCATGTCGCGCCGGCACAACCTGGTCAGCGAGGCCTCCAAGCGCTTCGAGCGGGGCGTCGACCGGGAGCTCCCGCTGCGGGCCTCCTGGCGTGCGGCCCGGCTGCTGGCCGAGCTCGGCGGCGGCACGATCGAGCCGGGCGTCACCCACGCCGAGGTGGACGTCGCCCCGGTCCGCATCGCCATGCCGAGCGCGTACCCGGGCAGGGTCGCGGGCATCGGCTACGACCGCGAGACCGTGATCCGCAGGCTGGAGCAGGTCGGCTGCGCGGTCGAGAGCCTCGCTCCCGGCTCCGTCCCGGACGGTTCCGGGGCGGGCGGTTCCGCGTCCGGCGCCTCCGGCGGGGGCGCCCGGGCCGCCGGCACCGCCGCCACCGGCGACGTCGCCGACGGCGGGATCGCCGCGAAGCTCGCGGTCACCGGTGACGACATGCTGCGCGTCACCCCGCCCTCGTGGCGGCCCGACCTGACCGACCCCAGCGACCTGGCCGAGGAGGTCATCCGGCTGGAGGGCTACGAGAACCTGCCCTCGATCCTGCCCGCCGCCCCGGCGGGTGCCGGCCTCACCGAGGGCCAGCGCCTGCGCCGCCGGGTCGGCCGCGCGCTGGCCGCCGCGGGATACGTCGAGATCCTCTCCTACCCGTTCAACGGGGAGCGTGACTTCGACGCCCTGCAACTGCCCGCGGACGACGCGCGGCGGACGGCCGTACGGCTGGCCAACCCGCTCAGCGAGGACGAGCCGCTGATGCGCACCACCCTGCTGCCCGGCCTGCTCAGGACGCTGGTCCGCAACGTGGGCCGCGGCACGGGCGACGTGGCGATCTTCGAGGCGGGACTGGTCTACCGGCCCTCCCCGGACGCGCCCGCGATCGCCCCGGTGCTGGGCGTCGACCGCAGGCCGACGCCCGAGGAGCTGGCCTCGATCGAGTCGGCGCTGCCGGCCCAGCCGTTCCGGATCGGGGTCGTGCTGGCCGGGGAGTTCGCGCCGTCGGGCTGGTGGGGCAGGGGGCGGCCGGCCGACTGGGCGGACGCCGTGGAGGCGGCCCGCGTGGTGGCCGCCGAGGCGGGCGTCACCCTGGAGGTCCGCGCCGACCGGCACGAGCCCTGGCACCCGGGCCGCTGCGCCGCCCTGTACGCCGCCGGCGAGCTCGTCGGCCACGCCGGGGAGTTGCACCCGCGTGTGGTCGAGGCCTACGGCCTGCCCCCGCGCACGTGCGCGATGGAGCTGGAGCTGACCCGGCTGGAGCCGCTGATGGCCGGTCCGCCGCAGACCCCGGCGATCTCCGGCTACCCCGTCGCGAGCCAGGACGTCGCGCTCGTCGTGGAGGCGTCCACCCCGGTGGCCCCGGTGGAGGCGGCGCTGCGCGAGGGCGCGGGCGAGCTGCTGGAGTCGATCCGGCTGTTCGACGTCTACACCGGCGCCCAGGTCGGCGAGGGCCGCAAGTCGCTGGCCTACTCCCTGCGCTTCCGGGCACCCGACCGGACGCTCACGGTGGAGGAGACCACCGCGGCCCGCGACGCGGCCGTGGCCCTGGCCGCCGAGCGCACCGGCGCCCGGATGCGCGGCGCCTGACCGGTTCACCAGGGGCCCGGGAGGAGTCCCGGGCCCCTTACGCCGTGCCGGATCCGGTCGGGGAGGGGACGATGAGGCACCTGCTGGTCTTCGCCGAGCGCGACGACGCCGACGAGGTCGCCGAGACCGTGGCCGGGGAGTTCCCGGCGCTGGACGCGCCCGCCGTGGTCAGGGAGACCCTCGCGGGCGAGGACGACGCCGAGGACGCCCAGTGGCTCGTGGTCGTCGAGGACCCCTCCGGGACGCTGCCGCCGGAGGCCGTGGCCCGCCTGGACGCGCTGGCCGAGGAGTACGAGGGCTGGCGCGAGACCGGCTGAGCGCCCCGGGCGGGGCGGCCCAGGGGTTCTAAAGCCGGTCGATCTCCGTCAGATCGACGTCGATCTCGAAGGGGGCCGAGACCTTGAGCCGGTCGCGGTGGATGCCGGTGAGCGCGTAGGACCGGGCGACCCGGTCGAGCTCGTAGACGTAGACCGCCGGCTTCCCCGACCGGTTCTCCACCAGCCAGAAGTGCTCGATGCCCGCCTCGGCGTACATCACCGGCTTGCGCTCGCGGTCGCGGATCATGGACTCGGCGGAGACGACCTCCGCGACCAGCACGACGTCCTGCCCCCGGTAGAAGGTCTGGTCAAGGCCCTGCTCGGCGGAGGCGTGGATGATGCTCAGATCCGGCTCGGGCCGCTGTCGCGCGCCCAGCACGACACTCATCCCCCGGCGCACCCGAAGATCTTGCGGAGCGGCCCGTCGAAGACCGGCCTCCAGGAGAGACATGGCGCGAGTGTGAAAAGGAGCCTGGGGACTCACGAAGACCAGGCTTCCGTCAATCAACTCTGTGTGTGCGGGCAAACGCGGAATGCGATCGAGGTCCTCCGCGACGAAACCCTCCGGCGGGGGGAACGCCCATGCAGGTAGAGAGGACTCCGTCATCCCGGTCATCTCGAGGCTCCGTACATCCGTCTCCGGGCTTCGTACATCGACCGTCATGCCCTCACAGTAGCAACGGGATTCCGCTCGGTGAGGATACTTGCCGGTGGTGCAGGTCAGGCGGTGGTGGCCTCCTCCGCGTCGGCGCGGCGGGCGCGTTCCCTGACCGCGTGCTCGTCGGTGCGGGAGTCGTAGTCGCGGAAGGTGGGCAGCAGCGCGGCCATCGCGGCCACCGCGCCCACGCAGAGCAGGCCGCCGACGCCCAGGGAGAAGCGGGTCCCGCCCAGGTTGGCCATCAGGCCCGCCCTGGCGTTGCCGAGCATCGGCCCGCTGGTGTAGGAGAGCAGCTCGATGCCGGCCAGGCGCCCGCGGTACTCGTCGGGGATGGTCTGGTTCCAGATCGTGGAGCGGAAGATACCGCTGATCATGTCGGCGGCCCCGGCCACCGCCAGGAAGGCGAAGATGCCCCAGACGGTGGGCATCAGCGCCGCCAGCGCCACCGCCACCCCCCACACGGCCGCCGCGACGATCACGCCGAGGCCGTGGCGGTGCACGTACCTGGTCCAGCCCGAGGTCACCGAGGCGATCATCGAGCCGACGGCCGAGGCGGAGAAGAAGAGCCCCAGCGCCTCGGGGGCGCCGAGCTCGTCGGCGAGGAAGGGGTAGAGCGCGGTGGAGAAGGCGAAGACCATCGCGGCGATGTCGACCAGGTAGGTGCCCATCAGGTCGGGGCGGCTCACCGCGTAGCGGACCCCGTCCACCAGCGCGCCGATCGAGGCCTCGGGGGCCTCCTCGGAGCGGGGCTGGGCCCGCACCGCCCAGAGCAGGACCAGGGAGAGCAGGAAGGTCACCACGTTGATCCCGTACGCCACCGCGACGCCGAACCAGGCCGCGATCAGGCCGCTGAGGCCCGGGGCGACGATGGCGCCCAGGTTCCACCGGAAGGCCGACAGGGCGGCCGCGGCGGTGAGCTGGTCGTGCCTGACCACGCGCACCATCAGGGACTCCAGACTGGGCCGCTGCAGGCTGCCCAGCGCCGCGGACAGCGCGCCGACCACGTACAGAACCCAGACCTGCGGCTCGGGGAGCAGCGCGTTGACGGTCAGGATCGCGACCGTGAGGCAGAGGCCCACCTCGGTGAGAAGAATGATCTTGCGTCGGTCGAGCGCGTCGGCGATCGCCCCGCCCCAGAGCCCGCAGACCACCATCGGGACGAACTCGGCCACGCTGACCAGGCCGACCGCGAGGTAGGAGCCGGTGAGTTCCTTCATCTGCAGCGGGACGGCGACCAGCGTCAGGAAGGTGCCGAACATCGTGATCATGCCGGAGCCGAAGAGCAGGCGGAAGTCACGGGAGTCGCGCAGCGGGCTGAGGTCCATCGACAGATGGCGCAGAAGGGTTTTCAAGGATCGATCAGGTTTTTCCGACACGGACAATCAGTCTCGACGCCGACCGACCCGGAGGCAAACGGTTTACGGCCGCCCGGCCGCCCGGCTGACCGGGGAACCGTCCGCCCGGCCGGGCGGTCCTCCGTGCGGTGACCGCCTCGGGTCGCCCGCCGTGGAACGACCGCCCGCCCTGCCGCCTGCCGCCCGCCTGCCGCCCGTCCGGAAGGCGGGCGGGCGGCTCGCGGCCCGGCGGGCGCACCGGGCCTCAGGGGCCCAGCACCTCCCTGCGCAGACTGGTCTTGAGGATCTTGCCACCGGGGTTGCGGGGCAGTTCCGTCTCGCGTACCCAGAACCTGACCGGCACCTTGAACGGCGCGATCCGCTCGCGCAGGAACGCCTGGAGCTCCCCGGGCGCCACCGGCGACGACAGGCGCACCACCGCGCCGACCTCCTCGCCCAGCTCGTCGTGGGGGATGCCGATCACCGCGGCGTCCTGCACGGCCGGGTGCTCGAACAGGGCGGCCTCCACCTCGGCGCAGTAGACGTTCTCGCCGCCGCGGATGACCATGTCCTTGGCCCGGTCCACGATGAAGACGAAACCCTCCTCGTCCATCCTGGCCAGGTCGCCGGTGTGCAGCCAGCCGTCGACGAAGGTCTCCGCGGTGGCCTCGGGACGGTTCCAGTAGCCCAGGATGACGTTGGGGCCGCGCACGCACAGCTCACCGACCGCGCCGGGGGGCAGCTCGGCGCCGAGCGGGTCGGCGATCTTCACCTCGACCACGGCCATGGGCAGGCCGATGCTGTCGGGCTTGGCGAGGTAGTCCGCGCCGGCGTTGCTGATGGCGAGCGCGGTGGTCTCGGTCATGCCGTACCCGTTGGAGGGGGCGCGGCTGGGGAGCTGCTCGGTGATGCGCTCCAGCAGCTTCGGCGGGGCGGGGGCACCACCGTAGCCGAGGGCGCTGAGGCTGGAGACGTCGTACTTCTCCAGGTCGGGGTGGGACAGGAGCTGCCAGACGTTGGTCGGCACGCCGGTGAGGCCGGTGATCCGCTCGCGCTCGATGAGCTCCAGCGCGCGGCCCGCGTCCCACTTGTACATCAGGACCAGGCCGCCGCCGGTGAACATGGTGGTGGTCATCACCGCGAAGCAGCCGGTGACGTGGAACAGCGGCACGGTGAGCAGGGTGACGCGGCGCTGGCCCGCCGCCGCGCCCGGGTCCGCGCCCGCCCTGAGCATGACGCGGTACATCCCGTAGGCGACGGTCATGGGGGACTGGCCGAGGTTGCGGTGGCTGCCCAGGGCGCCCTTGGGACGGCCCGTGGTCCCGGAGGTGTAGAAGATCGTGGCCGGGTCCTCGGGGGAGAGCTCCACCGGCGGGGGCGTGGCGTCGGGGGCCACCTCGCCCAGCACGTCGGCGAACGAGCGGGCTCCCTCGGGCACCTCGCCGCGGGTCACGATCAGGGCGGGCGCCACGCCGGCCACGCCGGACGCCCGCTCGGCGTCGGCGATCAGCACCTTGGCCCCGGAGTCGGTCAGGCCGTACTCCAGCTCCTGCGGGGTCCACCAGGCGTTGAGCGGCACCGCGATCGCCCCGGCGGCCAGCACGGCCGAGAAGGAGACGACCCACTCGGGGTAGTTGCGCATGGCGATGGCCACCCGGTCGCCCTTGGCCACGCCGTACTCCTCGGCCAGGCGCCGCGCCAGGGTGGAGGCCCGCCGGTAGTGCTCCTCGTAGGTGATGTGCTCGTCCTCGTAGGTGAGGAAGACCTTGTCGCCGTGGAGCCTGCTGATCTCCAGCAGCGCCCGGAAGTCCTTGGGCGCGTGTTTCCAGGTCTTGACGGTCCCGCCGTGGCTCGTGACCTCCTCCAGCTCGAAGAGTTGCCCGGGACCGGTGAGCTGCGCCTGGACGTGGTCATGGCTGATGGTCATGCGTTCTACTCCCCGAAGCGGAGGGACCGGTGACGTCACGATACCGACCGGTAGGTACGTGCAACAGAGCCGGAACATCACCGGTCGTCCCTAGACTCGAATTGCAACGGAAAAAAAGACCTTTTTAGGCTATTTGTACCTTTTTTAAGACGGGCAGGGCGTGTGATGTCCCTGAGGAGTTGCATGGAAATCCCGGGACATGCATAATCTCTCTAGTAACTTCATGAGCTCCACTGCATGAACATACAGCCACCGAGGGGGACGCATGAGAGCGGCGATCGCGGGTGCCAGCGGCTACGCCGGAGGTGAGCTCCTGCGCCTGCTGCTCTCCCACCCCGGCATCGGGATCGGCGCCCTGACCGCCGCCTCCAGCGCCGGTACCGCCCTCGGTGCCCACCAGCCCCACCTGGCCCCGCTGGCCGACCGGATCCTGCTGGAGACCACCCCCGAGCACCTCGCGGGCCACGACCTGGTCTTCCTGGCCCTGCCGCACGGGGCGTCGGCCGCGGTCGCCGAGTCGCTCGGCGACGCCACCCTCGTCGTCGACTGCGGCGCCGACTTCCGCCTCTCCGACCCCGCCGCCTGGGAGCACTTCTACGGCGGCGCCCACGCCGGCACCTGGCCCTACGGTCTGCCCGAGCTGCCCGGCCGCCGCGAGGAGCTGCGATCCGCCCGGCGGATCGCCGTCCCCGGCTGCTACCCGACGGCCGTCACCCTGGCGATGTTCCCGGCGTTCGCCGCCGGGATCGTCGAGCCCGACGTGGTGGTGGTCGCCGCCAGCGGCACCAGCGGGGCGGGCCGCGCCCCCAAGCCGAACCTGCTGGGCAGCGAGGTGATGGGCGCGGCCAGCGCGTACGGCGTCGGCGGCGTCCACCGGCACACCCCCGAGATGGAGCAGAACCTCTCCCTCCTGGCGGGCGGCCCCGTCACGGTCTCCTTCACCCCGGTGCTGGCCCCGATGAGCCGCGGCATCCTCGCCACCTGCACCGCGCCCGCCGCCGACGGCCTCACCCCCGCCGTGCTGCGCGAGGCCTACGAGACCGCCACCAAGGACGAGCCGTTCCTGAGGCTCCTCCCCGAAGGGCAGTGGCCCTCGACCTCGATGACCCTCGGCGCCAACACCGCCGCACTCCAGGTCGTCCTGGACGAGCGCGCCGGCCGCGTCATCGCCGTCGTCGCCATCGACAACCTGACCAAGGGCACGGCCGGAGGCGCGATCCAGAGCGCCAACCTCGCCCTCGGCCTGCCGGAAGAGCTCGGCCTTCCTCTCAACGGAGTCGCCCCATGAGCGTGACCGCCCCCCTCGGCTTCCGGGCCGCGGGCATCGCCGCCGGAATCAAGTCCGGTGGCGCCCGCGACCTGGCACTGATCGTCAACGACGGCCCCTCGCGCGCCGCCGCGGGCGTCTTCACCGTCAACCGGGTGAAGGCCGCCCCGGTCCTGTGGTCGCAGCAGGTTCTCTCCGGAGGGCGGGTGCACGCGGTCGTCCTCAACTCCGGCGGCGCCAACGCCTGCACCGGCCCGCTCGGCTTCCAGGACACCCACGCCACCGCCGAGAGGGTCGCCGGCGCGCTGGGCGACTCCGCCGGGGAGGTCGCGGTCTGCTCCACCGGGCTGATCGGCGACCGACTGCCGATGGACCCGCTGCTGAGCGGCGTCGACCTCGCGGTCTCCCAGCTCGCCAGGGACGGCGGGACGGCCGCCGCCGACGCCATCCGCACCACCGACACCGTCTCGAAGATCTCCTTCCGCAAGGGCGAGGGCGGCTACATGGTCGGCGGCATGGCCAAGGGCGCCGGCATGCTCGCCCCCGGCCTCGCCACCATGCTCTCGGTGATCACCACCGACGCCGACCTGCCCGCCGAGCGGCTCGACGAGGTGCTGCGCAGGGTCACCCGGGTCACCTTCGACCGCCTCGACGCCGACGGCTGCATGTCCACCAACGACACCGTGCTCCTGCTGGCCAGCGGAGCCTCCGGCACCGTCCCCGACCTCGCCGAGTTCGAGCAGGTCCTGCTGGCCGTCTGCGCCGACCTCGCCCGCCAGCTGATCCTGGACGCCGAGGGCGCCTCCAAGGCGATCGCCGTCGAGGTCGTCGGCGCCGCCACCGAGGACGACGCCGTGACCGTCGGCCGTGCCGTCGCCCGCTCCAACCTCCTCAAGTGCGCCATCCACGGCGAGGACCCCAACTGGGGCCGGGTGCTCTCGGCCGTCGGCACCACCGACGCCGCCTTCGAGCCCGACCGGCTCAACGTGGCCATCAACGGCATCTGGATCTGCCGGGGCGGCTCCGTGGGAGACGACCGCTCCAAGGTCGACCTCACCCCGCGCGACGTGACGATCACCGTCGACCTGTCCGCGGGACCGCACACCGCCACCGTCCACACCACCGACCTCACCGCCGCGTACGTCCACGAGAACTCGGCGTACTCCTCATGAGGCGCGCCGAGGCCCTGACCAAGGCCGCCACGCTGATCGAGGCGCTGCCGTGGCTGGCGACCTTCCACGGCGCGACCGTCGTCATCAAGTACGGCGGCAACGCCATGACCGACGAGGGGCTGCGCGAGCGGTTCGCCGAGGACGTCGTCTTCCTGCGCTACGCCGGGCTCAAGCCGGTGATCGTGCACGGCGGGGGCCCGCAGATCAACGCCCAGCTCGACCTGCTCGGCATCGAGTCCACCTTCACCGCCGGTCTGCGGGTCACCACCCCCGAGGCCATGCGGGTCGTCAGGATGGTGCTCGTCGGCGAGGTCAACCGCGACGTGGTCGGCCTGATCAACCGGCACGGGCCGTTCGCGATCGGCATGTCCGGGGAGGACGCCCACCTGTTCACCGCGGTGCGCAAGCACGCCCTCGTCGACGGCGCCGCCGTCGACATCGGCCAGGTCGGCGAGATCGTCAACGTCGAGGCCGGCGCGGTGCGGGCACTGCTGGACGACGGGCGCATCCCCGTGATCTCCTCGGTGGCGCGCAGCGACGACGGCACCGTCTACAACGTCAACGCCGACACCGCGGCCGCCGCGCTCGCCGTGGCGCTGGGGGCGTCCAAGCTGATCGTCCTGACCGACGTCGCGGGCCTGTACCGCGACTGGCGTCCCGACGCGGGCGAGGACGAGATCATCGAACGGCTCTCCGCCGGCGAGCTGGAGAAGCTCCTGCCCACCCTGTCAAGCGGCATGATCCCCAAGATGGAGGCGTGCCTGGCCGCCGTGCGGGGCGGCGTGCCACGGGCCCACGTGCTCGACGGCAGGGTGCCCCACTCGGTGCTGCTGGAGATCTTCACCGACGAGGGCGTGGGGACCATGGTGCTGCCCGACCTGCCCGACCTGCCCGACCTGCCCGACCTGCCCGACCTGCCCGACCTGCCCGACCT
>NZ_JBFABE010000027.1:86803-95255 GCF_040640155.1 Streptosporangium sp. NPDC023615
CTGCCCGAACAGCCCAGGCCGCGGCCGGCGGCCGCCGCCGCACCGAAGGGGAACGACCAGTGAGCCCGCAGCACGAGCCCGTCGCCCACCCCGCCACCGGGACCGCCACCGGGACCGTCGCGGGATCCGCAGGCGAGGCGCTCACCAGGCGCTTCGAGGCCGCCTTCATGCCCAACTACGGGGTGCCCCCGCTGGCACTGGCCCGGGGCGAGGGCACGCGGATCTGGGACGTCGACGGCCGCGAGTACCTCGACATGCTCGGCGGCATCGCGGTCAGCTCGCTCGGCCACGCCCACCCCTCCCTGGTGGAGGCCGTCACCCGCCAGGTCGCCACCCTCGCCCACACCAGCAACCTCTTCCTGCACGAGCCCGAGGTGCTGCTCGCCGAACGCCTGCTCGGCCTGCTCGGCGCCCCGGCCAGGGTCTTCCTCTCCAACTCCGGCACCGAGGCCAACGAGGCCGCCCTCAAGCTCGCCCTCAAGTACGGCAAGGCCAACGGCCGCCCCCGCTTCGTGGCCGCCGAGAACGGCTTCCACGGCCGCAGCCTGGGCGCGCTCTCACTGACCGGCAAGCCCTCCATCCGCGACCCGTTCGGCCCGTTCCCGATCGACGTCACCTTCGTCCCCTACGGCGACGCCGACGCGCTCAAGAGCGCGGTCGACGACCGCTGCGCCGCGCTCTTCCTCGAACCCACCCAGGGCGAGGCCGGGGTCGTGCCCCCGCCCGAGGGGTACTTCCGCGCCGCCAGGGACGTCTGCGACGCCACCGGCACGCTGCTGGTCGCCGACGAGATCCAGTCGGCCATCGGCCGCACCGGCCACTGGTTCGCCCACCAGCACGAGGGCGTCCTGCCCGACGTGCTCACCCTGGCCAAGGGCCTCGGCGGCGGCCTGCCGATCGGCGCCTGCGTCGGCTTCGGCGAGGCGGCCACCCTGTTCGCCAAGGGCGACCACGGCTCCACCTTCGGCGGCAACCCCGTCGCCGCCGCCGCGGCCCTCGCCGTGCTCGACACCATCGACCGCGACGGCCTGCTGGAGCACGTCCGGACCGTCGGCGCCGAGCTCGCCGCGGGCATCGCCGCGATCGACCACCCGCTGCTCGCCGGCGTGCGCGGCCGGGGACTGTGGCTCGCCGTCGTGCTGACCGCCGACCGCTCCGCCGCCGTCCAGGCCGCCGCGCAGCGGGCCGGGTTCCTGGTCAACGCCCTCCAGCCCGACGCGGTACGGCTCGCGCCCCCGCTGGTCATCACCTCCGCCGAGGTCGCCACCTTCACGGCCGCGCTCCCCGCCATCCTGGACGGAGCCTCCGATGACCGGTGACCCCGCCGGACGGGCGCTCACCGCGCACGCGCCCGTCAGGCACTTCCTGCGGGACGACGACCTCACGCCCGCCGAGCAGGAGCAGGTCCTCGACCTGGCCGAGGCGATGAAGAAGGACCGCCACGGCTACCGGCCCTTCGCCGGCCCGCAGACCGTCGCCGTCCTGTTCGACAAGCACTCCACCCGCACCCGGATCTCCTTCGCGGTCGGCATCGGCGAGCTCGGCGGCCTCCCGCTGATCCTCGACGCCGGCTCCTCCCAGATGGGCCGGGGGGAGTCGATCGAGGACACCGCCCGGGTGCTGGAACGCCAGGTGGGCGCCATCGTGTGGCGCACCTCCGGCCAGCACAGGATCGAGGCCATGGCCTCGATCAGCTCGGTGCCGGTGGTCAACGCCCTCACCGACGAGTTCCACCCCTGCCAGATCCTCGCCGACCTGCAGACGGTCAGGGAGCACTTCGGCGCGACCGCCGGGGTGACCCTGGCCTACTTCGGGGACGGGGCCAACAACATGGCCCACTCCTACCTGCTCGGCGGCGCGCTGGCCGGCATGCACGTACGCGTCGCCGCCCCCGCCGGCTACCTGCCGGACCCGGAGATCCTCCGCAGGGCCACGGAGATCGCCGCGACGACCGGCGGGTCGGCCACCGTCCTCGCCGACCCGGCCGAGGCCGCCGACGGCGCCGACGTGCTCGCCACCGACACCTGGGTCTCGATGGGCCAGGACGGCAGGGAGCAGCGGCTCGCCGACCTGACGCCCTACCAGGTCAACGCCGCGCTGCTCGGCCGGGCCGCCCCCGGCGCCGTCGTCCTGCACTGCCTGCCCGCCTACCGCGACCTGGAGATCACCGCCGAGGTCGTCGACGGCCCGCGCAGCCTGGTCTGGGACCAGGCCGAGAATCGGCTGCACGCCCAGAAGGCCCTGCTGTACTGGCTGGTCGCGGTGGCCGGCCGGGACGCGCCCGCGGACGGCCTCGGAGCCGGAGCCGGTGACGGTTCCGGGGGCGAGGGCCCCGCATGAAGATCCCGATGACCAAGGTCGCCCGCCAGGCGCGCATCACCGACCTGCTCCAGCGGCAGCCGATCAGGTCCCAGCCGGAGCTGGCCAAGCTGCTGCTGGAGAGCGGAGTGGAGGTCACCCAGGCCACCCTCTCGCGCGACCTGGACGAGCTCGGCGCGCTCAAGCTGCGCGCCGAGGACGGCTCCCTGGTCTACGCCCTGCCCGGCGAGGGCGGCGACCGGATACGGCGGGCCAGGCTCGGCGCCGGGGAGTCACCGGCCGCGCGGCTCGGCAGGCTCGCCGAGGAGCTCCTCGTCTCCGCCGAGGCCTCCGCCAACCTGGTCATCGTCCGCACGCCCCCGGGGGCCGCGCAGTTCCTCGCCTCCGCCATCGACCACGCCGACTGGGAGTCCATCCTCGGCACCGTGGCCGGGGACGACACCATCCTCGTCATCAGCCGGGACCCGACGGGCGGGGCGTCGGTCGCCGAGGCGCTGCTCAGGCACGCCGACCGACGTATTCAGCCCGCTCAGGCGGGCGGTCCCTGGCAGCATCTGACACCTGTGACGAACGAAGAACCTGGAGATACCAATCATGACTGACCGGGTCGTACTCGCCTTCTCCGGCGGCCTCGACACCTCCGTGGCCATTCCCTTCCTCGCCGAGAAGACCGGCGCCGAGGTCATCGCGGTGGCCGTCGACGTCGGCCAGGGCGGCGAGGACATGGAGGCCATCCGCAAGCGGGCCATCGAGTGCGGCGCCGTGGAATCCGTCGTGGTGGACGCCCGCGAGGAGTTCGCCACCGACTTCTGCGTGCCCGCCCTGCAGGCCAACGCGCTCTACATGGACCGCTACCCGCTGGTCTCCGCGCTCTCGCGCCCGCTGATCGTCAAGCACCTGGCCGCCGCGGCCAAGGAGTTCGGCGGCACCCACGTCTCGCACGGCTGCACCGGCAAGGGCAACGACCAGGTACGGTTCGAGGCCGGCCTGGCCGCACTCTTCCCCGAGCTCAAGGTCATCGCCCCGGCCCGCGACTACGCCTGGACCCGGGACAAGGCGATCGCCTACGCCGAGGAGAAGAACCTCCCGATCGAGACCAGCAAGAAGAACCCGTACTCCATCGACCAGAACATCTGGGGCAGGGCCGTGGAGACCGGCTTCCTGGAGGACATCTGGAACGGCCCCGTCGAGGACGTCTACGCCTACACCGCCGACCCGGCCCAGCCGCGCGAGGCCGACGAGGTCGTCATCAGCTTCGTCAAGGGCGTCCCGGTGGCCCTGGACGGGCGGCACCTGACCCCGTTCCAGGTCATCGAGGAGCTCAACCGGCGCGCCGGCGCCCAGGGCGTCGGCCGCCTCGACATGGTCGAGGACCGGCTGGTCGGCATCAAGTCCCGCGAGGTCTACGAGGCCCCGGGCGCCATCGCGCTGATCACCGCGCACATGGAGCTGGAGAACGTGACCGTCGAGCGCGACCTCGCCCGGTTCAAGCGCTCGGTGGACCAGCGCTGGGGCGAGCTCGTCTACGACGGCCTGTGGTTCTCCCCGCTCAAGAAGGCCCTCGACACCTTCATCGCCGAGGCCCAGGAGCACGTCACCGGCGAGATCAGGATGGTCCTGCACGGCGGCCGGGCCACGGTCACCGGCCGGCGCTCCGAGGCGTCGCTGTACGACTTCAACCTCGCCACCTACGACACCGGCGACACCTTCGACCAGTCCCTGGCCAGGGGCTTCGTCGAGCTGTGGAGCCTGCCCTCCAAGATTGCCTCGGCGCGGGACGCCCGGCTGTCCTGAGTGGGCTAGGGTCGCGGATTGAATGGGGAGGGAGAACGACGGTGACTGATGGTGGCAAGCCGATGCGGCTGTGGGGCGGCCGGTTCGAAGGAGGTCCGGCCGACGCGCTGACCAGGCTCTCGGTGAGCGTGCACTTCGACTGGCGGCTCGTACCGTACGACCTGCTGGCCTCGCGCGCGCACGCCCGGGTGCTGCACCGCGCGAACCTGCTGACCGAGGACGAGCTGGCGCGGATGATCGCCGCGCTGGACGACCTGGAGCGCGCCTGCAAGGCGGGCGAGTTCCGGCCGACCGTGGCCGACGAGGACGTCCACACCGCGCTGGAGCGCGGGCTGCTGGAGCGCCTCGGCACGCTCGGCGGCAAGCTCAGGGCGGGCCGCAGCCGCAACGACCAGGTCGCCACCGATCTCCGGCTCTACCTCCGCGACCACGTCCGCCACATCGTCTCCCGGCTGGTGGAGCTGGAGACCGCGCTGATGAGCCAGGCCGAGGAGCACGCCGAGACGGCCGCTCCCGGCATGACCCACCTGCAGCACGCGCAGCCGGTCTCCTTCGGCCACCAGCTCCTGGCGCACGTGCACGCCTTCTCCCGCGACATCGACCGGCTGCGCGACTGGGACCGGCGCGCGGCCGTCTCCCCGCTCGGCTCCGGGGCGCTGGCCGGCTCCTCCCTGCCGCTGGACCCGCGGGCCGTGGCCGAGGAGCTCGGCTTCGACTCCGCCGCGCCCAACTCGATGGACGCCGTCGCCGACCGCGACTTCGCCGCCGAGTTCCTGTTCGACGCGGCGATGGTCGGCGTGCACCTGTCCCGGCTGGGCGAGGAGATCGTCCTGTGGGCCTCGCAGGAGTTCCGCTGGATCGAGATGGACGACGCCTACTCCACCGGCTCGTCGATCATGCCGCAGAAGAAGAACCCCGACGTGGCCGAGCTCGCCCGGGGCAAGAGCGGGCGTCTCATCGGCAACCTCATGGCGCTGCTGACCACGCTCAAGGGCCTGCCGCTGACCTACAACCGCGACCTGCAGGAGGACAAGGAGCCGGTGTTCGACTCCGTCGACACCCTGCTGCTCGTCCTTCCCGCCATGGCCGGGCTGGTGGCGACCATGCGGGTCAACACCGCCAAACTGGAGGCCTCGGCCCCCGACGGGTTCGCGCTGGCCACCGACCTGGCCGAGCTGCTGGTCCGCAGGGGCGTGCCGTTCCGCGAGGCCCACGAGGCGGTCGGGCACCTGGTCGTCTGGTGCCAGGTCAACGACAAGGACTTCGGCGAGCTCACCGACGACGAGCTGGCCAAGGTCTCGCCGCACTTCACGCCCGACTCCCGGGAGGTGCTCTCGGTGCCCGGCGCCCTGGCGGCCCGCAAGGCGCACGGCGGCACCGCGCCCGACCGGGTCCGCGACCAGCTCATCGCGCTGCGCGACATCGTCGACGGCCAGGCGAGCTGGGCGAGCGGGAACTGAGGCCCCGTGACGGTGACGCGGCCGACGCCCGACGACGAGCGGGGTGAGCGGGGCGTGGGGACGCCCGCCCCGGTGAGGCTGACCCGGGACTTCTTCGACCGTCCCGCCCACCAGGTCGCCCCGGACCTGCTGGGACGGGTGCTGGTGCACGGGCCGGTCGCGCTCCGCATCACCGAGACCGAGGCGTACGGCGTGCCCGGCGAGGACCCGGCCTCGCACACCTACCGCGGCCGGACGGCGCGCAACGCGGTGATGTTCGGCCCGCCGGGTCACCTGTACGTGTACTTCACCTACGGCATGCACTTCTGCGCCAACCTGACCTGCCTGCCCGAGGGGGTCGGCTCCGGGGTGCTGCTCCGGGCCGGAGAGGTGATCTCCGGCGCCGAGCGTGCCCTGGCCCGCCGCACCGCCGGAAGCGCCCGCGTCGTCAAGCACCACGATCTCGCCAAGGGGCCGGCCCGGCTGGCGGTGGCGCTCGGCTTCACCCGCGAGCACAACGGCCTTGACGCCTGCGCCCCCGGGCCGCTCGCGGGGCTCCCGGGGCTCCCGGGGCTCCCGGAACTCTTCGTGTCGCCGGGTGAGCCGGTCGCACCCTCGTCGATCAGGTCGGGGCCGCGGACCGGGGTCTCGTCGGCGCAGGAGACGCCGTGGCGCTTCTGGATCGACGCGGACCCCACCGTCTCGCCGCACCGTGCGCACGTTCCGCGCCGCCGCTAGGTCCGGTCCGGCGGGCCGGTTCCGCCCCAGCCCAGCCCAGCCCGGCCCCGTCAGGTCCGGTCCTGCCCGGCCGGGTTCTGCCGCGGTCCCGCCCGGGTTCCGTCGCGTGTCTGTGTCCGTGTCCCCGCCCTCGCACGACGTGCCGGCCGCCTGCTCGCTGGTCGACCCGGGCGCTAAGGGGTATCCGGGTGGCGCGACCCGGTGGTGATCGGGCAGGGTGGTGTCAGGAGCCCCGGAAGTCCCTTCGAGCATTGGAAAGCAAGGATCGTGACCGACATTCTGGATGACCTCGCCTGGCGCGGCCTGATCGCGCAGTCCACCGACATCGACGCCCTGCGGGCGGCGATGGCCGAGGGTCCGATCACGGTCTATTGCGGCTTCGACCCCACCGCCCCCTCGCTGCACGTCGGCAACCTCGTCCCGCTGCTGACGCTGACCCGCCTGCAGCGGGCGGGCCACCGTGCCATCGGGCTGGTGGGCGGCGCGACCGGTCTGATCGGTGACCCCAGCGGCCGGAGCACCGAGCGCTCGCTCAACTCCTCCGACGTGGTGGCCGAATGGGTCGCGAGGATCCGCGTCCAGGTGGAGAAGTTCCTCGACTTCTCCGACGAGAGGCGCGGCATCCTGGTCAGCAACCTCGACTGGACCGAGGGCATGTCCGCGATCGACTTCCTGCGCGACGTCGGCAAGCACTTTCCGGTCAACCGGATGCTCGCCCGCGAGTCGGTCTCGGCCCGTCTGGGCGGGGAGGGGCTCAGCTACACCGAGTTCAGCTACCAGATCCTGCAGGCCAACGACTACCTGGAGCTGAACCGGCGCCACGGCTGCACCCTGCAGATCGGCGGCAGCGACCAGTGGGGCAACATCACCGCCGGGAACGACCTCATCCGCCGGGTGACCGGCGGGCACGTGCACGCCCTCACCGTGCCGCTCATCACCAAGGCCGACGGCACCAAGTTCGGCAAGACCGCCGGAGGCGCGGTCTGGCTCAACCCCGAGATGACCTCCCCGTACGCGTTCTACCAGTTCTGGCTGAACGCCGACGACCGGGACGTGGTGAAGTTCCTCAAGATCTACAGCTTCAGGTCCCGTGAGGAGATCGAGGCACTGGAGAAGGCCGCGGCGGAGCGACCGGCCGCCCGTGAGGCTCAGCGGGCGCTCGCCGAGGAGTTCACCACGTTGCTGCACGGAGGCGAGGAGTGCGCCGCGGTGATCGCGGCCTCCGGGGCGTTGTTCGGGCAGGGGTCCCTGGAGGAACTGCCCGCCCGGACGCTGGGGGAGGCCCTCGCGGAGGTACCGCGCGCCGAGGTGTCCGGCCTGGGGGCGTCCTTCGTCGACCTGCTCGCCGAGAGCGGACTGGTCAAGTCGAAGTCCGAGGCGCGCCGCGCGGTGAAGGAGGGCGGCGCCTACCTCAACAACGTCAAGGTCACCGACGAGGCGTACGTGCCGTCCGCCGACGACCTGATCCACGGGCGCTTCCTGGTGCTGCGCCGGGGCAAGCGTTTCATCGGTGGCGTCGAGCTCGTCGGAGCCTGACCTCGGTGCGGCCGGTCCCGGATCCCGGGAGGTGGCCGGCCCCGGGGCGGTCCCTGTCCGGGTTTCCCCGGCCCGAAGTTCTCGATCTTCGTACCGGTCGCGCCCGCGGCACGGCCAATGTCCGGTAGATCGGTCCACGACGGTTCAACGAGATGGACATGATGTGCCGACGCCCCGGTCACGACCGGGGCGTCGGTCGTACCTGCGCGTAACGTTTCGGTGGCGAAGGCGCCGGATTCTCCCCATGCAACGCTCTGACCTGCGGTTTTATCGGGAGCCGCTGATTTGACGATGTTCGGAGAGGCGCATAATGTTTCTCATGCCCCGGGAGCGAGCCGGACGCCTGCGAGGCGGACGGGCCCCGGGAGCCGATCCACTGAACGAGCCTGAGAGTTCGGACCCACGTAGGTCACCGGAAAACCGGTTGATTCGCCACGGCCTGACTGGCACGGTAGGTTCAGAGGGTTGCCCCGGAAGCGGGGAACAAAATCCTAGCGAGTTTGCCGGGATTGTGACAAGTGAACTGAGCTTCACAATTTGACACAATCTTGACAGGCCTGTACGGTTGAAATACGAAATGGAACGCCCCTGGTGGTCGGCTGGTTGATCCGGTCGGTGGTCGGGTG
>NZ_JBFABE010000028.1:0-93614 GCF_040640155.1 Streptosporangium sp. NPDC023615
TCCCTCTCCGACGAACTGCTCGCGGGTCGTGAGCGGTGGAACGGCCCCGACGTGGCCCCCGGGGGTTCACCGCCGCCCCCGCCCGGATCAGGACATCGTCCACTTCTGGTTCGCGGCGCCGGTGCAGTCCCACAGCTGCAGGCGGGTGCCGTCGGCCGAGGTGTTGCCGGTGGCGTCCACGCACCTGTTCGCGACGGGGTTGACCAGGTCCCTGGTCGTCGCGTTGTAGGCCCACTGCTGGTTGGCGCCGCCGGAGCACGACCACAGTTGCAGGCGGCTGCCGTTGGCGGTGCCCCGGTCGGCCACGTCCAGGCACTTGCCGAGCGCGCGGACGGTGCCGTCGCCGGGACGGGTCCACCGCTGGGCGGCGGTGCCGTTGCAGGTGTGGAGCTGGACGGCGGTGCCGTCGGCGCCGCTCGCGCCCGCGACGTCCATGCACTTGCCGTCCAGGCCGGTGACGGTGCCGGCGGGGTCGCCCGGGTTGCCGGGGTTGCCGGGGTTGCCGCTCTGCGTGCCGGACCAGGTGAAGGTGGCGGTGGTACGGCCCGGCAGGGAGTAGACGAAGGACTGGCCGCCCCAGTCGACCCGGACCGACTGCGCCGAGGTGCCGCGGTTGTGCGCGATCAGCGCCTTGGAGCCGTCGGTGTTGCGCCAGGCGACGTTCTGGATCGTGCCGTTGGCGGTGGAGTCGATCCGCTGCGCCCCTGGCCTGACGAACTTCGTCAGGTGGCCGGTCGTGTAGTACTCGACGGTGTAGTCGACCTGTCCGGCCCGGGGGCCGCCCTCCTGCACGGTGATCAGGCCGGTGCAGGTGCCGCAGCCGCCGTTGTGCGGGCCCATGTTCTGGTTGAGCGCGAGGCTCCACTTGACCAGGCTGCCGCTCCAGTTGCGGGCGTAGGTGACGATGTCGGAGAGGTCCTCGTCGTGCTGGTTGCCGATCCAGGTGCCGCCGGAGTGCTCGGTGCTGAACTGGGGCACCGACGGGTACTGGTCGTGCACCTGCGTGCCGATCACGGGTTCGCCGCCGTAGCCGTGCCAGGCGATGCCGCCGAACAGCGGGTCGTTGCGCACGCCCGGGTCGTTCAGCACCCCGGCGCCCATGCCGGCGTAGTCACCGTAGTTCCAGTCGTGGACCAGGACCTTGGTGGTGATGTTCGCCGCCCGGAAGGCCGGGTAGACGTGGTTCTTGGTGAACTCGGCCAGGCCGGAGGAGTTCCAGCTCATGCCGGGGTAGTCCATCTCAGGCGGGTTGTGCGCCTTGCAGCAGTTGGGCTCGTTCTGCACGGAGATGTAGTTCACCGGGATCCCGGCGTTCTGGTAGCTCTGGATGTACTTGACCAGGTACTGGGCGTAGGTGGGGTAGTGCTCCCACTTGAGCCAGCCCATCTGGTCCATCCGGCCGTTGTCCTTCATCCAGCCGGGGGCGCTCCACGGCACGCCCTTGACGCGCAGGGCCGGGTTGAGCGCCTTGGCCTGCCCGGTGAGCAGGCGCACGTTGGTGTCGTACCCGTTCGCGCCGAAGTCGCCGAGATCGCAGCAGGTGTCGTCGAGGGAGACGTGGCCCGGCCGGGAGAGGTCGGAGGCGCCGATGGGGTTGCGCACGAACGACAGGCCGATGCCGTCGACGGGGTGGAAGAGCCTGCGCATCACGGTGTCGCGGGTGGCCGCGCTCACGGCGCCGCCGCGCAGCAGGTGGGCGGTGGTGTCGGTGATCGAGGCCCCACCGCCCTCGAACCGCTGGTAGGTGACGTTCTCGTTGACCGTGACGGTGTGGGCGGCGCTGCCGCCGGCCGGGCCGAACGCGATCGGGGACTGCTGCTGCAGGCCGCGCGTGACGTTCCGGCCGCCCGCGTCGGAGGTGGTGGTGAGCCAGATGTTCACCGGCTCGCCGGCGGCGAGGGCGGGCGTGGCGGCCAGGGGCCCGCTCGCCCACAGGGCGGCGGCACAGGCCAGGGCCAGGGTGAGGGCCCGGCGGGGGGATCGGGACACGGCGGGGTCCTTTCGGGGGGTGCGACTGGGCCCGCGACTTCCGGGCCGTCCGTGCCGGGGCACGCGCGTTCCCGGGAGCCGTCGCTGTAACTAATGTAACAAGTAAGAAACTTGCCCGTTACAGCTCAGAACAACACACCCTGAAATCACTTGTCAAGGCCCGAATGTACGAATTTCGACGTCGCATGAGAGGGTGATCCCTTATGAAACAAATGAAACAAACGTTCAGCGCGGAACCGGTCCCGTGGAGTCGCGCACGACCACGTCGGTCCCCAGGGAGACGTGCAGCGCCTCCAGCGTGTGCCGGTTCAGCAACCGCATCAGCAGCGTGACCGCCATCCGGCCCATCTCCTGCAGGGGCTGGCGCACCGTGGTCAGCATCGGCAGGGTCGCCCGGCTGAGGTCGATGTCGTCGAAACCGGCGACCGACAGGTCCCCGGGGACGCGCAGCCCGCGCTCGGCCGCCGCCCGCAGCACCCCGACCGCCATCTTGTCGTTGAACGCGACCAGCGCCGTGGGCCGCTCCGGCAGGTCCAGCAGCTCGCGGGCCGCGCGGTAACCGTGCTCGGTGGTCGGCTCGGGCACGTGGCGCTGGAGGTCGGACGAGGGCAGGACGCCGACGTCGGCCAGCGACGCGGTGTAGCCGGCCAGCCTGGCCTCGCTGGGCAGCCACCTCACCGGACCGCCGATGATGCCGACCCGGCGGTGCCCCAGCCCGACCACGTGCGCCATCAGCCCGCGGGCCCCCGCGAAGTGCGCGGCCGACACCGCCACGATGTCCCTGGGCAGCGGCGTCCTGGGATCGATCACCACGAAGGGGAACCCCCGGTCACGCAGCCGCATGAGCTCCTCGCCCGGTTCGGGGGGGAGGATCAGGATCGCCCCCGCGACGCCGGGACGGTCGGGCAGCGTGGCGAGCACGGGGGCGCGCTGGGCCGCCTCGCCGGTGCCCAGGATCACCTGCCCGCCGTGCAGGTCGACGGTCTCGCCGATGGAGGAGACGATGAGCCCGAAGTAGTCGGTCAGCAGGTAGGGGCAGCGCACGTAGATCGTGGCACCGGAGGACACCGTCTCCTGCGCGGCGCGCGGCCGGGGCGCCTGGCCCCCCAGGCGGGCGACGGCCTGCAACACCAGGTCCCGGGTGTGCGGGGCGACGTTGGAGTGCCCGTTCAGCACCCGCGAGACCGTGGCGATCGACAGGCCCGTCTCCGCCGCGACGTCGCGCACGGTCGCGCGCGCCCGGGGCCTGACCATGCGCTCCCCCCGGGTAGCCGTATCCGTGCGGCCAGCATAACCACCGGCGGCGGGCGGCGACTTGTGGGAAACCCGGACCGGCTGGTCTGATGTCTGAAGTGTGAGGTGAGAGCGGTGAGGGAGGGTCGGGCGCCGGTCGTGGAGGCATCTGTCGAGCAACTGGTGTACGTCCGCGAGGACGAGTACACGATCGCGCGGATGAGCGCCGAGGGGCTCCCCGGCTTCGTCGCCTCCGGCCGCGCCCTGGGCGGGGTCCAGCCGGGGGAGACGCTCAGGCTCGCCGGCGAGTGGGGCGAGCACCCGCGTCACGGCAGGCGCTTCGAGGTCGTCGCGTGCGAGCGGCTGGTGCCGGCCACGGTCAGGGCCATCCGGATCTACCTGGGCTCGGGCCTGATCCGGGGGATCGGGCCGCGCCTCGCGCACGCCATCGTCAGCCACTTCGGCGAGGACACGCTCACGGTCATCGACACCGACCCGGCCCGCCTCACCGAGGTCGTCAACATCGGCCCTGCCCGGCAGGCCCAGATCACCGACGCCTGGGAGGAGCAGAAGGCGATCGCCGCGCTGATGGTCGTCCTCCAGGGCTTCGGGATCAGCCCGCTGCTGGCGGCGAAGATCTACCAGGTCTTCGGCGCCGAGTCCGAGGAGGTCCTCACCTCCGACCCGTACCGCCTCATCGGCAAGGTCAGGGGCATCGCGTTCGCCACGGCCGACAGGATCGCGCTGCGCTCCGGGCTCGCCGAGGAGAGCCCGGAGCGGGTCAAGGCGGCGATCCTGGACCGGCTGGAGACGGCGGCCGTCCGCGACGGGCACTGCTACACGAGGCTGGTCGCGCTGGTCGCCCAGACCGTGGAGATGATCGGCCAGGACCACGACCTCGTCCGGCGGATGGTGGACGTCCTGGTCGCCGACCGCAGGGTGGTCGTCGAGGCCTCCCCCGACGGCCGGGGACCGGCCGTGGTGTACCCGAAGGAGCTGCACGGCCGCGAGCTGCGGCTGACCGCCAACCTGACCCGGCTCTGCCGGGCGCCCTCGACGCTGCCCATGCGCGCCTTCCAGGAGGACCCCGGGCTGGACGAGGACCAGCGGGTGGCCGTGAACATGGCGCTGACCAGCACCGTGTCGATCCTCACCGGCGGCCCGGGGTGCGGCAAGAGCCACACCGTCAGGGTCATCGCCGCGACGGTCAGGGCCATGGGCGGCACGGTGACGCTCACCGCGCCGACCGGCAAGGCGGCCAAGCGCCTGTCGGAGCTGACCGGCATGCCCGCGATGACCGTGCACCGCATGCTGGCCCACCAGCCGGAACCCGACAGCGGCACGCTGTTCGAGCAGACCCCCGTACGGGCCGACCTGATCGTGGTCGACGAGGCGTCCATGCTGGACCTGCACCTGGCCACCCGGCTCACCTCGGCGGTCCCCTCGGGCAGCCACCTGCTGATCGTGGGCGACAGCGACCAGCTCCCGAGCATCGGCCCCGGCAGCGTGCTGGCCGACCTGCTGCGCGTCGAGACGATCGCGCGGATCCGGCTGACGCGCGTCTTCCGCCAGGCCGAGGAGAGCGGGATCATCCGGGCCGCCCACCGGATCCTGGCCGGAGAGGTGCCCGGCGTCCCCGGAGGGGGAGGCTTCTGGTTCGAGGAGATCGACGACCCCGTGAAGGTCGCCGACCGTGTGATGCACCTGGCGACCGAGGCGATCCCGCGCAAGCAGGGGGTGGACCCCGAGCAGGTCCAGGTGCTCTGCCCGATGCGCAGGGGTCCCACCGGGACGGTCGAGCTCGGCCGGCTCATCCAGGAGCGGCTCAACCCGGCGCGCGACGGGGTGGCCGAGCACTGGTCGGGCGCCTCGGTCTTCCGGGTGGGTGACCGTGTCATGCCGATCCGCAACAACTACGACAAGGGCGTCTTCAACGGCGACACCGCCACGGTCACCTCGGTCGTGGCCGAGGAGCGGGCCGTCGAGGTGCGCACCGACGACGGCCGGACCGTGCGCTACGGCTTCGGCGAGCTCGACGAGCTGACGCACGCGTACGCCGTCAGCGTGCACCGCTCCCAGGGCAGCGAGTACCCCTTCGTGGTCGCGCCGCTCGTCGGCGAGGCCGGGGGCGTCATGCTGCGCCGCAAGCTGCTCTACACGCTGGTCACCAGGGCGCGGTCCTGGGTGGTCGTCGTCGGGCAGCGCGAGGCCCTGGAGACGGCGGTCCGCAGGCTCGACCACCGCCGCAACACCGGGCTGGCCCGGCGGCTCGCGCTGAGCCTCGGGGGCGAGCTCCGCTACGAGCCCCTCCCGGCCGCGGACCCGTACGATCACGAGCCCTTCCCGGCCGCGGACCCGTAGGACGCGGCACCGGCCGGACCGCGCGGCTCCGCGCCGCCGGGCCCGGACGGGTTCCCGTGGGCGCCGGGAGCGTGGTGGAGACCCGGGCCGGTGTGGCCGGCCCGGGTCTCGTCAGGCCGTCAGGCCGTGACGTGCCGTCCGGGGCTCCGGGTTCAGGAGGCGTACACCTCGAACTCGGAGAGCTGCGCGGCGGGCCAGCCGGTGTTGGCGGTGACGTTGACGCGCAGGTAGCGCTGGGTGGTGGCGGGGAAGGTGATCGTCACGGTGTTGCCGGTCGCGGGGTCGAAGACGCGGGGAGCGGACGCGGCCAGCGTGGTGAAGGCCGAACCGTTGACGCTTCCCTGGACGGAGAGGGTCTGGGTGCGGGTGGCCCAGGCCGCCGACGGCGGCAGCTTCAGGGTCACCCTGCGGACACCGGCGGCGCCGCCGAGGTCGACGGTGGCCCACTGCGGGAAGGCGTTGTTCGCGCTCTCCCAGTAGGTCCCGGCGTTGCCGTCGACGACGTTGCCCGAGCCGTAGACGTCGGCGTGGCCGCTCTCGGTGGTGGTCCTGCCCCGCGCCAGGTTGCCGGCCGGGGGCGTGACGGTCGGGGTCGGGGTCGGGGTGACGGTCGGGGTGGGGGTGGCGCCGGGCGTGCCGTACACCTCGACGGAGGACAGTTGCGCGGCCGGCCAGCCGGTGTTGGCGGTGACGGTCAGCCGCAGGTGGCGGACGTTCGCGGCGGCGAACGGGATGCTCACCCTGTTGCCGGTGGCGGGGTCGAACGTGCGGGGCGCCGCGGCCGACAGGGTGGTGAAGTCGGTGCCGTTGGCGGAGCCCTGCACGGCGACGGTCTGGACGCGGGTGTTCCAGGCCGCCGAGGGGGGCAGCCTCAGGTCGACGCGCTGGACCGGGACGACGCCGCACAGGTCGACGGTGATCGACTGCGGGAAGGTGGCGCCGGCGCTCTCCCAGTAGGTGTCGGCGTTGCCGTCGACCGCGTTCCCGGGGGCGAAGCCCTGGTTCTGACTGCTCGCGGCGACCCGCTTGCCGCGGGCGAGGTCACCGGTGCCGGGGTTGCACGGCGGGGTGACGGTCGGCGTCGGGGTGGGGGTGACGGTCGGGGTGGGAGTGGGGGTGGGGTTTCCGCCGCCGCCGGGGTAGATGTAGTTCGGCGCGGGCCAGGTACCGGTGCAGACCTTGTCGGACGGGCTCCAGCCGGTGTTCCCGGCCCCCGCGGCGATCGCGAAGCCGGTGCCGACGCAGTTGTGGATCGCGACGCCCGCGCCGAGGTGGGCGGCGCTGACGCCCGTGAACGTCGTGTTCGCCGGTGACTGCGCCTGGATCATGTACGTGCCGGTGCCGTCGACCTTCACGTTCCTGAAGTTGACGGTGCTCGTGCTGCCCTCGATGAAGTGGATGGCGGCGTACGAGCTGTCCAGGATGTCGGTGTCGGTGACGTTCACGGTGGCGTTGACCGGCTCGTTGAGCCCGCTGAACCAGAGGGCGCCGACGCCGAAGTTCCAGTTGTAGTCGGAGTTGCCGGCACGGATCAGGGTGTTGCGGGCGACGGTGTGGGTGCCGGAGACCGCGGTGCCCTGGCCGGAGTTGACGCCCGGGTAGCGGTTGGCGATGTGGATGCCGCCGCCGTTGCTGACGCTGTCGGCCACCACGTTGTCGGTGATCTGGATGTCCCTGCCGCCGTAGGTGACCAGGTGGTTGGCCAGCAGCGTGACGCCGATGGTGTTGAAGGTGAACCTGTTGTTGACGTTCGGCACCCGCTCGGCCCACATGGCCAGCGCGTCGTCACCGGTGTTGCGGACGAAGGTGTTCGTCACCGTGGAGTTGGTGACGCCGATGTGGAAGTTCACGCCGTCGGCGGTCTGGTCGAGGATGCGGCTGTTCTTGATGGTGAAGTTGTTCATCGGGCCGTCCATCCAGGCGCCGACCTTGGTGTGCTGCATCCACACGTTGTCGACCACGGAGTCGCTCATCGCGCCGCCGATGGCGTTGACCTGGTCGTCGTCGACGCGCTCGGTGATCTCGCCGATGACGGCGAAGTCCCGCAGGGTGACGTTGCGGCTCGGGCCGCCCTCGCCGACGTACTTGCCGTAGACGCCGACGGCCTTGTTGCGCTGCGTGGGGTGGCGCCCGCCGAGCACGCTGTACCAGGGGCCGGCCCCGCGCAGGGTCACGCCGTCGACGATCACGTGGTCGTGGAGGTTGTACGTGCCCTGGGGGATGTAGACCTCCTTGCCCTGCGCCCTGCCGGCGTCGACCGCGGCCTGGAAGGCGGCCGTGTTGTCGACGCCCGTGTTGTTCTTGACCGCGCCGAAGTCGTCGACCGACAGCGATCCCGAGGGGCGGGCGATCGGGGCGCCGACGAGCTCGAAGTCGGCCAGGTCCACCGTGATGGAGTCGGTGACGGCGGTCGTGGAGACCTGGATGCGGACCTTGGTGCCGGCGGCGAGGGTGGAGCCGAACATGGTCCGGGTCTCGTCGTAGAAGTGGTGCGGGTTGCTGCCGCCGGGGGTGTTGTTGAAGGGGTAGCCGCCGTAGTACCAGCCGTACTTGGAGGTGAAGGTCAGGTCCTTGAGGTGGGAGCCGTTGACGCGGAGGCTGACCGGGGTGCTGAGGCCGGTCCCCGCGGCGTTGTCCGGCACGCTGTAGCGGACGGTGACGGCGTTCGCGGGCTTGGTCAGCGTGAACTCGACGTACTCGCCGACGGCGTCCAGGGTCACGGCCCTGCGGCCCGACGCCTCGGCGGGGAGGCGGCCGTAGGTGCGGTCCGGCCCGATGACCTGGCCGTTCGTGGTGGCGTGCGCCGGGTCCTCGGCCTCGAGCTCGGTGAACGGGACGGTCGCTCCGCGCCCGGGGACGTCGAAGATCGAGTCGACCGCCACGGCGGCCGAGGCACCCGACGACGTGGCGCCGGGGATCACCAGCGCTCCCGCCGCGAGCGCCAGGGCGGTGGCCGTCGTCCAGCCGCGTGGTCTGCCGGTTTTCCTCATCGGATGACCCTTCATGGGGGGAGAGCCGGACATCGCCCCGGTCGGGGGCGCGCCGACCGCTGCCTGTCCGGCAGAACTGCCCACACCATAAGATGACGGACAAGTGACCGCAATGTTCCGACAAAAACATGCAAGGTAACGACTTTGCACGGGGGTGGATCAGTCCCCGGCCCGGCCGAACCGGGCGCCCCACTCGCGGACCCGTTCGAGCAGTTCGGGCGGGCCGAGGACGCGGAAGTCGGCGCCGAGCACGCCCAGCGCCATGGTCGGCCAGTCCAGGGAGTCGGAGGTCATGCGCACCCGGCAGTGCTCGTCGTCGACCTCCTCGACCGTGCACCACCTGCCGATCCGCTCACGCGCGACCGCCGCCGGGACGTCGGCCAGCACCTCCACCCGGTACGGGCGGGGCAGGCCGCCCAGGCCGCCGGCGCGGACGAACGCGGCGGCGTCGGCGGCGGGCAGGTCGCGGGGGAGGAACCGGGAGCCGTCGCCCCGCGGCGCGGCGAGCCGGTCGACCCGGAAGCTGCGCCAGTCGTGCCGGGTGAGGTCGTAGGCGACCAGATACCAGCGGCGGCCCAGGCAGACCAGCCGGTGCGGTTCGGTGTGCCGGTCGGTGCGCCGCCCGTCGGCGGCGGTGTAGGAGAAGCGGAGCCGTTCACCGTCCCGGCAGGCCAGCGCGATCGCGGTGAGCACGCCCGGGTCCACGCCCGCCCCGGTCCGGTCGTCCCAGCCGGCGGGCACGGTCATCGCGCGGAGCGCCTCGACCTGGCGCCGCAGCCGGGCCGGCATCACCCGTGCCACCTTGGCCAGCGCCCGCACCGAGGACTCGGCGATGCCCTCCACCGCGCTCTGCGTGGCGGCCTGCAACCCCACGACCAGGGCGACCGCCTCCTCGTCGTCGATCACCAGCGGCGGCAGCGACGCGCCCGCGGCGAGCTCGTAGCCGCCGTCCACGCCGCGCCGCGCCTCGACCGGGTAGCCCAGCTCGCGCAGCCGGTCGACGTCCCGGCGCAGGGTGCGGGGCGAGACCCCCAGCCGTCCGGCCAGTTCGGTGCCCGGCCAGTAGCGGTGGGTCTGCAGCAGGGACAGCAGTCGCAGCGTCCGGGTGCTGGTGTTGGCCATGTTCCGATTCTTCCGTGATTCAGGTCAGGAAGTGACCGCTATGCGGCCTAGCGTGGAACCTGACCGCGAAACAGGACAACGGAAGGCGGAGACAGACCATGAGCGAGGCCACGATCGCCGGCGAGACGGCCACCCGTGACACCATCGACGCGCCCGTCACCACCGACGTGCCCGCCACCACCGACGTGCCCGCCACCACCGGCGTGCCCGCCACCGACGCGTCCGGCGGCGCGTCCCCCGTCACCGGCGAGCGCGCCGACCTGCTGGCGATGCTGGCCAAGCACCGGCACTTCCTGCGGCTCACCACCCGTGACCTCACCGACGAGCAGGCCGGGCGGCGGAGCACCGTCAGCGAGCTGTGCCTGGGCGGGCTGATCAAGCACGTCGCGTCGGTCGAGCGCGGCTGGGCCGACTTCATCCTGAACGGCCCGTCGGCGATGGGCGACGCCTCCTCCATGACCGAGGCCGACTGGGCCCGGCGGGACGAGGAGTTCCGCCTGCTCCCCGGCGAGACGCTGGCCGGGGTGCTGGCCGCCTACGACGAGGTCGCCCGCCGGACCGACGAGCTGGTCGCCACGCTGCCCGATCTGGACGCCGCCTGGCCGCTGCCGGAGGCCCCGTGGTTCGAGCCCGGCGCGCGGTGGACGGCCCGCAGGACGCTGATGCACATCATGACCGAGACCGCCCAGCACGCCGGCCACGCCGACATCATCCGCGAGTCCCTCGACGGCGCCAAGAGCATGGGCTGACAGCCCCGAACCGCGGCGGGGCTGAGGCGCCGCGCACTCTCAGCTGCCAGGCGAGGGGGCAGGGGCGTGACGCGGATGCGGAACGGTGAAGGCGGGGGAACCGGCAGGTGCGAAGGTAGGCTGCCTTCTCGTGACGACGTTCCGGATCGGCGAGGCCGCCGCGCTGCTGGGGGTCAGCCCCGACACCGTCCGCCGCTGGGTGGACGCCGACCGGCTCCCCGCCCGGCGGGACGAGCACGGCCACCGGACGGTGGCCGGTGAGGACCTCGCCGCGTTCGCCCGCGCGCGGATCGAGGCCGAGAGCGGATCGGGCCGTTCGTCGGCGCGGAACCGCTTCCGCGGGATCGTGACCGAGGTCGTCAGGGACGCGGTCATGGCCCAGGTGGAGATCGCCGCGGGACCGTACCGGGTGGTGTCGCTGATGAGCCGCCAGGCCGCCGACGAACTGGGCCTGGAGGTGGGGGTGATGGCGGTCGCCGTGATCAAGTCCACCAACGTGGTCGTGGAGATCGCCGACGACGTCCGCACGACGGGATGACGGCGCCGTGAGCGGTCCGTCCGGCGGGGTGGCGGGGGAGCCGTCCGGTGGCGCGCCGGGGCGGCGGTCCGGTGGCGCGCCGGGCGGACCGCCCGAGGGTCCGCCCGGCGGGGTGGCGGTGACGGGGCGCCTGCCCTGGGTGCTGGTGCTGCCCGCCGTGGCGGGCATCGCCTTCCTGACGCTGCCGCTGGCCGGGCTGCTGGTACGCGCCCCCTGGTCCACGCTGGCCGGAAGGCTCGGCGAGCCGCAGGTGCTGGAGGCGCTGCGCCTGTCGCTGGTGACCGCGACCGCGGCCACGCTGGTGTGCCTGCTGCTCGGCGTACCGCTGGCGTGGTTGCTGGCCCGCGTCGCCTTTCCCGGCCGCCGCCTGGTGCGGGCGCTGGTCACGGTCCCCCTCGTGCTGCCCCCGGTGGTCGGCGGGGTCGCCCTGCTGCTCGTCCTGGGGCGGCGCGGCCTGGTCGGCCAGTGGCTCGACACCACCTTCGGCGTCACCCTGCCGTTCACCACGGCCGGAGTCGTCGTCGCCGAGACGTTCGTCGCCATGCCGTTCCTGGTCATCAGCGTCGAGGGCGCGCTGCGCGCCGCCGACCCGCGCTTCGAGGAGGCCGCCGCGACGCTGGGCGCCTCCCGCTGGACCGTCTTCCGCCGCGTCACCCTGCCGCTGATCGCCCCCGGCGTCGTGGCCGGCGCCGTGCTCTGCTGGGCTCGCGCGCTGGGCGAGTTCGGGGCCACCATCACCTTCGCCGGCAACTTCCCCGGCCGGACCCAGACCATGCCGCTGGCCGTGTACCTCGCCCTGGAGACCGAACCGGAGGCCGCGATCGTGCTCAGCCTCGTCCTGCTCGCCGTCTCGGTGATCATCCTGGCCGGCCTGCGCGACCGGTGGGTGAGCGGCCCATGACCCTGAACGCCCACCTCGTCGTCACCCGCCCCCGGTTCCGCCTGGACGTCGAGATCGAGGTGGCCGCCGGCCAGGTCGTGGCCCTGCTCGGTCCCAACGGCGCGGGCAAGACCACCGCGCTGCGCGCCCTGGCGGGGCTCACCGGCCTGTCGGGCGGGCGGATCGTCCTGGACGGCGAGCCGCTGCACCCCCTGGCGGCCGAACACCGCCCGATCGGCATGGTCTTCCAGGACTACCTGCTCTTCCCCCACCTGTCGGCCCTGGACAACGTCGCCTTCGGGCCCCGCTGCCACGGCCTCTCCAGGGCGGAGGCACGGCGCGTCGCCGCGGAATGGCTGGAGCGCGTCGGCCTGGCCGCGTACGCGGGGACGAGGCCGCGGCGGCTCTCGGGCGGGCAGGCCCAGCGCGTCGCCCTGGCCCGCGCCCTCGCCGTCAGGCCCCGCCTGCTGCTGATGGACGAGCCGCTGGCCGCCCTGGACGCCCACACCCGCCTGGAGATCCGCTCCCGGCTCCGCCGGCACCTGGCCGACTTCGACGGCGCGACCGTCCTGGTCACCCACGACCCGCTGGACGCCATGGTGCTCGCCGACCACCTGGTCGTCATCGAGAACGGCGCCGTCGTGCAGCACGGCACCCCGGCCGAGGTCGCCCGCCGCCCGCGTACCGACTACGTCGCCCGCCTGGTCGGTCTCAACCTCTACCGGGGCACGGCCACCGGGCGGCGGGTCACCGTCGGGGAGGTGGGCCTCAGCGTCGCCGAACACGTGGAAGGACCGGCGTTCGTCGCCTTCGCGCCCAGCGCGGTCGCGCTCTACAGGACCCGCCCCGACGGCAGCCCGCGCAACCTCTGGGAGGCGACGATCGAGGGCGTCGAGCGGCACGGCGACAACGTCCGCATCCACCTGGAGGGACCGATCGAGGTCTCGGCCGACGTCACCCCGGCGGCGGTCGCCGACCTCGACCTCACCCCGGGCCGGCGGATCTGGGCCTCGGTCAAGGCCACGGAGACCCACGCGTACCCGTTCTGACCCGCCGGCTCCCCGTCACGGAATCGGCGCGGGGGCGGTGCCAGGGGGGCGCGGAGGCGTGACGGGCACCGCGTGGCGCCGGGGCGTGCCGGTCACCTGCGGGCACAATGGCGGGAAGGGGGGATGATCTATGCGCGTCGCCGTGCTCGGCATGGGCGTGATGGGACGGGCGATGGCCCGCCGGTTGCTGGCGCTCGGTTTCCCGGTGACGGTGTGGAACCGCACGCCGGGCAGGGCGGCCGAGCCGGTCGGCCTCGGCGCCGTGGAGGCGGGCTCGCCCGCCGACGCCGCGCGGGACGCCGAGGCGGTGCTGCTGTCGCTCGCCGACGACAGGGCGGTCCGGGAGGTGATGGCCCACCTGCCCGCGACCGGTTCCGAGGGACCGGTCGTGGCGGACATGAGCACCGTGGCCCCCGCCACGACCCGCGCGTTGCGCGATCTGGCTCCCGGGCGCAGGTTCGTGGCCGCGCCCGTCCTCGGCGGGCCGCAGGCCGTCGCCGAGGGCCGGGCGACGGTCCTGGTGGGCGGGGAGCGCGACCTCGTCGACACGCTGAAACCGGTCTGGACGCGGGCGTTCGCCTCCTACTCCTACTGCGGCGCCGACCCCGGTGACGCGCTCGGGTTCAAGCTGCTGAACAACTACCTGCTCATGTCCGGGCTGGCCGTACTGGCCGAGGCGACGGTCGCGGCCAGGGAGGCCGGTCTCGACGAGACGTTGCTGCACGACTTCCTCCTCCGGTGGCCCACCGTCGCACCCGCCCTGCACAACCGGGTCGACGACGTGCTGGGAGGCGACCACCGTGGGTGGTTCACGACGAGCCTGGCCGCCAAGGACCTGCGACTCGCCGCGGAGCTGGCGGAACCGGGCGGCGTGGATCTCCCGATCGTCCGCCTGGTCGGGCGGCGCTACGAGGAGGCGGCCGAGGAGGGCTGGGGCGACGCCGACATCGGCGCGATCGTCGAGCCGCTGCGCGCGCGGCGATCTCACTGACCTCGGCGACCGCGGCGACCTCGCTGACCGCGGTCGCCCCGCCGCACGTGGCCTGCCCGTCCCGGCAGGCCACGGCCCCCGGAGGGGCTCGGTCCCGTCCGCTCAGACCGGCGGGCAGCTTCGCGGGACGCCGCCGGTCAGAGCGGTGAGCGGGCAGACCGAGATCTTCGGGTGGTACGGGCCCATGACGGCCGCCGCGGACCGCCGGGGCCGCCGGGGCCGCCGGGGCCGCCGGGGCCGCCGGGGTCGTCGAGCGGGCCGAAGCCGCCGGGGTCGCCGGCGGACTCCACCGGAGCGCTTCCGGCAGGTTCGCCTCGCCCGGGGCGGGGGTGGCGCCGCGCTCGCAGGCGGGCACCGGCCGGGAGACGCCGTCGCGTTCGAACACCACCGACGGCAGCGGCACCCGCGAGAAGTCACCGTCCGCGGGCAGGTACGCCCTCAGCACCACGTGGCCGCGGTCGCCCTCGGAGGCTTCCTGCGGGGCGAGGGGAAGGACATTGGCCTGCCCCGGGGCCGCATCGGGGCGGACGGTCACGGTGTAACGCCCGCCCGGGGCGGCCGGTTGCCGCCAGGGGTTGACGCTGCCCGGATCCGGGTCGACGAGGTGGTCGGGCAGCGACGAGCCGACACCGTCGTGGGTGAACGAGCCCCCGCCGTCCTTGTACACGTTGAACGAGGTGTACCGGCTGTCGGCGTACCGGCCCGAGAGCGTGATGCGCAGGCCGTCCTGAACGGTGAACGGCAACACCCAGTACGACGCGGCGGTGTCCGGGAAGAAGATGTTGTTCGTGTCCGCCGTCACCTGGAGGCCCCAGGCGCAGTCCGGGGTCACCGGCGGCGTGACGGCCGCCGCGTCGGCGGCCCGCGGGAGCGGCGAGACGACGAGCGCGGCGGCCGTGAGCGTGGCGAGCGGTCCTCCTCGGAGGCGGTGGTGGTGAAGGCGGGGGCGCCCGCCGGATCTCGTGCTGGTCATGCGATTACCTCCTGGTCGCGACAGGTCCATGCGGGAACGTGCGAGCCGGGTCCGCCCTCAGCGGGTCCTGGCCACCTCGGCGGCCACGGCGCGGAACGCGGCCAGCGCCTCGCGCCGGTCGTCGGCCGACGGGGCGGAGGTGGCCGACTTCACGACGACCACGCCGTGCTCGGGCGAGACGTAGACGTACTGGCCGCCGAACCCGGCGGCCATGAAGTCACCCTCGTCGCCGTCGCCCAGCCACCAGTGCAGCCCGTAGCCGGGGTTGAAGGAGGATGACGGCCTGGTCGAGGCGTCGACCCAGGAGCGCGGCACCACCTGGCGTCCCTTCGCCCTCCCGCCGTTGAGGTAGAGCAGGCCGAACCGGGCGAGGTCGCGGTCCGTGGCATGGAGGCAGCAGTAGCCGAGGTTGTCGCCGTTGCCGTCGTTGCCGACGCCCAGCGTGGACTCCATGCCCGCGGGCTTCCAGATCTTCTTCTCCACGTACCGGTGGAACGGGGTGCGGGTGGCGCGGCCGACGAGCCTGGCGAGCACGAAGGAGTTCATGCTCGTGTACTCGAACCTGCTGCCCGGCTCCCAGCCGCGCACCTGCCGCGCCGCGATCCTCGCCACCGGCTTGCCCTGATTGGCGGCCACCTGCACGCGCGGCACGTCGGAGCGCTCGTCCCAGTCGATCCCGGACGACATCCGCAGCAGGTCGCGTACGGACACCCCGTCGTACCCCGAGCCACGCAGTTCGGGCAGGTAGGCGGTCACCGGGTCGTCGATCGAGCGGATCCGGCGCTCGCGCACGGCGATACCGACGGCGGCCGAGGTGAAGGACTTCGCCACCGACCAGGACTGGAACCTGGTGTCGCGGTTCGCCGCGACGTAGCGCTCGTACACGATCTCCTGGCCGTCCAGGACGACGAAGCCGTTGGTCCCGGTGCGCTTGAGAAAGCCCGCCAGGGTGCTCTTCCGCCCGTCGTGGGTGTAGCGCACCGACAGCCGCCGGGGAGCGCTCCTCAGCGTGACAGGGGTGGCCGAGGGACGCACCAGGTCGAGCGAACCGGACTCGGCGGTCCCGGTCGCGGTCGCGGAACCGGCCGGGGACGTCGAACCGGCCGAGGCCGTGGAACCGGCCGGGGACGTCGAACCGGCCGAGGCCGTGGAACCGGTCCGGGCCGCCGCCGTCTGCGGGAGGGCGGCGGCGGGGACCGCCCAGGTGGCCACGGCCAGCGCGGCGGCCGTGACGACGACGGGTCTTCGCGGGTGACGGCTGGTGCGGGGTGCTCTCATGGTCTCTCCGTAGGTCCGGGCGGCGAGCCGGCCGCTCTGGTACGGCAGGGATCATGACGCACTTTCATGGCAGTTCTCTGGCAGGAGCGGGAAGGGTCCGAGACCCTTGGCGGTCCCCGGGAGGGGCCGGGACCCCCGGCGGCCGAGAGGCGGGCGCGGCCGCAGGGCCGTTCAGGGGCAGGCGCACCTCGACACGCGTCCCCGCGTCCGGCCCCGGATCGACCACCGCGACCGTGCCGCCGTGCAGCACGACCTGCTGCCGGACGAGGGTGAGGCCGAGGCCGGACCCGGGGCTGCCGGCCCGCCGGTGGAAGCGGGTGAAGACGGACTCCCGCTCGGCGAGCGGTATGCCGGGCCCGCCGTCCCGGACGGTGAGCACCGCTTCCCCGTCCGCCGAGGAGAGGGTCACGGCGATCACCGCACGGCCGGTGGCGTGGGTGCCGTGAGCCGCCTCGTGGGTGTCCCGAACCTGGTTCTCGCCCGGCGCCTGAAACGTGCCGTGAACCTGGTTCTCGCCCGGCGCATGAGCCGTGCCGTGAACCTGGTCCTCACCCGGTGGCTGAAACGTGCCGCCGACCGGCGCCCGAACGGGGTCGTGGATCGCGCCGTGGATCGCGGCGTTGTCGAGGAGGTTGTCGACGATCACCCGGAGCCCTTCCTCCCACCCTCTCATCGGCAGGTCCTCCGAGCAGGAGAGGGCGATCACGGCGCCCGGGTGACGGCGCCGGGCCTCCTCGACCGCGGTGGCGGTGAGCTCGGCCAGGTCGGTCCCGGTGAAGGCGTCGGGGCCGACCAGCTCGCCGCGGGCCAGCCGGCGGAGCATGGTGATCAACCGCTGTGTCCGGTCGTGTTCCGCCCGCAGGTCCGCGATGATCTCGGTCCGCTCCGCGGTGTCCAGGCCGGGGTGGTCGAGCAGGCCGAGGTTGGTGCCCATGCTGGTCAACGGGGTCCGCAGCTCGTGCGAGACGGTGGCGGCGAAGGCGCGGACGGTCTCCAGCGCCTCGGCGGTACGGGCCACCGCGGCCTCCCGCCGGTCCAGCAGCTCGTTGAGCATCCCGGCCAGCTCGTCGATCTCGACGACCCCGGAGGCGGTCGCCAGCCGGGCGTCCGGGACGGCGGGCACGCCGAGATCACGGGCCTGACGGCGGAGAACCGTCAGCGGGCGTACCGCGAGGTGGCCCAGCCGGAAACCGGCCCCCGCGCCCGCCACGGCGGCGACCAGGGTGACCAGGACCACGCGCTCGCGGAGCACGGTGAGGTCCCGGTCGAGGTGCTCCTCGGCCTCGAACACCCACAGGCGGCCCGTGTCCCCCCGGAGGCCCAGCCCGGAGGCCGTGAACCGCCACCGCCGCCCCCCGTCGGTGAAGGTGGCCGGTCCGTTCCGGTCCGCCGCGGGCATCGTGGCCGGTACGTCCCCGATGACGAGCGGCGCCGCGCCCGGCACGTCGACGCGCATCCCGCCCGGGTCGCCGGAGCCCAGCGCGGCCGAGGCCAGCCGCCGGGCGATGAACTCGGGATGTACCCGGGGCCACAGGCGCACCCGCCACACGTACGACGTCGCCATCGGTGCCAGGGCGCGGACCCGGAGCGCGAGCTGCCTGTCCCGCTCGGCGCCCAGGTCGTGGGAGACCAGGCTCAGTACGAGCAGGCCGCCCAGCAGCACCAGCAGCGGGACGAGCACGGCCAGGCAGACCGCGAACCGGGTGGAGAGCCTCACCGCGGGTCCCGCAGCACGAACCCGACGCCGCGCACCGTGTGCACCATGCGCGGCTCACCGGCCGACTCCAGCTTGCGCCGCAGATAACCGACGAAGGTGTCCACCGCGTTGTCGGTCACCTCGAAGTCGTATCCCCAGACCCGTTCCAGCAGCACCGGACGGGACAGCACGAGGCCCGCGTTGTGCGCCAGGACCTCCAGCAGGTCGAACTCCCGCCTGGTCAGCTCGACCTCCCGGCCGCCGACGGTGACCCGGCGGGCGGCCGGGTCGACGGTCAGCGGCCCGACCCGGACCGTCTCACCGGCCGCGCGTCCGGCCCGCCGCAGCAGCGCGCGCAGCCGCAGGACCAGCTCGTTCAGGTCGAACGGCTTGACGACGTAGTCGTCGGCGCCCGCGGCCAGCCCGGCCACCCGGTCGGCGACCTCGTCCATGGCCGAGAGCATCAGCACCGGCACCTCCGAGCCGCGCGCCCGCAACCGGCGGCACGTCTCGATCCCCGAGAGGCCTTGCATCGAGACGTCGAGGACGATCGCGTCCATCTCGATGTCGTCCATCAGGTCGAGCGCGCCCCGGCCGGAGTCGGTGGTCTGCACGTCGAAGCCCTCCAGCCGCAGCCCCCGCCGGAGCGAACGCCGGATCGCGGGATCGTCGTCGACGACGAGAACGCGGTGTCCGGTCATCGTGGGCCCCCTGTCCATCGGCGGCCGGCACCTCCGGCCCGGGCCGGCCTCGCGGGACGCGCCGGTCCGTCACCCCGGTGGAGCGGACTGGCGGCGGGCCGGCAGACAGGCATCCTGGCAGAAGCCCGGCCGGGAGCCCAGCGCGCCGGATGTCTCCGGCCCCCGTCGCCGGAGACATCCGGCACGGCTCATCCGGCACGGCACGTCCGGCACGGCTCGTCCGGCACGGCTCATCCGGCCGGTGGGACGACGCGCCCGTGCAGCACGAGGGCCCAGGCCAGGCAGGAGAAGGCGGCGACGCACGCCACCGTGCGCGCGATGTTCCAGCGGACCCACACGCCCTCGAACCGCTCGCGCACCGCCGCCAGGTCGGCGGCGCCGCCGGGGTCACCGGCGGCGTTCAGCGCGTTGTTGAGCGGCACGTTGACCCGGAACGTGATGACGAGCACCACCGCGTACAGCACGAGCGCGGCCACGATCCAGGGCAGCACGGGCCTGCCGTCCCGCCCGAGGTGAAGGCCCGCGGCCAGTGCGACCAGCGGCAGGGCGCCCGCGAAGCAGACGGCGAACCAGCCGTTGAGGATCGCCACGTTGATCCGCTGCATCGCGCCGACGAAGGTGCGGTCGTCGGTCCGCGCCAGGCCGGGCATGACGGAGCAGGCGTAGGCGTACAGGAGACCCGCCACGAGTCCCACGGTGATGGTCGCGGCGATCAGCGCGACGCTTCGGAACGGTGTCATCTTCGCGACCTCCATGGTCGTCGTCGGACATCAGGTGAACGGGACAGGGGACGCGACCCGCCGAGGACCGGCGTCATGCCGCGCCGTTCCCGCCGTTCCCGTCGCTCTCCCGGCCGTTGTCGCTCCTGTCGTGAACGTTCTGTGTCATGGGTCCCAGTGAACCGGGGAAACATGAGACGGGCCATGGCTGAAAAGCGCACTTCCATGTTCTGGCGTCTATGGTGAGGTGGTGGACGCACTCACCGACTTCCTGGACGGCCCGAGGGCCCGGGGAGCGTTCCTGCTCCGCTCGATCCTGAGCCCGCCCTGGTCCCTGCGGATCCAGGACCGGGCACCGCTGGCACTGGCGGCCGTCGTGCGGGGCGAGGCGTGGATGGTCCCCGACGGGGGGGACCCGGTGCGGCTGGGGCCGGGGGACGTCGCGGTCATCCGAGGTCCCGACCCCTACACGGTCGCCGACGATCCGGTCACGCCCCCGCAGGTGATGATCCATCCCGGGCAGCGCTGCACCACTCCCGACGGGCGGGACCTCAAGGAGGCGATGAGCCTGGGCGTCCGTACGTGGGGCAACGATCCGGACGGGTCGGCGGTGATCCTCACCGGCGCCTACCAGATGCGGGGGGAGATCAGCCGGCGCCTGCTGGAGGCGTTGCCCCCGCTGCTGGTCCTGCCGGAGGACGCCTGGGACTGCCCGATCATCCCCCTCCTCACCGACGAGATCGTCAAGGACGAGCCGGGGCAGGAGGCGGTCCTGGACCGGTTGCTCGACCTGCTGCTCATCGCGGTCCTGCGGGCCTGGTTCTCCCGCCCGGAGGCCGGTGCCCCGGCCTGGTACCGCGCCCACGGCGATCCGGTGGTGGGCAAGGCCCTGCGCCTGCTGCACAACAATCCGGCCCACCCCTGGACGGTGGCCGACCTGGCCGCCGAGACCGGCGTCTCCCGGGCGGCCCTGGCCCGTCGCTTCACCGATCTGGCCGGTGAGTCACCCATGGCGTTCCTCACCGGCTGGCGGCTGGCGATGGCCGCCGACCTGCTGCGCGAGACGAACGCCACCGTCGGCGCGGTGGCCCGGCAGGTCGGGTACGGCAGTTCGTTCGCGCTCAGCACCGCCTTCAAACGGGTGCACGGCGTCAGCCCGCAGGAGTACCGGACCGGGACGCACGCCTCCGGGACCGGCCACGACGCCGACGCGCCCCGGTCCCGCGTCCGGGTGGACTGAGCCGGGACCTCCCGCATCGTGCCCGGCCGGTCCGAGGCCCGCGTCCGGACGGAGGGCGGGCCGCGCCGGTCAGAGCAGCCAGTCCAGCAGGCCGCCCCTGCCGCGGTCGCCGTCGTCCTGCGCCGGCGGCGCCGACGTCGGTTCCTGACTCGGGGTGGGACTCTCGGCGGGCAACGACTCGGACGGCGAGGTCTCGGGCCCGGGATCGGAGGTGATCTCCGCCCGCGGAGGCGTGCTGCTCCGGGACTCCTCCGGCTCGGGCCGCCGGGTGGGCTCCGGGTCCGCCTCCCGCGCCGGGGTGGTCCGGGTGGAGGACGGGCGGGGCGACGCCTGGCCGCGGGCGGTCCGGCTCGGGGTGGGGGTCGGTTCGGCGGTCGCGGACGGATCCTCGCCGGGCCGCTCGGTCTCCTCGGGGGCGGGGTCCGCCGTGGACGACGGCTGCTCGGCGACCGAGCACCGCGTGCCGGGCGAGCACGTCTCCCCGGACGGGCCGCCCGCGAAGGTGGAGAACATCACGCCGCCCACGACCCCGGCGGCCACCATGCCGCCCACGACCGCCAGCAGGATCCTGCTCCTGCCCCGGCCGCGGCGCTCCCGCTCGGAGTCGGCCTCCTCCCGCCACCCCGCGCCCAGGAAACCGCGCGTCCGCGTGGTCTCGTCGTCCTCGCCGTACGCCGGAACGACCGTGCCGTCGACGTCCGTGGTCTCGCGCGGGTCGTCGGGATAGACCCTCTCCCTGGACCCGTCGCTTCGGATGATCTCCCTGGACCCGTCGACGTGAACGATCACCTGCGTCCCGTCGCCCCGCGCGGCGTCCTGCAGGCCGAGCTCGTTCCACCCGTCCGGAACCACCTCCAGCATCTCCGGCACGTCGCCCGCCGGGCGGCCGGGCTCCGCCTCCGGTACCGCTCCCATCGGGCCGGTCCGCGCGCGGGGATCGTCCTCGTACGGTTCCTGGATGTCGTCGCGCCCCACGGTGCCCCTCTCCGATGTGATCTGGTCGGGCATCCTATGGCAGATTCGACAGGCGATTGTCCGAAAAGCTCACTAACCATTTGGAGTGGTGGGACTTGTGAGGTTTGACACGTAGGGCTCGGCGGGCTCGGGGCCGGCCGCGCCGGACCCGGCGATCCGTCCGCCCTCGAACCCGGCACGACCTGCCGGGTTACGGACGTGCTCAATGGTGAAGTCGGGGTAGAAAGGGCGCATGACAGCCGATCCACAGGTGGGCGCACTCCCCGGCTCCTCCCCGTTCCCACCCATCGCGGACTACGCGTTCCTCTCCGACTGCGAGGTCACCGCCCTGGTCGCGCCGAGCGGGAACGTCGAGTGGCTCTGCCTGCCCCGGATGGACTCGCCCAGCGTCTTCGCCGCCCTCATGGACCGGGGGGCGGGGGGTTTCCGGCTCGGCCCGGCCGACCTGCGGGTCCCGGCCGCGCGCCGCTACCTGCCGGGCACCATGATCCTGGAGACGAGCTGGGGCACCCCCACCGGCTGGATCGTCGTGCGGGACCTGCTCCTGATGGGGCCCTGGCACCACGACGACGAGCTCTCGAACACGCACCGCAGGGCGCCCACCGACTACGACGCCTCCCACGTCCTGCTCCGCACGGTCCGCTGCGTCAGCGGGGAGGTGCAGATCACCCTCGACTGCGAGCCGATCTTCGACTACGGCCGCCGTCCCGCCGTCTGGTCCTACGGCGACCGGGGCTACCACCAGGGCATCGCGACCGCCGAGGGGGAGAGCCTGGAACTGCGGCTCACCACCGACATGCGGCTGGGGTTCGAGGGCGGGCGCGCCACGGCGCGCACCCTCCTCAAGGAGGGCGACACCCGCTTCTGCGCGCTCTCGTGGACCGCGCACGAACCCCCGTACACCTTCCAGGAGGCCTACGACGGGCTGGTGTGGACCGCCCACCACTGGCAGCACTGGCTGGCCAGGGGCGACTTCCCCGACCACCCCTGGCGCAGCTACCTGGAGCGCAGCGCCCTCACCCTCAAGGGGCTGACGTTCGCCCCCACGGGCGCGCTCATCGCGGCGGCGACCACCTCACTGCCCGAGACCCCGCACGGCGACCGCAACTGGGACTACCGCTACACCTGGATCAGGGACTCCACCTTCGCCCTGTGGGGGCTGTACACGCTGGGCTTCGACTGGGAGGCCGACGACTTCTTCTGGTTCATCGCCGACGTCGCGGAGCGGGACGAGGAGCTCCAGGTGATGTACGGGATCGACGGCGAGTGCGAGCTGGACGAGGAGATCCTCGACCACCTCTACGGGTACGAGGGCGCCAGACCCGTCCGGGTCGGCAACGCCGCCTACCTGCACCGCCAGAACGACGTCTGGGGCGCGGTCCTGGACTCCTTCTACATCCACACCCGCTCGCGGGACCGCCTGGACGATCGCATCTGGCCCATCCTGAAGCGGCAGGTCGAGTCCGCCATCCGGCACTGGCGGGAGGCCGACCGGGGCATCTGGGAGGTACGCGGCGAACCTCGGCACTTCACCTCCTCGAAGGTCATGTGCTGGGTGGCGGTGGATCGCGGGGCGCGGCTCGCCCGCCTGCGGGAGGACCCCGAGCTGGCCGCGCGCTGGCAGGTGGTCGCCGACGAGATCCACGCCGACGTGTGCGAGTACGGCGTCAGCGAGCGCGGGGTGTTCAGGCAGCACTACGACACCGACGCCCTGGACGCCTCGCTCCTGCTCATCCCGCTGGTGCGCTTCCTGCCGCCCGACGACCCCCGGGTCCGCGCCACCGTCCTGGCCATCGCCGACGAGCTGACCTGCGACGAGCTGGTCCTGCGGTACGAGACCAAGGAGACCGACGACGGCCTGACCGGTGAGGAGGGCACCTTCACCATCTGCTCGTTCTGGCTCGTCTCCGCGCTGACCGAGATCGGGGAGCACGTCCGCGCCCGCAGGCTCTGCGAGAGGGTGCTCTCCTTCGCCAGCGCCCTCGGCCTCTACGCCGAGGAGATCGACCCGGTGACCGGACGCCACCTGGGCAACTTCCCCCAGGCGTTCACCCATCTGGCGCTCATCAACGCCGTCATCCACATCATCCGCGCCGAGAGCGAACGACCCGCCCCGGTCAGGTGGCCCACGTCGGAGACGTCATGACCCCTTCATGACCCCTTCGTGACCCCTGTCGTGATCCACCATGGTCTCGTCATGCCGCCGCGCCCCGCCGGACTCCACCGAGCCCGGCCGTGGCCCGCTCATGACGAGGCCCCCTGCGACCCGCCCACCTGGCCGGTCGTGGTCCTCGCGGGCACCCTCGGGGCGGCCTTCGCGGGCGTCCCGAGCACCCGGGGCGCCTGGCTAGGCTTCCGGGTATGAATCGTCGGTTGATCGCCATCGTGGTGCTCGTCGGCCTGCTCGCCACCAGTGGCCTGTCGGTCGTCCTGGCCTGGGGCCTGAGCGGCTGACGGCGCGATCCGCCGGACGGGCGGGTCCACGCCTGCCGGACGGCGCGGGTCCGGCGAGCGGCGCCGTACGTACGGCCCGGCGGGGGCCGGAACGAGGGCTCGATCCGCCGCCGGGTCCCGGGGAGGCCGGGTCGTCGATGCCCCCGACGCCACGGACGCTCCCCCCGGAGATCGGCTAGACGATCACCATCGAGTTGTGCCCAGCGTTCTGCTGCTGGTGCGAGACGGGCACGTGCTGCTGCCGGTGGGACGCCTGCTCGATGTGCTGCTGCTGCCGGTGGGCGGCCTGCTCCGCGGGCGCCTCGGTCCCGGCCGGGCAGGTGCAGTAGCCGTTGGAGACGATCAGACGCCCCCGCTGCGCGGTGTACGTGCGGGAGTCGGTGGCGAGAAGAACACCCGTGCATTTCTGGCAGACGACGGACTGGTGATCCATGGGGCCGGCTTCCTTCCTTGAGGGTAGCCGTCGAACGTCTCTACGGTCCGGCCGGCTGGCTGCTCGTGCCCCGAGAGGGAGAGGTGAATCTCCCTATCGAGGTTTCTATCTTACTTCGTAGCACAGAGCGATCATTGAGCCACACGAAGTGACAGATGTAGGACTTGGTGTCGCTCCTTCACAACGGTCTCACGCGCAACGCCCGCGCGGGTGGGGAACCCCTCGTCCCGCGTCAGGTTCGCAGCACGCTCGTCTTCCGGTCGGAGGCCGCGGGACGCAGGAGCAGCGCGTTGGCGGCCACCGCGATGCAGACCAGTCCCAGCAGGTACCCCCAGCTCACGTCGCTGAGGTGGTGCATGCCGCGGTACATGCGCGAGTAGGCGATGCCCAGCGGGATGCCCAGGCCGATCAGCGCCCACAGCACGTTCAGGATCTTGAACCGGTGGGTGTGGAGGATCAGCACCAGGGCGATGCCGGCGTAGAAGGCGACCGCGGCGCTGGTGTGCCCGGAGGGGAAGCTGGAGGTGGGCGGCGCCGGGTCCAGGCGCTCGACCTCGGGACGCTTGCGCTGGGCGAAGACGGTCGCCAGCAGGAAGATCGCCGACTGGGAGAAGACCGCCAGGGCGAGGAAGATCGACTCGTTCCAGCGCTTGAAGACCAGCCGGAAGACCACGACCAGGATCGCCGTGCCGGCGATGATGACCGGCGTGTCGGAGAGACCCGACATCGTGTCGGTGATCGAACTCCAGTACGCGGTCCGGTCGCCGGCCAGCTGCTCGTTGACCCCCGCGTCGTTGGCGATGAGGGTCGTCGTCTGCAGGACCTTGGTGATGAGGAGGCCGACGGCGATCGTCAGGACCGCCATGGCGACCAGCGGCATCAAGATGAGGCGCAGCACGCCTTTGAAGTCCACCGACATTTTCGACATGGCGCGCCAGCTACCCCGAACCGTCCTCTCGGAACGCCTCCGGCTCGAAGCCTTCCATGTGGGGTTCGACCGGTCTGCGGCCCTCTCCCCGGCGCCAGGCCTCGTACCCCGCCGCCGACCCCACCACGACCGCCACGCCCAGCGCCACGCCGGCGATGACGTCGCTGGTCCAGTGGACCCCGAGCGCCACCCGGGTGTAGGCGACGAACACCATGACGACCGCCGCCGCGACCCACAGCAGGACCCGGGCGGTCAGCGTGCGCAGGAAGGGCAGCGCGATGAGCACCAGGATGCAGGCGCCCAGCGCCGCGCCCATCGCGTGACCGGAGGGGAAGGAGGCGCCGGGGGCCCAGGCCACGGGGTGGGGCAGGTCGGGCCGGGCGCGGTCGACGATCCCCTTGATCGCCAGGTTCAGCAGGCCGCCGAAGGTGATCGTGGCGACCGCCCAGGCCGCAAGCCGGGGCGCCCCCCGGTACCAGAGCCAGGCGGCGGTCAGCACCACCGCCACACGCCAGGGCCAGGGGCCGAGGACCTCGGTCCCCACCCGCAGGAAGGCCGTGTAGCCGGGGTTGTCCAGGGCGTGGGCGTGCAGCGCCAGCGCGACGCCCTCGTCGAGGTCCTTCAGCGGGGTGGACGAGGTCTGCACGAGCACGAGCAGGACGACGAACGGCGCCGTGAAGATCGCCACCGCGGCCAGCGCCATCGTCAGCCGTACACCCAGCCGCAGGTCAGCCGAGTGATCTTCGGTGTCTCCGGACGGTGAACGCCCACCCTTGGTGAATCCGACCATCGTCAATGGCTACCCGCTCATCGGTGAATATTCTCCTTACGGCAGGTGAAGGGACGTTCCGGTCGTTGTGACACCCGCCGTGACATCCGCCGGGGCGTCCGGCTCAGCGCCTCGCGGTGCCGCCACTCGGCCTCGGCGAGCGCGGGACGGCCCGCGTGGGCGTCGAGCACGACCCGCAGCCACGGCGACTGCGCCGCGACGTCGTCCCAGACCCGGCAGGGGTCGCCCGGGCCGAGTTCGACGAGCGCGTCCAGGTGCGCGGCGCAGGCCGTCCACCACTGGCGGCTCAGCTCGGCCAGCAGGCCGTCCAGCCCGCCGAACTCCCGCCGGATCTCCTCCTCCCAGCGGGCGGGGACGGTGACCTCACCGGTCTCGGCGAGGTCGCGCAGCACGATGCGCGCCAGGTCGCGCCGCCGGGCCAGTGCCGGGCGTGACGGGATGCTCATGCGCCCACCCTGCCGATCCTGGTTTGCCGAACGCTCAACGATGTGTTGACGGACGGATGCGAGCGGGTGCCGCCCTCGCTGTGATTCCCAGCGATAGTTGTCACTTCCCGGCGATAACTGTCACCAAGATCGTCTTGAGAGTGTTGCCTGAAGGCGTCGAAGACGATGTCGAGCGACGGCTCTGTCCTGGAGTCAGCCGGCGGAGGGGAGCTCACGGTGGTCCCGGCCTGCGTGGAGGACCTGATCGAGTCCGCGCCGGCGGACGGTGTCGACGACGCTGGATCGGGGTTGCGGGACGGAATGGTCGACGTAGAGCTGGTCGAGAACGGCGAGGGTGGCGGCGAGGTCCGGCTCCTTGAGGAGTTCGGTGTTGGACGAAACGCCGCGGCCGGATTCTCGTGCGGCGGTGCCGTATCTCAACTGCCCGGGTGACGTGCCGCAAGATAGGTAATTCTCACCGATGTGCGGAGATTGACCTTCTTGGCACGATCGTACCTGCCTGGTGTGGAGGTAACGGCTCGCTCATGCCCGGCGTTCCTGACCGTCACTGACCGTCACTGACCGAAGAGAGAACATCACGATGGAGAACGTTATGGACGCCGAGGAGGCCGGCATTGACGAGTCGGCCCCGGTGGTCAGCCGCCACAGCGTCACGGTGACCGCGTCGGCGGACACCGTCTGGCGCATTCTCACGGACATCGACGCGTGGACGACGTGGCTGCCGGAGATTCCGTACGCGCGTATCGAAACGCCCGGTCCGCTTGCGTCGGGCTCCGTGTTCCGTTGGTCCGCCGCAGGAATGGAGATCGAGTCGGCGGTTGTCCAGGTGCGGCCGCAGGAACGCCTTGTGTGGCGGGGATACGGTGGCGGGCCGGACGGCGTCCTCGGCGTTCACGTCTGGGCGCTCACCCCGGCCGGCGACGGCGTCGAGGTGTCCACCGAGGAGTCCTTCGCCGGGCCGCCCGTCGATGCCGACCCCGCGACGTTCCAGGCAGGTCTCGACACGACCCTCGCCATGTGGCTGCATCGGCTCAAGACCACGGCCGAGGCGGCGACCGCCTCATGAAGAGCCTCATGAAGAACCGTGTGGGCGCCGTCACGGCGATGGTCGTCGCCGGCGGTCTGATGGGCGTTACGGGCGCACCGGCTCGGGCCGAGACCACGCCCGTCGGCGGCTCCGACCGCACGGCGCTGCGATGCGCGGGAAAGACCGTCGACACCTCGGCGAAGATCCGCTACCGGACGGAGACGGTGATCGCCGCTCCGCTGCGTACCGTCTGGAGGATTCAGACCGACGTGGAACGCTGGCCGTCGTGGCAGAAGCCGGTCCTGTCCGGCAAGCGGCTCGATCGTGGCCCGTTGCGTCCCGGTTCATCGTTTCGATGGACGACGCCGGTACCCGAGACCGAGTTGAACCCCGCCACGACCCTCGTGGTCACCTCCACCGTCCGGCAGCTGCGGCACCAAAGGTGCCTTCGGTGGGAGGGGCCGGCGATCGGTGCCGGGCTGAGAATCGACAAGGGGGTCCACGTGTGGACCTTCACCGAGGTGGGCGGCCGGGTTGTCGTGCGCACCGAGGAGACGTGGCGCGGTGACCAGGTGGAACAAGACGTCGGGTTCTCCACCGCGGCCCTGGGCGGGGGTCTCGAGACATGGCTGAAGGAGCTGAAGACCGTGGCCGAACGGGAGGGTAAGCGCGCCCGTCATCCGGCACCGAGGTAACCCGGCGGCCCCGCCGGTCTCCTCCGGCGGGGCCTTTCGCGGCCCTGTCGGGGCGGTGCCGTCATCGGAAGAGCTCACGCAACTGGCGGCGTGAGGTGATGCCCAGCTTGCGGTAGAGGTTGCGCAGATGGGCGTCGATCGTTCGCGGGCTGACGAACAGCAGGGCCGCGACCTCCTTGGTGCCCGCGCCGGAGGCGACCTTGCGGGCGACGAGGAGTTCCCGGGCGGTCAGCCCGGCCGACGGATCCGGGTCGCCGGCCAGGGCCTGCTCGCCGATCGCATCCAGTTCGCGGGCGGCGCGGGCGGCGAATCCACGCGCGCCGACGGTGGACAGCAGATCGTGTGCGGCACGGAGTTCCACCCGCGCTTCGCTACGGCGGCCGACCCGTCGCAGCCATTCCCCATAGAGCAGGCGGGCGCGCGCGTAGTGGACCCGCATTCCACTTCCGGCCAACCGGCTGATCGCTTCACGGTAAAGGTCCTGTGCGCCCAGCCCCGAATCGAGCAGCGCACGGGCCAGCAGATGGGCGCCTGTCGTCCAGGCGTTCGGATTGACCCGTGCGAGACCCTCGATCCATTCGGCGGAGTCTTCGGCTTCTTCGACACGTCCGGTGGCCGCGGCGGCTTCGACGAGTTCGCCGTGGAAAGCGGTGACGACGTACGCGCCGCGCCGGTGCTGGTCCCGCGCGACCAGCAACGCCTCGAGCGCGGCCTCGTGGTCGCCGTTCCCGTTGTGCAGCACACCGCTCGCGTAATGCAGCGGGGTGAACTCCACTCCGGCCCGGTGGTGCAGCATCTCTCGTATCTCGCGGAACCGTTCGGCGTCGCCGCTCGACGCGGCGAGCATCAGGTCGGAGCCGACGAGATTGGACGTCCCCGCGGCCTCGTCGACCGCGCGCGCCTCGATGATGCAGACGTGCGCGTCGGTGAAGCGGCCCACGATCGTCCGGGCGACCGCCTGGAAGCGCAGTGCGTGCGGCAGGATCGCGTAGGCGCCCTGCGTCCGGGCCAGTTCGACCTGACGATCGGCGATCCGCTCCATGGCGGCGCGGTCACAGAGGTCGATGCTCAACACGCAGGCGCGTTCCATCCACCACGGATCCGCGTCGGGCATGCGGGCATGATTTCGAAAGGCGTCGACCGCGCGGCGCATCATGGGCACCGCCTCGTCCACCGCGCGGAGGTTCTGGTCGACCAACGCCTCCAGCAGCAGGTCGACCGGGCGTGGCGGTCTGCGCCGGGGTACCCGTTCGCGGATGTGCAGGGCGAGCCGCCGCAGTCTGCCGGGCTCGTCGATGCTGAACATCAGCGATGCGAACGCCTCCAGGTAGGCATCGCAGGCTTCATCGGGTTCCATGCCGTCGGCCGCGTCGATGAGCGCGATCGTCGCTGGAATACTCCGTTCGACGTGATAGTCGATCATGGCGCGCAGCAGACGTGCCGCGGAACGGCCGGCCGGATCCAGCTGATGACGCTCAGCTTGATCCGCCAGTTCCCGCGCGTCGGAGGGCGCTCCCGATTTCAACCGCGCCTGGGCCGCGGACAACAACCGGCGTGCCTGCCGCGAACCGCTCGGCGTCAGCCGTGCGGCGCGTTCGAGGAACGCGGCCGCGGCCGCGAACCCGCCGCGTCGCTGCGCCCGGTCCGCTGAACGCTCCAGTTCCGTCGCGGTCCTCTCGTCAGGACCGGCGATGGCGTTGGCCCGGTGCCATGCGCGGCGGTCGGGATCGATGTCGGCGTCGGTGCCGGCGGCCAGCGCCGCGTGCGCATGCCGTCGCGCCTTGGCATCGGTCGATCGGTATACCGCCGAACGCGCCAGCGGATGCCGGAAGTGCACCCGTGGATCTGTCAGCAGCAGGCCGCTGTTCTCGGCCGCGGCCAGGTCCGCGCCGCTCAGCCCTTGAGACGTCATGGCACGCCGCAGCAGAGCGAGGTCGCCCGTCGGCTCCGCCGCGGCAAGCGTCAGCACCGAGCGCGTCGAGGCGGGAAGCTGGAGGAATCGACGCGCGAACCGCTGTTCGACAGCAGCCTGCCTCGCCTCCCCCGGTAGGCCGAGAGGCCCGGCGTCGCGGGCGAACTCGACCAGCGCGAGGGGGTTGCCGGCCGCCTCGGCGAGGATCCGTTGCACGATCCAGGCGTCATGGCCGAACGGGGCCAGGTAGCGCAGCAGTGTGAGGGCTTCGGAGTCGGTGAGGCCGGCGAGAGTGCGTGTGGGCACGCGGACGAGCTCGGGGACCGAAGCGACGTCACGGGCGGCGAACACCATGGCGATCCGCTCCGACGCGATGCGCGCCGCGACGAAGGCCAGCACCTGCCTCGATCCGGCGTCGATCCACTGCACGTCGTCGATCGCGCAGAACACCGGCCGGTCTTGGCCCGCGGCGCCCAGGAGGCCCAGGACGGCCAGGCCGACCAGCATCGGGCTCGGCGTGACCCCGGCATGGAGGCCGAACACCGCCTCGATCGCGCGCCACTGCGGTGCGGGCAGGTCGGCGCGGTGTTCAAGGACCGGCATACACAGTTGGTGCAGGGCCGAATAAGGCAGTTCGCTCTCGAACTCGACGCCACCGGCGCGCAGCACCCGCCAGTCGTCGAGTAACGCGGCGGCCTCGTCGATGAGCGTCGACTTGCCGATCCCCGCTTCGCCGAGGACGAGCATCGCGCCGCCACGGCCTTCCGCCGCGGCTGCCGTCACCGCCGCGATCTCGCTCAGCTCCATCTTTCTGGCGACGAAACACCCCGACCTGATATCGGCCATCAGCTTCCGCGCGTGTCCGGACGAACGGTCGCCGGGGGCGGGGTGGTGCTTGCGCGCACCACGAGAGTGGTTTCGAGCTCGTGCCGGTCTTGTGCCGGTTGCCGGCCCGCGGCGAGTGCCGGCGCGAGCTGTGCGGCGGTCGTGCCCATCTCCGAGGAGTACTGTCGCACCGTGATCAGGGGTGGCGCGACCCGTGTGGCCCGGTCGACATCGGTGAATCCGACCACGCTCAGGCCGTCCGGAATCCGTGGACCGGCCCGGCGAGCGGCTTCATGGACCTCCGCGGCCTGGAGATCGTCGCTGCACGCTGTCGCCGTGGGACGGCCGGGCAGGCTCGACGGATCGGTTCCCGGTTTCGCGCCCTGCTCAAAGGTGAGAATGCCGCGGCGCTCCATACCGTCGTCGTACGGGATGCCGGCGTTGCCGATGGCAGCACGGAGGCCGTCGAGCCGGGCCCGCGCGGAGAGGTCGCGGAGCAGGGCTGCCACCCGCCGGCAGGTCCATGGGCTGCCGCCGGGGCCGTCGAGCACCTCGGACACCGTAGGGGGACGGCACGTCGGCGAACTCGGCGATCGTCGTGATCGGTACGTCACCACGGCACGCCTTCCCATGTGGCGGTGTTCGGACTGGTTCGCCCACAAACGGAGCTTAGGCTCAGCCCGCGACCGGTGATGCGATCGCGGGGGTATCGATCTACCGCCGGGTCCCGCGTCGGTCGGCGGCGCCGATGCGGGCCCAGAGGAGAAGGTGGTGCCGTCGGCGGTGGTCGCGTTGTCGACGCCGAGGCACAGCCCCGACTGCCGGCCGCTGATGGTGCCGGACGAAGAGGTCGATGAACGCGGTCTGCACCGCGTCGGGCTTGTCCCACATGACGAAGCAGTGGACGGTGGTCGCGCCCTTGTGGAAGAGCAGCAGCTCCCACAGGCCCCACTGTCTGCGCGGCGCGACGGCGAGTACCACCCAGATTCCCGCGAAGACGACATAGGCCGGCGTCCGTCAGGCCTCGGTGACGACACGGTCGTCGGCCGCGCTGTTCATGACGAGGATCCCGTTCACGAACGCGACGAGCGTCGCGACCGCGTTGACGGCCATCAGGGTGCGCCCGATCCGATCCGCCACGGCGGACGGGCGGCCGGCGACGGAGCCGGACATCGGTTTGGTGATCATGAGGGCTCCTGTCGTGAGAGGGGGCCTGCTCACGGCCGGTGCGGGCCGGCACCCGGCATCGGGCCCCAGCCGTCCTGCTCCACGTGGCCGCTGATGATCTCAGGGGTGCCGGCGATCAGGTCCGGGAGGCCGGCCGTCGCCGCTCTGAAGTGCTCGGAGTCCATATGTGCGCCGATCGCCTCGGAGTCGGTGTAGCCCTCGACCACCGTGTACTGCTGCGGGTCGGTCACGCTCTTGAACCACTCCACCAGCACGTTGCCCGGCTCGGCCCGGGTGGCCTGGGTGAGGTCCTCGATCAGCGACAGCCACGCCGCTCCCTGGCCGGGGCGGACGGTGAATTTGATGACGCTGAAAAGCACGGATCTTCTCCTTGGATGATGAGTCGTCTCGGCGCTCGGTCATGGGCCGCGACACAAGCCGGTGGCGGCCGGGACACGACGCTAACGACGTAGGCCCGGATTTGGCAGTGCCGCCGCAGGCCGCCGCCCTGTTCGTCAGCGCCTGGGGGCACCTGCACGGCCTCGTGGTCCTGGAGGTGTTCGGGCACACCGCCTTTGTCGGCCCGCTACAGGTGGAGACCTTCCGCGGCGCCATGTACACCCTGCTCGCCGACGTGCACCGCCGCGTACCCGCCCGGCCGGCCTCCTATCCGAACGCGTCGGTTTCCCACGTACGGTAGGTCCATATCGGTCGCCGTCAACTCATAGTGACTGAGGCGTTACAGGTGGGGATGTTTCAGTCGTGAGCGCTTCTTGATCGTTCTCACCGCCAACGGCTGTTCGCCGGTTCCTCACCGCCGTGGAACGCGCCGACCAGACCATGACCGTCGGCCTGCGCAACCTCCAGCTCCTGCACCAGCGTCGTGACCCCGATGCCGGCGGCGACCACAGCCTCCTACCGGCCGGACCTCCTGACGCCGAGGCGTCGGCCGATGGTCGACCCTCCCGTCGATCGGGGCGGAAGAGCCGGCGTTTCTAGCCGGGCAGCTCGAACAGTTCCAGCTGGATGCCGTCGGGGTCCCGTAGGTACAGAATCTTCGTTCCGGCCAGCGTTCCCGCCTCGACGCCATCGCCGTCCTGCAGCACGACCGGATCGGCGTTGACGTGTACGCCTCGCTCCACCAGGTCACGGTGCGCCGCGTCGAGGTCCTCGACCTCGAAACACAAGTGCATGACCCCGACGTCGCAGTTGCGCCCGGTGAAGGGTTTCGGTTGCGGGTTGTCGTACTGGATGAGCTCCAAAAGGACGTTGTCGCCGGCCAGTGCGAACGATGCCCGCATCGACGGGTTCTCCAGCTCGACGACCGCACCGATCGCCGGGTTCGTGGCCGATATCGTCACGCCGTTGGGCGCGATGCCGAGAACGTCCTCGTACCATTTCACCGACCGTGCGAGATCGCTGACCGGTACCCCGATGTGGTTCATTCTGGTCACTCTGCTCATGATCCCCATCATGAAAGACAGGGCCGCACGGTGGAAGGCACAGATCTGCCGTGTACAACCTGTACCACCCACCTTGGCTGACCAACAGAGGATCCTGTGGTAGTGAATGACTTCGGTGCCGCGCTGCGGGCCTGGCGGGACCGCGCAGACCCGGCCGCCGTCGGTTTGACGACCGCATCCTCCCGCCGTGTCACAGGGCTGCGACGCGGCGAGCTGGCGACACTGGCCGGTATCTCCCCTGAATACGTGGCGCGCCTTGAACAGGGCCGGGCCTCCACACCCTCGGCGCAGGTCTGCGCCTCCCTGGCTCGCGCGTTACGACTCTCCGACGACGAGCAAGCGCACCTGATGCGCCTGGCCGGCTTCGCCCCTGCCCCAGACCGGATCCCCTGCCTGGTCCCCGACAGCCTGCACCGCGTCATCGAAGAACTCGGCGACATCCCGGTGGCCGTCTACGACGCCGCCTGGCGGCTGCTGCACTGGAACCGGCTGTTCGCGGCCGTCTTCGGCGATCCCGCCGACGCGACCGCCGACGATCGCAACGCCCTGATCATCCAGTTCGAATCCCGAAACCCCCGGGTCCACCAGACCGACACCGAGCGTGCGTACTTTGAGCAGGCATTGGTCGCCGACCTGCGCAGCACCAGCGCCCGCTATCCGAAGGACCTCGACGTGGCGGCGCTGGTCTCCCGCCTGGCCGGGAACGATCGGTTCCGTCACCTGTGGGCGCTGCGCGCGGTGGCCGTCCACGAGAGTGCCCACAAGACGGCCGTACATCCGGTAGAGGGCGCCATCCCCCTGGACGCCAACGTCTTGACCACGCACAACGCCGATCTCCGCGTTGTGGTCATGACGCCTCGGCCCGGCACCGGCGCTCGTGAAAAGCTGGACCGCCTGGGTTGACGAGGCCGGGCTGGCACCGCCCTGGGCCGACACCCCCAAGAGCCGCTCCACCGACCAGGGGGTGCCGCGCAGCTCCAGGCCCGAGCCCACCGCCAGATCCAGCAGGGCCGAGGTCATCGCCCGCTCACCTCCGCGGGGTGGACGATCGAATCGTCAGTGAGCGGGCGGGCCAGATCCACACCCACCTGCCGCGACCACAACAGATGCAGCAGCTGCGTGCGGGCGACCGCCGACGCGACCGTGTCGGCCACCAGCGTTCCGAACGAGCACGGCCCGGATCGCGGCCTGTCCACGAGGAGCGGGCGCGGGCCCAACGGATCGGTCAACGGCCGGCGCTGCGAGGAAATGGTGTCCGGTGCCACCATGACCTGTCGCTGCCGGCCGACGACCACCGGATACCGCCACCCGCAGGCCAGCGCGGCCTCCACCGCGGCGGCGAACTTCACCCGATCCTCTGTATCAATCCGGTCTCGGGGGCGGACGTCGATCGGCCACGTCCCGCTGGTGGTGGAGACCAGAACATCCGGGGCGTGCGCCCAGAAAGTCCAGCACGAGCAAGAGCTTGGCTTCCTCCAAGCTCTCAAATCCCGGCTGTTGGCCCGTGCTGACCATGAACGCCAGTACGGGACGGTGTTTTTGCCCCTTTCGCCAGGTGAACCGGCGCACCGGCTCGCTCCGGTGAACATCGAACGAACCCATGTCACGTACCGGGCGGATAACCTCAGCCCCGTTGACCTGCCACAACGTCGTCCATCCCCGGGACCAGGCCGACGGCAACGTCCAGCCCAGATCATTCCAGGAGATTGCCCCTGGGTCGTTAGCGACCAGATCCAGCAGGTCACAGCGGTGCGAGAGAATCATGATGTCCGCACGTTCTCGTCTCAACTGCGCCATCGCACCACGGTAGAAATCACCGTGAGTATACATCTATATACTCAAAGTGACAATTGTGTTCCTGGTGGAGCGATCATGGTGACAACAACGCTGGGAAGCCCTCGTAGGTGACATTTATCTCTGGGAGCGAGTCTTCGAGTGCCGGCACAGGCCATACGGCCGGTGACAGTTACCTCTGGGGGCGCAGTCGGCGGGCCGCGCCCGGGCGGGCCGGGACCACCGTTGAAACCGCCACCGAAACCGCCACCGAAACCGTCACCGAAACCGCCGTCGAAACCGTCGTCGGGGCCGCCACCGGGGGCCGGACCGAGGCCGGGCGGGGAACCGCTTGGCCGGAATCGCCGGGCAGCACTAGGCTCTGACCCTTAGATCATTCCGCCCTGTGTCCGCGGAGCTCCCTCAGCATGCAGGAAGCCCGCCCATGACCCAGGTCCCCGGCCGCCCCCAGGCCGTCGAACGTACTCTCGGCACCCTCGCGGGCGTCCGAGCCGTCCCCGTCGTCCGAGCCGTCCCCGTCCCCGTCCCCGGCGTCGGCGTCGGTGTCGTTCCCGTCCGTGTCGTCGGCGCCGTCCCCGTCGTCCGGGGTGCCGGCGCCGGCGTCGTCGCGGGCACCGGCCGGTGAGCGCCGGTGACCCGTGGTGGCACCCCTCCAGGTCGTGGCCCATGAGAGTCCCATTCCTGGGAAGTCCTAGTGTGCATGTCAAATAGCAGGCCCGACGCTGAAAGGCGCCCCGCAGATGACTCATATTGATCCGGACGCGCTGGTCGCGAGCTTGAGGAGCCTCCAGACGACCTCGCCGGCCACGGGCATCGTCCACCAGTTGGAGCGGGCCGTGGACGTGGTGAACTCGCTGTTCGGGTACGCGGGTGCGGGGCTGATGTTCGCCGAGGAGGGGAAGGCCCTGCGCTACCTGGTGGCCACCGACGACCGGGGCCGCAGTCTCGAGGGCGCGCAGCTGCACCTGGGGCAGGGGCCGTGCGTGTCGGCGTACCAGGAGAACTGCGCGGTGACCTCCACCGACGTGCACACCGACCCGCGCTGGCCGAAGCTGGCCGACCGGCTGCACCCCGAGGTGCGGGCGGTGGCGGGGGTGCCGGTGCGGCTGGGGGGTGAGCCGGTGGGCACGCTCAACGTCTACCAGGCCACCTTCTACGAGTGGGACGACTCGGACGTCCAGGCCCTCTACGGCTACGCCGACGTGATCGAGCAGCTCCTCACCTCAGCGATGGCCGCCGAGGAGAAGAGCGCCCTGGCCGACCAGCTCCAGTACGCCCTCGACTACCGCGTGATCATCGAGCGGGCGATCGGCTACCTGATGGGCAAGCACGACCTGACCGCGACCCAGGCGTTCACCGGCCTGCGCAAGCAGGCCCGTGACAGCCGGCGCCGCGTCGCCGACCTCGCGGCCGAGGTACTGGGCGAGGGAGCGGGCGACCTGAGGTGATCCTGCTCACGTCGCCCGACGTTCCCGGAGGCAGTGTGGAGATCACGATCTACGGGGATCTCGACCGGCCGGCGGGCGCGGAGCTACGGCGCATGCTCGCCGGGCTCGCCGCGGCGACGGTCGAGCTCGATCTTGCACACGTGTCCTTCCTCGACTGCGCGGGCGCCAGGGCCCTGCTCGGTGCCGACGAGGACCTGCGCGGCCTGGACCGGGAGATGGTCCTCCTGCGCCCCTCCGGCCCGGTGCTGAGGCTGCTCGGGCTGCTCGGATTCGCGTCCCACCTGGTGATCGGGGACACCGACGGGGTGGCCGGCGCGAACCACGCCTCGCCGGGGCACTAACCTGATCGGTGATGTATCGATTCGTCTTCTCGCAGGTTCTCAGCCGCCTCGACCCGGAGGACGTGCACCGTCTGACGGTCCGCGCGCTCCGTCTCCTCTCCGTGACGCCCGTGGTCAGGCGGCTGGTCCACCGCCGCCTCGCGCCGCGCGACCCCGCGCTGCGCGTGCGGGCCTTCGGCGTGCACTTCCCCGGCCCGTTCGGCCTGGCGGCGGGCTTCGACAAGGACGCCGGTTGTGTCGAGGCCATGTCCGCGCTCGGGTTCGGCCACGTCGAGGTGGGCACGATCACCGCCCACGCCCAGCCCGGCAACGCCCGGCCCCGGCTGTTCCGCCTCGCCGGGAACCGGGCGATCATCAACCGGATGGGCTTCAACAACGCCGGCGCGGCCGCCGCTGCCCGGACGCTGCGCAGGTCCCGGGGCGTCCCGGCGATCGTCGGTGTCAACATCGGCAAGACCAAGGTCGTGCCCGAGTCCGGCGCCGTCGAGGACTACGTGGCCGGCGCCACGGCGCTCGCCCCGCTGGCCGACTACCTGGTCGTCAACGTCAGCTCGCCCAACACGCCCGGACTGCGCGACCTGCAGGCCGTGGAGCTGCTGGAGCCGCTCCTGCGGGCGGTGAAGAAGGTGGCCGACGCCACGCCCAAGCGCACCCCCCTGCTGGTCAAGATCGCGCCGGACCTGGCGGACGCCGACGTGGACGCGGTCGCCGACCTGGCGCTGGAGATCGGGCTCGACGGCATCATCGCCACCAACACCACGATCGACCGGCGGGGGCTGACCGCCCCCGAACGGTCCGCGGGCCGTGACGTCGGTCAGGAGAGCGGCGGCCTGTCCGGCCGTCCGCTCAAGGCGCGGTCCCTGGAGGTGCTGCGCAGGCTGCGCGCCAGGGTGGGCGACCGCCTGGTGCTCGTCTCCGTCGGCGGGGTCGAGGACGCCGACGACGTCTGGGAGCGCCTGCTCGCCGGGGCCACCCTGGTGCAGGGCTACAGCGCGCTGATCTACGAGGGGCCGCTCTGGGCGTACCGCGTCCACCGCGAGCTCTCCCGCCGCCTCCGCCGTCAGGGTGTGAAGGACCTGCGCGAGATCATCGGCCGCACCGCGGCCTGACGGCACCCGGTCTCCCGTACGCGGGGGCGCCGGGGGCGCCGGGGGCCTCGCGGCGGGGAGCGATCCACGACCCTTCCCCGCCGCTTCCTTCCCCGCGGTCGCCTTTCCCGCCGCTTTTCTCCACACGGCCCTTTTCCCGCGCCGCCTCCCTCCCGGAGGCCGACGCCGCGTCCTCGCCCCCGGCGCTCCCCGCGGCCCTGGAACCCCCCGCCCCTGAGGCGCCGCACACGGCCGGGCATATACCCTGGGTGGGTAATCTCGGGATATGGGAGGAACAATGAGCGTGACCACGTACACCGTCACCGGCATGACCTGCGGCCACTGCGTGAGCTCGGTCAAGGAGGAGGTCGGTGAGGTCTCCGGCGTCACCGGCGTGGAGGTCGACCTGGAGAGCGGCCGGGTCGAGGTCACCGGCGACTCACCGGACGAGGCGGCCGTCCGCGCCGCCATCGAGGAGGCCGGTTACCAGGTCTCCGCCTGATCCGCCCCCGGCGGGCACGCGAGGGGCACCCGCTCCGGACGCGCGGCGGGGGCGGCCGTTCCGCCCCGGGCGGGAGACGCGGCGGGACCGCCGGACGCCGGGACGGCCGTCAGATGCTGGGACGGGTGGAGTCGGCCTCGTGGGTCATCTCCTCCAGGTGCCGCATCGCCTCGTCCACCCGGACGACCCCCGGGCGGTGGCGCCGGAGCCCGGTCCCACCGGCCTGCCACGGATGCGGCCCGCCCGGCGGCCGGTACTCCACGCCGAGCGCGTCGAGGCGCCCCAGGTGGGTCCGGAGCCGTGAGGCGAAGTCGTCCCCCGCCCGCCCCGCCCAGGCCACCTCCGCCAGGGCGCACCCCCGGGGCCAGGCCCGGTAGTCCACCGCGCGCGCGTCGGGCAACCGCTCGCTCCAGAGCTGGAACTGCGCCCCGATCACGCGCTCGCGCTCGGCCGGGGTCCACTCCTCGGGGGCGGGCCGGTAGGCCGCGACGTCCGCCACGGTGATCGCGTCGCCGATGGCGATCGGCTCACGCTCGGAGGACTCCTCGGCGTAGTCGAAGTAGAGCGGGAACACCGGGGTCTGCACCACGTCGTGCCCGGCCGCGGCGGCGCGCCTGGCCACCCCCGGGCCGCGCCAGGGCATCACGATCGTGTCGGGCCTGAGCATGCCGCTGACGAACGCCTCGTCCCAGACCACCGCCCGGCTGCCACGCTCGGCCAGCACGTCCGCCAGGCGCCGCAGGAACCAGGCGTGCAGCTCGGCCGGGCTCCCCAGCCCGAGCTCCGCCTGGAAGGCGACGATCTCGGGGGAGGCGGCCCAGTCGTCGAGCACGCACTCGTCCCCGCCGACGTGGACGTACGGGGTCTCGCCCAGCGCCCCCAGGATCTCGTCGAACACCTCGGTCAGGAAGTCGACGGTCTCCGGCAGGGGGGACAGGATCGCGGGGGAGATGCCCCAGCGCTCCAGCACCCGGTGGGGCTCGGGACGGCGCCCGCCGGTGGCGCGGGCGTCGAGCTCCGGGTAGGCCGCGAGGATCGCCGAGGCGTGCCCCGGCACGTCGATCTCGGGAACCACCGTCACGGCCCGGGCCCGCGCGTAGGCGCCGATCTCGGCGAGGTCGTCCAGCGTGTAGTACCCGCCGTGCGGTACGTCGTCGAAGGCGGGCTCCTCCCGGTAGTGGCTCACGATCGTGCGCGGGCGGTGCGAGCCCACCTCGTGCAGCCGCGGGTGCGCCCGGCTCTCGACCCGCCAGCCCTGGTCGTCGGCGAGGTGCAGGTGGAGGCGGTTCAGCTTGTGCGCCGCCATGAGGTCGATCATCCTGAACACCTCGCGCCTGGGCAGGAAGTGCCGCGCCACGTCCAGGTGAACCCCGCGCCAGGAGAACCGGGGCGCGTCCCGGACCCGGCACAACGGCACGCTCCAGGCGACACCGCCGGACGTCCCCGCCCCCGTGCCACCGGACGTCCCCGCGGCCCCGTGTCCCGTTCCGGCTCCCGCCCCGTGTCCCGCTCCGGCCGCCGCGCGGAACGCCGCGTCGGGGAGGAGCTGCCGCAGTGTCTGACCCGCGTAGAAGGCCCCCGCCCGGTCCCCGGCCACCACCCGCACGCCGTCGGCCGCCACGTCCACCGTGTACGCCTCCGGACCGAGCGCCGGGTCCGTCTCCACCGTGATCGTGCCCGTCCCGCCGGAACCCGTTCCCCCGGGACGCCGGTCGCCGGGACGCGGGTCGAGCGCCGCCAGCGCGAGCCGCAGCGCGCCGACCGGCTCGGCGGGACCGGACACCGTGAGCCCGAAGGGAAGGGCGAGGCGGCCGTCGGCGGGCGTGAGGGCCGAGGGGAGCGGCAGGAGGTCGGTCATGCTCCGATCATGCCAAGCCGCTCCGCCGCCGTGGAACCGCCCCGCTACCTGAGATAGGCCTGCAGGCCGTTCGCCAGGGAGAGCGCGATCCTCTGCCGGAACGCGGCCCGCTGGAACTTGGCGGCCTCGGCGGGGTTCTTCATGTTGCCGCACTCGATGAAGATCTTGGGAACCGTGGAGAGGTTCAGGCCACCGAGGTCCTTGCGGTAGTCCAGTGCCTGCCGGCCGATGTAGGTCGAGTACGACAGGCCGGTGCCGCTCCGGAAGGCGTCCCGCACGTTCAGGCCGAGCTTCTTGGAGGCCCCGACCACCGGGTCCACCGGGCCGCCGATCTTCTCCGGCATGATCACGTGGAAGCCGTGGTCGGCGGCGCCCGACCCGTCGGCGTGAACCGAGATCGCCGCGTCCGCCTTGGCCCGGTTGCCGATCGCGGCCCGCTGGGTGATGCACGGGCCGACGCCGGAGTTGCCGTCGCGGGTCAGCTTGACCGTCGCGCCACGGCTCTTGAGGATCGCGGCCAGGCGCTGGGAGACGTCCCAGGTGAAGGCCGCCTCGCTGTAGCCGTTCGCGGTGGCGGTGCCCGTGGTGTCGCACGCCTTCCACTGGGTCAGCACGTTGACCTTCTTGTTGATCTCCGCGGGGTGGCGGTAGTTCTGCCCGTTGTGACCGGGGTCGACGACCACGACCTTGCCGGCGAGCGGCCTGGACCGGCCGGACCCGCTCACCGGGCTCGCGGAGCTCGCGGAGCTCGCGGAGCTCGCGGGATCGCTCGCCGTGCCGGCCGCGCCCCCGTCCGACGGGCTGCCCGCGTCCCCGGCGGGGGTCGCGCCGGAATCCGTGCCCGGGTCCGTGCCGGCCGCCGGGCCCGAGTTCGCGCCGGCGGCCGGCACGGGGCCGCGCCCGCCCGCGAGATCCGCGCTGGCGGTGCCGCCGCAGGCGGCCGCGCCCAGGCCGCACAGGACAAGGGTCGTCGCGAGTGCTCTGCCGGTCACGCTCATCGCCCCCAAGGTGTACGTCGTCGACCACCCAACTTACGTGGCTTGGCGGCGTGGCTCGGCCGTTGTCGCGATATCGACCCTTCCGCGCCCGCCGGCGGCGGGCCCTCACCCCGTCACCAGGCGTGCTCGCCGACCTCCTGCTTCTGCAGGAGCGAGGCCAGCTCCCTGGCGTCCTCGGCGTCCAGGCCGAGGACCACGCGGGGACGCCCCCATGGGTGGTCGATCGAATGGGCCACGTAGCTGGCCACGGACTCGACCCCCGCGTCCCCGCCGCGGCCTCGGGTGGCCCGCCAGTGGGCCCACGCCCGTTCGAGCTCGGCGGCCGCCCGCTGGGCGCATGACACCAGTTCCGGATCACGCATTGTTACCCCCCTCGTCTCGGTCGGAGTCAACACCGGCGACGCGCCGCCGTCCGGGATGTTGACCCGGATTTGAGGAGGGCATGGGGCCTGCCTGGGCGTGCTGTAACGCTCCAGGCAGGCCGCTTACCCCGGGATGGGGCTCGTGCTGCGCCGGACGACCAGCTCCGGCGCGACCTGCCGCAGGCGCGAGGCCTTGCCCGGGTCGCCGATCCGGTCGTGCAGCAGGGCGGCGGCGGAACGCCCCATGGCACGGCGCGGCTGGTCGACGGTGGTCAGCGAGATCGGCTGTGTCCCGGCGCTGCGGATGTTGTCGTACCCGACGACCGACAGGTCCTCGGGGACCTTGAGGCCCAGTTCCGCCGCGGCGGACAGGACGCCCATGGCCACCAGGTCGTTGGCGGCGAAGATCGCCGTGGGACGGGGGTCGCGGGTGAGCAGGCTGTGCGCGGCGCGCGCGCCACCCTCCTCGCTGGGCTCGCCCTCCTCGACCATGATGTACGGCGCCAGGGAGTGCCTGCGCATCGCGACCAGGTAGCCCTCGCAGCGGAAGCGCCCGCAGGAGATGCCGGTCGCCTCGATGTGGGCGATCCTGCGGTGGCCGAGCTCCACCAGGTGGTCGACGGCCAGGCGGGCACCGAGCTGGTCGTCGTCGACGACGATGTCCACGCCGCCGAGGTCGATGTCGCGTTCGCCCACCACGACCGTGGGGGTGTACCCGGTGGCCTCGACGAGCGTGCCGCTGGTGGGCGCGATGCCGAGCAGGACGAGCCCGTCGACGCGCAGTTCGAGGAAGGCCTCGACCGCCTCGTCCTCGAAGGCGGGGTCCCACTGGCTGTTGCCGATGAGGAGCCTCAGCCCGTCGCCGTGCAGGCTCTCCTGCAGGCCGTCCAGGAACTCGGCGTAGAACGGGTTGTGCAGGTCGGCGACGAGCGCCCCGACCAGGTGGGTACGGCCCTCGACCAGGCTGCGCGCGACCGCGTTGGGCCGGTAGCCGAGGTCTCTGGCGGCCTGGAGCACGGCCTGGCGGCGGTGCTCGCTGACGTGCGGCGAGCCGCGCAGTACGAGCGAGACCAGTGATTTGGAGACACCGGCTCGTTCGGCCACGTTGCGGATCGTTGGTCTCGGGCGTGGCCCCCCGCCCCCGTCGGACAAGACGGGCTCGGTGAACTCGCGGGCTCGGGTGACGGTGGTGTTGACCGGCGGTCCTGACATGGCTCTCCCCCGGGATGGTGGATGGGCACCTGTCACTCAAAACGATCGAGTTCCGAATGGGGTACGGCCTCGCGGTGAGGGAACTCCGATCTTGACCACACCGCCGCGCGTGTCGACTCCGCTAGTCTGCACGGTGTGGGTTCGACATCCGGAGCCGCCGAGCAGGCGAAACATGCGGCGGGCGACGCGCGGCCGGCGCGGCGCAGGCTCAGCGTGGACCGGCGTCGCGAGGAGCTCATGGCGGCGGCCCTGGAGCTGTTCAGCCGCCGTGACGCCGAGGACGTGTCGATCGACGACGTGGCCTCCGCGGCGGGCGCGTCCCGTGCCCTGGTCTACCACTACTTCGGCGGCAAGCAGGAGCTCTACGTCGCCGCCCTGAAGAGCGCCGCGGCCCAGTTGGAGGCGCTGTTGCGGCCGCAGCAGGACGGGCGCCCGCTGGAGAGGCTGGCGGGGGGCCTGACCCGCTACTTCGACTTCGTCGAGGAGCACGCCGCGGGCTTCGCCGCGCTGCTCAAGGGGGGCCCCGCCAACCGCAGCGGCGAGATCGGCGAGATCGTCGACTCCGTCAGGCAGCGGCTGTTCCGCCTGGTCATGAAGCAGATGCGGGTCGAGGAGCCGGGCCCGGTGCTCCGCATCACGTTGCGTTCCTGGATCGCCTCGGTCGAGACCGCCGGTCTTGACTGGCTGGAACACCGCGACGTCGAGCGGCCCGCGCTGGAGCACCTGCTGATCGATCACATGGTGGCCCTGCTCCGGGCGGCGGCCCGGCACGACGCGCAGGTCGCCGACCTCCTGGCCGGTCTGGAGCCGGACCGGTCGGACCTGCCCGGCTGATCTCCGGGCGGCACGCGGCTCTCCGGCACGGCGTGCCGCCGGGGCGGTGGCCGCGGTACGACGCCACGGTGCGACGACGACGCGGCGCACGGGGTGCCGCCCGGGGCGGCGACACGACGCGATGCCGGGTCGGTGGCACGGTGTGCTGCCGGGGCGGCGCCGGGCGGGCGGCGCCGCTCCCCACGAATCTGTGGCCTGCGCGCTCACGGGGTGAGCGCGACCGATCCCCCTAGGTCGGTAACGGCCCCCGTCTTACTCTGAGCGCTGTTGCGGAATCCCCGCCAGCAGCGCGCGGACCTCGGTCTCCCGGTAACGGCGGTGCCCACCCAGGGTGCGGATGGACGTCAACTTGCCCGCCTTCGCCCACCGGGTCACGGTCTTGGGATCGACCCGGAACATGGTTGCGACCTCCGCCGGGGTGAGCAGCGGCTCTGCCTCGGGTGTACGAGCTGACATTTGTGCGGCCTCTCCTCCATGTGGACCGGCGACAGCGATCCTGCGACTTGACGCTTGTCACGGATGTCCGCCTATGGCCCATGCGTGCGGCTGTTTGGGCCATATGCGGCATCACCCGATGTGACCATACAGCCACGTAGAGCGATTGGCGAGTCTTTGAGCGACTCATCTCTCTTGTGCACGTGTTGTTGTCACGCTCGGTGATTCTAGCGACACGTTTCGTGGTATCGCAGTGAAAACGGCAAACTACTCAGTTCGTAGGTGCATCCCCGGTCATCGACGGATCTACTTACGCAGGTCGAAGGGGGGATTTGCGACTCAGTTTGCTGATTCGAGAAGTTGTATTGATCTCCAGCGGAGGATCACGCGCTGATACATGGCGAAAGCCAGTTCTTCCTCGCCTTTTTCCAGACCCGTCAGTGCCGCCGCGAGCTCCGCCACCGACTCGTCGGCCTGGAGCGTCTCGTCGTCCATCAGGTTGACGATGCCCCCGTAGTCGAGCTCGACCAGCGAGTGGGGGTGGAACTCCTCCAGCCAGCGCGCCACGTCCTCCACCTCGCCGGTGACCGGGACCTCGCCCACCTGCCTCCTGATGATCTGCAGGGCGCGGGCGGTGCGGCGCCGGGCGTGGGCCATGGACGTGACGTAGATCAGGTTGCGCGTGGTGGTGGTGCCTTTCTGGTCGCCGGGCCCGTCGATGACCAGCCAGCGCTCGTTGCCGTCGAAGGGCACGAACCACGAGGTCGGAACGTGCCAGGTGGAGCCGCGGATGTGGGTGCGCAGCGCGGCCGAGTCGGTGCGGCGCTTGAACCGGTCGAAGTCGTCGGCCGTCCGGGCGGCCACCGCGGCCGGGACGAACCGCTCCATCAGCTTGGGCGGGGTCGAGCCCCGGAAGCGTGAGAAGGCCAGCCACGACCGCAGCCTGCTCTGCCAGGGGCAGACGTACAGGACGTCCTCGACGCGCCTCAGATAGGCGTTGGGGCTCTCCTGGGCCGGTGCGGGCGCCGGGGGGACCCCGAGGAGGCGGCGCACCGCCTCCCCGTGCTCGGCGTGCAGGGCGCCCGCCCGGCGCGGACGGTCGGTCGCCTCGGCGTAGGCGGCCCAGGAGGCGCGCTCCGCCGGGGCGAACGCGACGAGCGGTTCGTAGACGCGGAGGTAAGCGGCGTAGGGCAGCACGACGGCATCGTGTCACGAAGCACGGGCCGTTGTCCGTAACCGGCGGTCTCCGGCGGTCATCGGCGGGCGTCGTCTCGGTCACTGAGACGGGACCGTGCGGGAATCGTCGCACCGCAGCCGGGTGGTTACGCTGAGGGTGATCTCCGCCGCGACGGTGCGGTGGTAACGGACGACTGGGAGTCACCACAGTGACCGACGTCTTCGGGCTGTCCCACAAGGACGCGGGCCCGGTAACCGGCCAGACCAGACACGAGCAGGTCGTCTTCTGCTCCGATGAGCGCAGCGGCCTGCGCGCGATCATCGCCATCCACAACACCGCCCTGGGCCCCGCCCTGGGCGGGACCAGGTTCTACCCGTACGAGAGCGAGCAGGCCGCGCTGGCGGACGTGCTCAACCTGTCCCGGGCGATGGCCTACAAGAACGCCCTCGCCGGGCTCGACCTCGGCGGGGGCAAGGCCGTGATCATCGGTGATCCGGCCACGGACAAGAGCGAGGCGCTGCTGCGCGCCTACGGCCGCTTCGTCCAGTCGCTGGGGGGCCGCTACTTCACCGCGTGCGACGTCGGCACCTTCAGCGAGGACATGGACATCGTGGCCCGCGAGAGCTCCTACGTGACCGGCCGCACGCCGGCCCACGGCGGGGCAGGCGACTCGTCGATCCTGACCGCGTACGGCGTGTTCCAGGGCATGCGCGCCGCCGCCGGGCACTCCTGGGGCGCCCCGACGCTGCGCGGCAGGCGGGTCGGCGTGGAGGGGGTGGGCAAGGTGGGCAACCGCCTGGTCGACCACCTCGTCGAGGACGGGGCCGAGGTCGTGATCTGCGACGTGAGCGAGGCGGCCACGGAACGGCTCGTCCGGCGCCACCCGCACGTCCAGGTGGTCGCCGACCGGCTGGAGCTGACCTCCTCCGCCCTCGACGTCTACGCGCCGTGCGCCCTCGGCGGGGCGCTGGACGACGAGACCGTGGCCCGCCTGAGCGCCACGGTCGTCTGCGGCGGGGCCAACAACCAGCTCGCCCACCCGGGTGTGGAGAAGCAGCTCGCCGACCGCGGCGTCCTCTACGCGCCCGACTACGTGGTCAACGCCGGAGGGGTGATCCAGGTCGCCGACGAGATCGAGGGCTTCAACATGGACCGGGCGCGGGCAAAGGCCACCCAGATCTACGACACGACTCTCAAGATCTTCTCCAGCGCGGCGGAGGATGGCGTACCTCCGGCCGTCGCAGCCGATAGGCTAGCCGAGCGCAGAATGTCGGAAGTCGGGCGAATCAGGGGCATTTGGCTAGGCCACTAGCCCCTCACGCCCATACGGCGTACCGAGCCGGGCGTAAAACGGGTACGGTTGTAGGCGAACGAGAGCTGACGCTCAAGTCAGGTGCGTCAGCGCGTGGTGCGTTAGCGACGAGGGGTCGGGCACGACCCCACACGAGGGGGTCGAGCCAATGGGGCGCGGCCGAGCAAAGGCCAAGCAGGTCAAGGTTGCTCGCCAGCTGAAGTACAACAGCGGTGGCACTGATCTTGAGCGTCTTCGCGACGAGCTCGGAGTCAGAGACGACTCCAACCACGACGACGACTCCAACGACGCCTACGACGAGCTGGCGGAGCGGTACGCCGACTACGCCGACGACTTCGGCGGCGGCGACGACCGCGACGACGGGCCCTCCGGCCGCCGCTAGGCGGCCTCCAGATCGACGACGAGTGCGGACACCCGGTGGTGAACGGCCACCGGGTGTTCTTCTCGTCGGGCCCCGCCGGCGTCTCGCCGGGCGTCGGCGGCACAGGGCGCTCCGGGCATCCGGAGCGCCTTTCGTCGTACCCGGGCGCGCTCACCCCGGCGGACGTGCTCTCCCCGCCGGGCGTGCTCTCCGCGGGCGCGTCCTCGCGCCCGTCCCGCGCCGGCCGGTGCCGGACGGCCCGCCGGGGGCGGGCCGCACGTCAGCGGAAGCGCGCCTCGCCGGCGCCCGGGACGACCTCTCCCAGCACCCAGGCCGGCAGGTCCCGCCCGCCGAGCAGCGCCAGGGCCGCGTCCACGGCGTCCGCCGGGACGATCGCCGCCATGCCCACCCCCAGGTTGAACGTCCGGTCCATGTCGTCCCGGCTCACCCCGCCGTGCCCGGCGAGGACCTCGAAGACGGCCGGGGGCGTCCACGACGAGCGGTCCAGGACCGCGTCCAGCCCGGACGGCAGCGAGCGGGACAGGTTGCCCGCCAGGCCGCCGCCGGTGATGTGCGCGTACGCGTGGACCTCGACCGAGCGGGCCAGCTCCAGGCAGTCGAGCGAGTAGATCCTGGTCGGCTCCAGCAGCTCCTCGCCCAGCGTCCGGCCCAGCTCGGCCACCTCGGCCTCCAGCGAGAGGCCGGCGCTCGCGATGATGTGCCGGACCAGCGAGTAGCCGTTGGAGTGCACGCCCGAGGAGGCCAGCGCGAGGACCACGTCGCCCTCGCGGACCCGGTGCCCGCCGAGCATCGCGTCGGCCTCCACCACGCCGGTGGCGGCCCCCGCCAGGTCGTACTCGCCGGCGCCCATGGCCCCGGGGTGCTCGGCCGTCTCGCCGCCGATCAGCGCGCAGCCCGCCAGCCGGCAGCCCTCGGCGACGCCGCCCACGATCTCGGCGATCCGCTCGGGAACGACCTTGCCGCAGGCGATGTAGTCGGTCATGAAGAGCGGCTCGGCACCGCAGACGACCAGGTCGTCGACGACCATGCCGACCAGGTCGATCCCGATCGTGTCGTGCCGGTCCAGGCGCTGGGCCAGCATGACCTTGGTGCCGACGCCGTCGGTGGAGCTCGTGAGCAGCGGGCGCCGGTACGACAGCAGGGCCGAGGCGTCGAAGAGCCCGGCGAAGCCGCTGGGGTCGTCCACCACCTCGGGCCGGCGTGCCCGCGCGACCCTCGACTTCATCAGCTCGACGGCGCGCTCGCCCGCCTCGATGTCCACCCCGGCGGTCGCGTAGCTGGTCATCGGGTCTCTCCTCCGGGGCGGGCGGCGCTCACAGCTTGGCCTCCAGCACGTACTTGCCCACGTTGTCCTGGTCGATGGCGATCGGGTAGTTCCCGTCGAAGCAGGCCCGGCAGAGCCGGTCGGCCGGGATCGTGGTGGCCGCGGTCAGGCCCTCCAGCGAGATGTAGCCCAGGGAGTCGGCGCCCAGCGAGGCGCGGATCTCCTCCACGCTCAGCGAGCCGGCGATCAGCTCGGCCCGGGTCGCGAAGTCGATGCCGTAGAAGCAGGGCCAGCTCACCGGCGGGGAGGAGATGCGGACGTGGACCTCGACCGCGCCGGCCTCGCGGAGCATCTTGACGATCGCCCGCTGCGTGTTGCCCCGCACGATCGAGTCGTCCACGACCACCAGGCGCTTGCCCGCGACGACCTCCTTCAGCGGGTTGAGCTTCAGGCGGATGCCGAGCTGGCGGATCGTCTGGGACGGCTGGATGAAGGTCCGGCCCACGTAGGAGTTCTTGACGAGCCCCTGCCCGTACGGGATCCCGCTCTCCTCGGCGTAGCCGACGGCGGCGGGGGTGCCCGACTCGGGCGTGGGGATGACCAGGTCGGCCTCGACCGGGTGCTCGCGGGCCAGCACCCGGCCGACCTCGACGCGGGTGGTCTGCACGCCGCGCCCGGCGATCGTGGTGTCCGGGCGGGCCAGGTAGACGTACTCGAACAGGCAGCCCTTGGGCTCGGCGAGGGCGAACCTGCGCGAGCGCACGCCGCGCTCGTCGATGGTGATCAGCTCGCCGGGCTCGATCTCGCGGACGAACGTGGCGCCCACGATGTCCAGGGCCGCGGTCTCGGAGGCGACCGCCCAGCCACGCTCCAGGCGCCCCAGGACCAGCGGGCGCACGCCCTGCGGGTCGCGGGCCGCGTACAGCGTCTTCTCGTCCATGAAGACGAGCGAGTAGGCGCCCCTCACCTGCGGGAGGATCTCCGCGGCGGAGTCGTCGACGGAGCGGCCGCGATCCTGGGCCAGCAGCGACGCCAGCACCTCGGTGTCGGTGGTCGCCCGGGTCGAGCCCGGGGCCAGCCGCCGGGACAGCTCGGGGGTGTTGATCAGGTTGCCGTTGTGGGCGAGCGCGAGCCCGCCGTCCTCGGTCGAGCTCAGCGTGGGCTGAGCGTTCTCCCAGACACTGGAGCCGGTGGTCGAGTAGCGGCAGTGGCCGATCGCCAGGTGGCCGCGGAGGGTCCCGAGCACGGACTCGTCGAAGACCTGGGCCACCAGGCCCATGTCCTTGTAGACGAGGATCCTGCTGCCTTCGCTGACCGCGATGCCCGCGGACTCCTGGCCGCGGTGCTGCAACGCGTACAGCCCGTAGTAGGTGAGTTTGGAGACTTCTTCCCCGGGGGCCCAGACGCCGAAGACGCCACATGCGTCCTTCGGAGGCAGGTCGTGGGGATCAAGGTCATGGCTCAGATGGCCGTCGCCCTTCAGCACATGCTTCATTCTAGGTCGGCTTCTTCCCTGCTCGCACCCCAGGGTCCGTTCCGCGGCATGTCACACCATGACCGAAGGGTCATCGCCGTTTTGCCGTGTCAGCCTGTTTGGCGGGCGAGGAGCGGGGGATTCTGAGATATCCGCCTTGCCCGAGCGTCGGGAGAAGAGACGTGACAACACCTGTGGACCCGAACGAACCCGACCCGCGGCGCGACCCCCGCGACAGGCGTCCGGATCAGGAAGGGGCCGCCACGGAGCGGCCGGCCGGGGAGGTCGCGGACACCAGGCCGGGTTCCCCTCCCGGCGGCCCCGGTGGCTCCGGTGGCTCCGGTGAGCCTGGTGGGTCGACCCCCTTCGACCCCGACGACCCGCCCACCTCGCCGCTCCCCTCCCGGCCCGACCCGGACGAGACCCCCTCCTGGCCCTCGCCGTCGGTTCCCGAGGAACCGCGCCTGCCGCGCCATCCGGACGCGCCGGCCGCGCCGGAGGTGCCCGACCCGGACCAGGTGGCCGGTTCGCGAGCCACGGGCCCGGCGTCCTCCGGCCCGGCGTCCTCCGGTTCGGAGGGCTTCGGTTCGGGGATCTCCGGTTCGGAGGGTTCCGGCCCGGGTGTCTCCGGCTCGGGAGGCTTTGGTTCCGAGGTCGCTTCCGGGGCGGCTTCCGGGGCGGCGGGGGGTGGGACGCCCATGACCGGGGGCCGGGGAGAGCCCTCCCACCCGGTCCCGGGCGGCACGCCGGCCGCCTATCCCGGCTGGGAGAGCGCCTCGGGGACCTCGGGCGCACCGGACCGGCCCGGGGCGGAGCCCGTCGCCCCCACCACGCCCTCGCGGTACGACCCGCCGACGTCGTCCGGAGAGTCCTGGCAGCCCGACCGGTCCGGGCAGCCGGGCCGGTGGGAGACACCCGGGCAGGCGGATCAACCCGGCCGAGGCGGGCAGCCCGAGTACGGCGGCCGGTCCGGGCAGTCCGGATACGGCGAGCAGTCCAGCCATGGGGAGCAGCCGGGACATCAGGGGCAGGGGGGACAGCCCGGTTACGGGGGGCAGCCCGCTCAGGGCGGACAGCCGGGGTACGGCGGGCAACCCGTCCAGGGTGGACAGCCGGGATACGGGGGCCAGGCCGGGCAGCCCGGATACGGCGATCAAACCGGACAGACCGGGTCCGGGCAGCCCGGATACGGCGGCCAGCCAGGGCAGCCAGGGCAGCCCGGGTACGGCGACCAGCACGGGCAGTCCTACGGCGAGCCCGGCGCGCAGGTCCCGTCGGGGGCCGGTCCCTACCAGCCGGCCCAGGGCGGCACGGCGTACTCGGCTCCCGGCTATCCGGACCAGCCCTACCCGCGGCACCCGGGTGACGGGCGCAAGCCGGGCGGAGGGCTGGGCACCGCCACGCTCGTGCTCGGGATCGTGTCCCTGTTCCTGCTGGTCGTCTGCGGTCTCGGCGTACTGGTGGCGATCGTCGGCCTGGTCCTGGGCATCGTCGCGCTGGTCAAGCGGTCCAATCCGGGCCGGGCCTGGGTGGGCATCGTGCTGAGCGTCCTCACCCTGCTGCTCGCCGCGGTCCTGGTGAACTGGCTCTACAACAAGGTCGGCGACTGCGTGAACCTGCCCCAGGAGCTGCAGCAGCGCTGCATCGAGGAGAGGTTCGGCGTCCAGGTGCGCCCCGCGCCCTGACCGTCCCTGACCGTGCCCCGGCCAGGTCCGGGCGTGTCGTGACCACGCCTGGCCGTCCCGGCGTACGGGACGGTCAGCGCAGGGGCAGGTGGTCCGACAGGTCGGCCCGCGCTCCGCTCGCCGCCACCTTCCCGCCCGCCATCGCCTCCGCCCAGGTCAGGCGACCGGTGGCGAGCTCCAGCCAGGTACGCGCGTCGGTCTCCACCACGTTGGGCGGGGTACCGCGGGTGTGCCGGGGTCCCTCCACGCACTGCACCGCCGCGTAGGGAGGGACCCGCACCTCGACGGTCCGGCCCGGGGCGGCGGTCGCCAGCTCGTCCAGCAGGTGCCGTACGGCGAAGCGGGTGATCTCCCGCTCCGGCCGGACCTGTCGTTCGAAGGCCCGGGACACCACGCTCACGCAGGCTCCCAGCAGGGCCGCGAGCCCTCCGGGACCGTCGTAGGGAGGCTCGTCGAGAGCGCTGAGCTGCGTGTCGAGGGCGGCGCGGACCTTGGCGGCGTCGGGCTTGTGAGGTGGCACGTCCCCCATGATGCCCGCGCGGGCGGCCGAAGCGGGCACGGAGCGCCCGTCCTGCCGGCCCTGGCCGCTCGGCCGCATCTGCCGGCTCAGCCCTACCGACCCCGGCCCTGCCGGTCCCACCGCCCCTGCCCCGCCGGTCCGCCCCGGCTCGCCCCGGCCCGGAGCGAGTCGAGCCGCCCCGGATCGGACTCAAGATCCCTTCTGAGCAGCCCTTTTCCGGTGAACGGTTCATCTTCCGGGCAGGCGTCGTTCGCCTCCGGTTCGGCCGGCCCGCGTAGCGTCCCGGCCCGTACCACCTCGCCCTTTCTTGGAGGACCCTGTGGCGAACATGGCGCCGCGCAGACTGCTCCCCCTGCTCACGAGCCCGCACAAGGGTGGGCGCAGCGCGCTCACCTGCCGGTTCCGCTGCGGTGACCAGTGCGCCCACGACGTTGTGAACACCAGCGACAACGCCTACTTCGGCGACGTGGTCGCCGAGGCCGTGAGCCGCCGGGGCATGCTGCGCGCCGGCGCCCTGGGCGCGCTCGTCGCCGGAGTGGGCGTCGGCGTGGCAGGCCCCGCCGCCGCCGACCCGGACGTGGACGCCCGCCGGCCGGGTGGTGGTCACGGCCAGGGGCATGGACACGGTCACCAGGGCAGGGGCGGTCTCCGCTTCACCGCCATCGCGCCCAACACCGAGGACAGGGTGACGGTTCCCCAGGGATACCTGTCGGCGCCCGTGGTGCGCTGGGGGGACCCGGTGCTGCCGGGCGCCCCCGCGTTCGACGTCGACAACCAGACGGCCAAGGCCCAGGCCGCCCAGTTCGGCTACAACTGCGACTACGTGACGCTCTTCCCCATGGGGAACCGGCGCGGCCTGCTGTGGGTCAACCACGAGTACACCGACGAGAACCTGATGTTCCGCGGCTACACCGACGGCACCGCCGCGACCGAGGAGCAGATCAGGATCGGGATGGCCGCCCACGGCGGCTCGGTGGTCGAGATCGAGCGGGTGGGCTCCACCGGCCAGTGGAGGCTGGTCACCCGGGGTGCCCGCCGCTACAACCGCCGCATCACCGTGCACACCCCGATGAGGTTCACCGGCCCGGCGGCCGGGAGCGCCCTGCTCAGGACCGCCGCCGACCCGGCGGGTACCAGGCCGGTCGGCATGCTGAACAACTGCGCGGGCGGCACCACGCCGTGGGGCACGGTGCTCAGCGGCGAGGAGAACTTCAACCAGTACTTCGTCAACGGCACCGCCGTGCCCGAGGCCCAGAAGCCCTTCCTGGCCCGGTACGCGGTGAACACCACCAGCGCGATCCCGAGCGGCAACCGCCGGTTCGACCGGATCGAGGAGCGCTTCGACCTGGCCAAGCACCCCAACGAGATCAACCGCACCGGCTGGATCGTGGAGATCGACCCGTTCGACCCCGACTCCACCCCGATCAAGCGCACCGCCCTGGGCAGGATGTGTCACGAGGGCGCCACCACCTCCCTGGCCGCCGACGGCCGGGTGGTGGCCTACATGGGCGACGACTCGCGGTTCGAGTACGTGTACAAGTTCGTGTCCAGGAAGCGCTACGTCCCCGGCTTCGACCGGCACAACCGGACGCTGCTGGACGACGGCACGCTGTACGTGGCCCGCTTCACCGGCGACAGCCCGGCCGCGGAGATCGACGGCACCGGCAGGCTCCCGGCCGACGGGCGGTTCGACGGCTCCGGCACGTGGATCCCGCTGGTCACCGGCAACGTCTCGCACGTGCCCGGCATGACGGCCGCCGAGGTGCTCGTCCACACGCGGATCGCGGCCGACAAGGTCGGGGCGACCAAGATGGACCGTCCCGAGGACGTGGAGCGCAACCCCGTCACCGGCGGCGTGTACGTGGCGCTGACCAACAACTCCAACCGGACCCCGGCCCAGGTGGACGAGGCCAACCCGCGCCCGGCCAACAAGCACGGCCACGTCCTGGAGATCGTCGAGCGGCGCAACGACGCCGGTGCCACCACCTTCTCCTGGTGGCTGCCGCTGGTCTGCGGCGACCCGAACGACCCCGCGACCTACTTCTCCGGGTTCGACAAGTCCCAGGTCTCGCCGATCTCCTGCCCGGACAACGTCGCCTTCGACGCCGACGGCAACCTGTGGATCTCCACCGACGGCAGCCAGCTCGGCGCCCACGACGGCCTGTTCGCCATGCCGGTCCAGGGGCGCGAGCGCGGGCACCTGAAGCAGTTCATGAGCATGCCGGTCGGCGCGGAGACCTGCGGCCCGCTGGTCAGCGCGGACCAGCGCAGCGTCTTCGTCGCCGTGCAGCACCCCGGTGAGACCGACGGCGCCAGCGTCGAGAACCCGAGCAGCCACTGGCCCGACGGCGGGACCTCCCAGCCCCGCCCGTCCGTGGTGGTCGCCTGGCACGCCAGGGGCGGCAAGATCGGCTCCTGATCCCGGTCATCCCGAAAGGGACCGGCTCCCGAGCCCGATCGCCACTCGCGGGAACGGCCCCGCTCCTCGCCCCCTCCCGGGCGGCCAGGAGCGGGGTCCGGCCGTGCCGGGAGGCCTGCAGGATCGGAGATCACCGGCCGGGACGGATCCGGATCACCGGTCGAAGAACTGGCGGAGGCCGAATCTCCGCACGCGCAAGGGAGCGGAGTCCCGGCCGATCACCCGGATCCGCCGGACGCGGGTCCCGGGGTCCACCGTGACCTTCACGCACGTCAGGCAGGCCCCGTGGCGGCCCGGCAGGGCGGAGTAGGAGATGGACACGGCGCGGTGTCCCAGGCCCCTTTCCGACAGGCCGAGACCCACCTCCCGGTAGAGGCGCCTCGACCCCTTGAGGGTGAACGCGGTGGAGCCGATGATCGCGTGATTCGACGCGGGAGGGCAGTGCACGAACACCCGGACGTGGCCGGCCTGGCGGGGCCGACGGGGCAGGACGCGGAGTGACGTGACGTTCCTCAACGCCGACGGGATCGTGTCGCCGCCTCCCCCGGAGGACCCCGTGGCAGCCGTCCCCGCCGTGACGCCGATGCCCGCCGTGACGCCCGTCGCGACCGCCGGCCCGGCGGGAACGACGGGGGAGGTCGTGGCGCGCGGTACGGGGGTGAGGGCGGCGTCCCGCCCGGCCGGGAGGCCCGGCCCCATCACCAGGACGGCGGCCGTCACCATCGATGTCACGGAACGCATGTGCTCCTCCTGCCGGGCACGCGGACGGTGGCGTACCCGCCGGACGGCGCGACGCGGGTTCGGCGGGAGCGGGGCGGGACGGGCTCGGGACGCCGGTCCGGGATCGGGCCGTCGTCCGGCCCGGCCGGCCGTCTCGATTATGCCGGTCGGACCGGTACGGGGGAGGGAGCCGCGCGGGAGGGGAACACGCCGGCCTCGCGGCCCCGGCACGGGACGGGACGGGCGGTGCGGAACCGCTCGCGGGCGACCGCCTTCAGGGCAAGGCCGGGGCGGGGGCAGAACGCGGTCAGGGCACGGCCGGGACACGGTCAGGGCGGGCCAGGGTGGGCCAGGGTGGGCCAGGGCGGGTCAGGGCGCGGGGGCCCGCGGGCGGCGGGGGCGGGCGAGGGCGGCCAGCAGGGCCCCGGCCAGGGCGACGGCGAACAGGACGGCGTAGGTCTTCCTGAAGCCGGTCATGAGCTGCTCGACGGCGACCGGGGAGACGCGGGACAGGGTGCCCGCGTACACCTGCCCGCGCAGCTCGGGCGTGACCGAGCTGGTGAGGACGCTGAGCGTGAGGGCGACGCTCAGCACGATCCCGACGTTCATGATCATCAATCGGAAGCCGTTCACCACGCCCAGGCTCCCGGCGGGCAGGGCGGACATGACCTGCGTGGTGTTCCCGGTCAGGAAGGTGCCGCTGCCGCAGCCGCACAGGAACAGGCCCGCCCCGATGATCCAGTACGGCGTGGCGGGATCGATGTTCAGCAGCAGGACGCCCAGCCCGGTGGCGCTCAGCAGGGCACCGCCCACCGAGAGCGCGTACGGCTTGATCCGGCGGCCGAGGGCGCCCGTGACCGGGGAGGCGAGGGCCATGCCGATCGGGACCGGCAGCACGCCCAGGGCCGCGGTGACGGCGTCGACCCCCCTGGCTGCCTGGAAGTACAGGGCGACCAGCAGGATCAGCGCCGAGCGGGCCAGCGCGTTGCAGAAGGAGGCGAGGTTGGCGAAGGCCAGCATGCGCTCGCCGAACAGCCGCACGTCGAGGACGGGATGAGCCGCCCGGCGCTCCACCACGACCAGCATCGGGACCAGCACCGCCGTGATCACCGCGCCGGTGATCACGACCGGGCTGGCCAGTCCCCGCGACCCCGCCTCCGACAGCGCGATCAGGGCCGCGGACAGGGCGGCGAACACGATCAGGTTCCCGGCCGCGTCCACCGACCGGCGTGGCCCCCGGGGGACCCGCCGCAGTGTGAACGCGCCCCAGGTCAGGGCTATCACCCCGGCCGGCACGTTCATCCAGAAGATCCACTGCCAGCCTGCGGTCTCGGCGATGAGGCCCCCCAGGGTGGGGCCCGCGAGCTGGGCGACCGAGAGGGTGCCGATGTAGACGCCCATGCCCTGGCTGAGCCGGTCCGGAGGGAAGGCGTCGGTGATGATCACGGTTCCGTTGGCGAGGATCATCGCGGCCCCGATCGCCTGCACGGCGCGCATCGCGATCAGGAACCAGATGCCGGGCGAGAGGCCGGCCAGCAGCGATCCAAGCGTGAACAGGGCGAACCCCGCCAGGTAGACCTCCCGGCGGCCCATCAGGTCGGCCACCCGGCCGAAGAACACCAGCGTCGCGGTGTTGACGAGCAGGAAGGCCAGCAACACCCAGCCGGCCGCGAACGCGTCCGCGTGGAAGTGCCTGACCACGGTGGGAAGGGCGACGTTCAGCGTGCTGCCGGATATGCCGATCATGACCAGACCCAGGCTGGTGACCGAGCAGACCCGCCACGCGTAGCGGAGTTTTGAGAGGTATTCGGGGGATCCGGGCAGGTCTTGGGGGATTGCGACCATGAACCTCAGTCTGACGTACGTTGTACGTCGATCTTGGTCCGGCCCGGCCGGAAGCCCCCGCGCCCTCTCACCCGGCCCGGGGCCCGGTCGCCCCCGTCGGGTCCGGCCGGCCCCGCCTGGTCCGGCCCTGCCTGGTCCGGTCGTCCCCGCCGGGGCCGGGTCGCCCCTGTCGGGTCGCCCCCGTCGGGCCGGCCGGGCCGCGGGCTCCCGTACGCCCTCAGCGGGCCCGTTTGCGCAACCCCTCCATGTCGTGCACGACCACGCGGCGACGGCCCGTCTCGATCAGCCCGCGGTCGCGCAGGGAACGCAGCGCCTTGCTGACCGCCTCGCGCGAGGCCCCGGTCCAACCGGCCAGCTCGTCCTGGGAGAGCGGCAGCGCGACCCGCACCCCTCCGTCGGAGGGTTCGCCGTAGCGCTCGGCCAGCTCGATCAGGCGGGTGGCCACGCGGCCGGTGGTGTCGAACGCGCCGTACTCGATCCGCTTGCGGTCGGAGTCGCGCATCTTGCCGATCAGCGTCTTCATCAGCAGCACCGCGACCCGCCCGTGGTCCTGAAGGTAGGCCGGGAAGTCGCGGATCGTGATCCCCTCGACGGGTTCGAGGGCGGTGACCGTGGAGGACCGGGGCAGCCCGTCGATCGCCGCGAACTCGCCGATCAGCGCGCCGGGCCCGCGGATCGCGAGCACCACCTCGCCGCCGGCGGCGGTGTGCGAGGACACCTTGACCCGGCCCGACGTCAACAGCAGCACCCAGTCGGACGCGTCCCCCTCGGTGCACATCGTCGCGCCCCGGTCCCAGCGTCTGGGCCGGCCCGCGGCGTACAGGTCGGCGACCTCCTCGCTCGTGAGCTTCGTGATGAACTCGCCCGGCTCGGGGGAAGACGTCATGACCACCTCCTGGCGTTCTCGATTGTGCTCTCGCGCCTCGGGCGGCGAAAGGTATTTCTACGACAGTCCGGAGAGCACATAGGCATGGACGGGTTGCTCCCTCCCCTTGAGGTTGAGCCAGCCCAGCGACCGGGTCGTGGCCCCGGGACCGATCAGGTCCAGGGTGGTCTGGCCGATCACGACGGTGCCCGGCTCGGCGATGCCCTCCAGCCGGGCCGCCACGTTGACGCAGTCGCCCATCGCGTTGAACCCCCGCAGCTCGGGGCTGCCGATGTTGCCGACGAGCGCCTCGCCGGTGTTGACGCCGATCCTGAAGCGGGGATACCCGGGCGTTCCCGCGGCGATCTCCTCGGCCGCCTCCTGCATCGCCAGGCCCGCCCGCACCGCGGCGAGGGCGTGGTCGGCCTGCCGGGCCGGGGCGTTGAAGAGCGCGAGCATCGCGTCCCCCACGAACTGCACGATCGTGCCGCCGTTGCCGAGCACGATGGGCACGGCGGCGGTGTGGTAGCGGTTGAGCATCTCGACGATCTCCCCGGGTTCCACCCGCTCGGAGAAACTCGTGAAGCCCTTCAGGTCGGCGAAGAGCGCGGTCAGCTCGACCAGCTCGCCGCCGAGCGCGGCGGTCTGCGGGTCGGCCAGCAGCGACTGGGCCACGTCCGGCGACATGTACTGCCGGAAGAGGGTCTCCAGCTCGCTGTAGAGGCGGGCGTTCTCCAGGGAGAGCGAGAGCTGGCCGGCCAGCGTGGCGGCGAGCGCCTCGTCCTGCGGCGTCCTGCCGAGCGGCACCTCCAGCGCCCCGGCGAGCCTGCCCTTCACCGTCAGCGGGTGGACGATCTTCCCCTCCAGCCGGATCGGCCGGTCGCCGGGGAAGTCCCCCTGGCCGTACTCCCTGGAGCTGACCGTGACCCGCCCGTTGTCGACCAGCCTGATGCGGACGTCCCCGTACGCCTGCCGGATGCGGTCGAGGCTCTGGGAGAGCATCTCGCTCTCCGGCAGGCCCACGCGGGCCTGCCGCCCGCTCTCCACCAGCGCGGTGAGCCGCTCGGTCAGCTCCCGCTCGTTGGCCAGCGACTCGCCCGCCCGGTCGAGCACCGCGGCCTGCGCCTCGGTGAGGCCGAACTTGCCCGCCAGCCTGTCCGCGACGGGGACCGCGCCGTCCACGCGCTCCTCCCTGCGCCGCAGGTGGCCGACGAGCTCCTCCAGGGCGGCCTCGTAGTCGGCCCTGATCCGGTGGACCGTGGCCGAGAGCGCCACCGAGTCGAACAGCCCGGCGCTGCTGCCCTCCCGGCGGAACTTCAGGTAGGCGCTGTAGGCCACGAAGACGAACGCCGTGGTCAGCAGCACGTGCCAGAGCCACCACGAAAGGTGCCAGTTGCGGTGCGACAGCCCCGCGACCAGCGCCTCGGCCAGCAGCGCGTACGCGGTGACCAGGCTGATCAGCACGACCGCCGGGCGTCTGCGGTGCAGCTGGAACAGCATCGCGGCCGCGGCGACGAACAGGGCCACCCCGATCCACTCGGCGCCGCCCAGGCCGATGCCCCCGGGGCCGGGGGGCGGCGCCTTGCTCAGCGGGGTCAGGTCCGGCACCAGGCAGGCGACGCCCCACGCCACGATCAGGACGGCGAGCCCGCCGCGCAGCCACACCTGGTTGCGGATCACCGCCGAGGCCGTCCGCTCGCCCAGCGGCAGCGCCGAGGCGAACGCGAACACCGAGGCCGTGATCAATCCCACCGGGTGGGAGAGGTCGAAGCCGTAGCTGGCCTTGTCCAGGTCCAGGATGACGCCCGGCGTGGTCAGCCCGTGCACCAGGAACGACCCGGCGCCGCTGAGGAAGACCAGGGAGACGAGCAGCAGCCGGGCGTCCGCCCGCCTGGCCGACGCCTGGCCGACCATGAGGCCCAGGACGAGGTTGATCCCGGCCACCGCGACGATCAGCCAGAAGTGGCTGGGGTTGTGATGCAGCACGATGTTCAGGTCCGGCTCGGCCAGCAGCAGCCAGAGCCCGAGCATCGGCAACGCCAGGTGCAACACCCAGACCAGGGTGCGGACCGGCTGCGTCGCCGGCGGCAGGTACGGCTCCCGTCCGGCACGGTCCTCGGTGACCGTGGCTGTCGGGTCGATGGTCGGCACGGTGGCCTCCGCGTCTGGAGAACCCGGTCGGTTCCCTGTGGTGTCCGTCCACGCCCAGCGGGCGGGGTTCCCCCGAACGGTCCGATTATTCCGTACGTGGCCGGTGCCGGAGAGCGTCTTATTCCCCACAGGGCCGGTGGTGGCCGGGCCCGGGCGCGCGCCGGCCTCCGATGCCGAAGCGTGATGATCCGTGCGCCAACCGTTGGAACGGTTGAAACGTGTATTACGTGTCTCTTCAATCACACCAGGATCTGGTGCCTCAGAAAGGAAGCCCTGTGGCTGTCAAGTTACCGGGCGGACGCACGCTCGCCGTCGTGACCGTCGGCGTTCTCGCCGGAACCCTGTTCACCGCGAGCGGTAGCGCCGTCGCCTCGTCGGCGGGTGCCGAGATTCACGCGTGCGTCCACAAGCAGACGCGCTACACCCGGATCGTCAACGCCACGGCCAAGTGCCGGACGACCGAGTTCCGGACCAAGTGGGGTCAGACGACCGAGACCCAGCAGGGCATCGCCTCGGCCGGTCCTCAGGGGCCGCAGGGTCCGAGGGGTCCCCAGGGTGCGAAGGGCGACACCGGCGCGCAGGGCCCGCAGGGTCCCCGGGGCTTCCAGGGCAGGACCGGCGCCACCGGCCCGCAGGGCGTCAAGGGCGAGACCGGCGCGCAGGGGCCCCAGGGCCCCAAGGGCACCGACGGCAAGGACGGCGCGCAGGGTCCCAAGGGTGACACCGGCGCCACCGGCCCGCAGGGTCCCAAGGGCGAGACCGGCGCGCAGGGACCCCAGGGCCCCAAGGGCACCGACGGCAGGAACGGTACGGACGGCCAGGACGGCAAGAACGGCGCGCAGGGTCCCAAGGGCGAGCCCGGTGCCCCCGGCAAGGACGGCAAGGACGGCAAGGACGGTGGCGCGCTGACCACCTACATCAAGAACCTCGACTTCAGCCTGACCAACGACGGCAAGCCCTCGGTCGGCTGCAACAGCGGTGACGTCGCGACCGGCGGCGGCTACAACCTCACCACCATGAGGTACTTCCTGGTCACCGGCTCCTACCCGTCCTCGGCCTCCGCCTGGTCGGTGAGCCTGAAGAGGGACCTCCCGATCTTCGACGCCCAGAGCGCCGACAAGGACGCCTCCTCGAGCACCCAGGGCGCGGACAAGGGCACCGACAAGGGCGCCGCCCCGACCACCACCCCGGGCGCCGCGACCAAGAACGCGCCGAACGGCGGGCAGGCGCACAGCCTCAGCGCCTCCGCCAAGGGCACCGTCTACGTGGTCTGCGTCAAGAAGTGACCCTCGGGCGCGCGCCACGCGAGCCGGGCACGTCCCGGCCGACCGGCGCGCTCACCTGATCGATCCGCGCTCGCCCGTGCGCCCGGCCGGCCCGTGCGCCCGGCCGATCCGTACGCTCACCCGGTCGATCCGCGCGCTCGAACGGTCGTCGGACCCGTTCGCGGCGGCGCGCCGGCCATGTGGCGGGGCGGGGACCTCGTGCCCCCGCCCCGCCCACCGGCGCGTCACCGTGTGATCCACATATACGAGACCGGCCGTGTCCCGGGTCGAAAGACCCGGGACACGGCCGGTCCGCGTTCTCCACCGCTTCTTCGGCCGCCGCGCGGCGACCGGAGGAGCGGCCGTGCGGTCGGCGGGGACGCGCTCAGCCGAAGATGGCGGGCAGGGTGCCCGTGTGGATCTCCCGGAGCTCGGTGACCGGCACCTCCAGGACGCCCTCCACCTTCAGGGCGTCGCCGCCGGTGACGCCCAGGCCGTAGCAGGGCACCTCGCGGGCCGCGCACAGCTCCGCGAAGGCGTCGAACGACTCCGGCCTGACGGTGACCAGCGCTCGGGCCGACGACTCGCTGAACAGGTCGACGAACGCGTCCTGCCCGGTGAGCGCGACCGTGCAGCCGACACCCTGGGCCAGGCACGCCTCGGCGAGCGCGATGGCCAGCCCGCCGTCGGACAGGTCGTGGGAACCGGTCAGCAGCCCCCGCGCGGCCGCCTCGGCCAGGACGAGAGCCAGGTCGCGCTCGGACTCCAGGCGCGCCGCCGGCGGCAGGCCGCCCAGGTGACCGTGGGTCACGTGCGCCCACTCCGAACCGCCGAACTCCTCCTCGGTCTCGCCGAGCAGCACGACGCGGTCGCCCTCCCCGGTGAAGCCCGACCGCACGCGGCCGGCCACGTCCTCGATGACGCCGAGCACGCCGACGACCGGCGTCGGGTGGATCGGCACCGAGCCGGTCTGGTTGTAGAACGAGACGTTTCCGCCGGTCACCGGGACGCCGAGGGTCCTGCAGGCGTCGGCCAGGCCGCGCACGGCCTCGGAGAACTGCCACATGACCTCGGGGTCCTCGGGGGAGCCGAAGTTCAGGCAGTTGGTCACCGCCAGCGGCGTCGCCCCGGTCACGGCGACGTTCCGGTACGCCTCGGCGAGGGCGAGCTGCGCCCCGGCGTACGGGTCGAGGCGGGCGTAGCGGCCGTTGCCGTCGGTGGCCAGCGCGATGCCCCGGGTGGTCTCCTCGGCGCCGGGCATGACCTCGCCGATGCGCAGCACGCCCGCGTCGGCGGGCTGGGCCAGCACGGTGTTGCCGCGGACGTAGCGGTCGTACTGGGAGGTGACCCACTCCTTGGACGCCAGGTTCGGCGAGCCCAGCAGCTCCAGCAGCGCCGCGCGCAGGTCGTCGGGGCGGGCCAGGCGGGCCGGGTCGTCGCCGTTCAGCGCGACCTGGCCGGCGGGCTCGTGGAACGGCCGCTCGTAGACCGGGCCCTCGTCGGCCGCGGTGCCCGGCGGGATGTCGACGATGGTCTCGCCGTGCCAGGTCATCACCAGGCGGCCGGAGTCGGTGACCTCGCCGATCACGGTCGCGGGGATGTCCCACCTGGCGCAGATGGCCATGAAGGCGTCGATGTCGTCGGGCGTGACGACCGCCATCATCCGCTCCTGCGACTCGCTCATCAGGATCTCCTCGGGCCGCAGCGAGGGGTCGCGCAGCGGCACCAGGTCGAGCCTGACGTCCATGCCCCCGGTGCCCTTGGCGGCCAGCTCGGTGGTCGCGCAGGAGACGCCGGCGGCGCCGAGGTCCTGGATGCCGACGACCACGTCGGCCTGGTAGAGCTCCAGGCAGCACTCGATCAGCAGCTTCTCCATGAAGGGGTCGCCGACCTGGACGCTGGGGCGCTTGGCCTGGGACTCGTCCTCGAACGTGGCCGAGGCCAGCACCGAGGCGCCGCCGATGCCGTCGGGGCCGGTCAGGGCGCCGAACAGGACGACCTTGTTGCCCGGCCCGGGGGCCACGGCGAGCTTGATCTGGTCCTTGCGGAGCAGGCCCACGCAGAGCGCGTTGACCAGCGGGTTGCCGATGTAGCAGGGGTCGAAGACGACCTCGCCGCCGATGTTGGGCAGCCCCAGGCAGTTGCCGTAGTGGCTGATGCCCTCGACCACGCCGGGCAGCACGCGCCGGGTGTCGGGGGCGTCGGCGGCGCCGAAGCGCAGCGCGTCCATAACCGCGATCGGCCGGGCGCCCATCGACATGATGTCGCGGACGATGCCGCCCACGCCGGTCGCCGCGCCCTGGTGGGGCTCGACGTAGGACGGGTGGTTGTGCGACTCGATCTTGAAGGTGGCGGCCCAGCCGTCACCGACGTCCACCACGCCGGCGTTCTCGCCCATGCCGACGAGCAGCGCGGCCGACTCCGGCGCCTTGGTGCCGAACTGGCGCAGGTGCACCTTGGAGGACTTGTAGGAGCAGTGCTCGCTCCACATGACGCTGTAGATGGCCAGCTCGGAGCCGGTGGGCCGGCGTCCGAGGATCTCGCGGACCCGCTCGTACTCGTCGATCTTCATGCCGAGCTCGGCGTACGGCTGGGGCTCGCCGGGGGTGTCCTCGGCCCGCTTGACGGTGTCGAGGGTCATGCGTTCACCATGCTCTTCAGGATCGAGGAGAAGAAGGCGCGCCCGTCCGTGCTCGGGGCCCCGGTGAGGTCCTCGACGGCGTGCTCGGGGTGGGGCATGAGCCCGACGATGTTGCCGGCCTCGTTGCGGATGCCCGCGATGTCGTTCAGGGAGCCGTTGGGGTTGCCGCCGGAGTAGCGGAAGACGACCTGGCCGGCGGCCTCCAGCGCGGCCAGCGTGGCCGGGTCGGCGACGTAGCGGCCCTCGCCGTGCTTGACGGGCAGCACGATCTCCTGGCCCTCGGCGAAGTCTCGCGTCCAGGGGGTGGCGGTGTTCTCCACCCGGATGCCCTGGTCACGGCAGATGTAGTGCAGCCCGGCGTTGCGCATCAGCGCCCCGGGCAGCAGGTGGGCCTCGCAGAGGATCTGGAAGCCGTTGCAGGTGCCCAGCACCGGCAGTCCCGCCCTGGCGGCCGGGATCAGCTCCTCCATCAGCGGGGCGAACCGGGAGATGGCCCCGCAGCGCAGGTAGTCCCCGTAGGAGAACCCGCCCGGCAGGAAGACCGCGTCCACCCCCCTCAGGTCGGGGTCCGCGTGCCAGAGCGGGACGGCTTCGCCGCCCGCATGGCGCACGGCGCGGGCCGCGTCCTGATCGTCAAGCGTTCCGGGAAAAGTGACGACGCCCACGCGGGCAGCACTCATGGCAGCGTTCCCCTCCACAAACGGGCGCCGCGCCGGCGTCTCACACATCGGACGTCGGTCTGCGGCGGTGCGTCCAGGCTATCCGCTCCGGGTGGGAGCTCACGCGCGGTGTGGCCGATCCCAAGAAGGGAGGGCCGTCAGACGGCCGCGAGCACCCGGTCGCGCGAGAAGAGGACGTCGTCGTCCCAGTCGAGGCGCTTGCGCAGGTGCACGACCGTGCCCCTGCCGGGGGCGATGTCGAAGGAGATCTCGTCCACCACCGCCTGCATGATGAGCAGGCCCCTGCCGTTCTCGGCGTCGGAGGGCGGGTACTGCTCCGGCACCCGCACGAGGCCCTGGCCCCGGTCGATGATGCGGACGTCGCAGCGGCCCTCGCCGACGGAGGTCTCCACCTCGTAGCGGTTGGCCGGGCCGCCGTGCCGCACGGCGTTGGCGCACGCCTCGGTCACCGCGAGCAGGATGTCGGAGATGCACTCCTCGGTGACTCCGAGCGAGCACAGGGAGTCCCCGAGCGCCCTGCGGACCATCGGTATACCGACGGCCTGTCGCGGCAGGGCCAGCGAGAACTCCATGTCCACCGGTTTCCTCTCGGGGTCAGACGTCACCACAGTGAAGGCTTCCCTGCAGAATCCGGGCTAACCGCAAAATAACCGTAATGTTATTGACTGGTGGTCAAGCCGTGGGATTGCTCCGTCCATATGGATGGATATGCCCACATCTGGGCTATAGATCAACCCTTGGTGACGGCCGATGACTCCACGGTGACGACGTAGTCCTCGATCACCGTGTTGGCGAGCAGAGTTTCGGCCATTTTCCGGACGTCCGAAAGTGCCGTCTCGTCGGCGGGGCCGTCGATCTCGATCTCGAACCGCTTGCCCTGGCGTACCGCCGAGACCCCCGAGAAGCCGAGCCGCGGCAGCGCGCGGGCGATCGCCTGCCCCTGCGCGTCGAGAATCTCCGGCTTCAGCATGACGTCGACGATGACGCGCGTCACGGCGTTCCTCCTGGTTGCGACGGGGACGGTGCGAAGCTCAAGAGTAACGGGCCCGGACCACGTCGCGGAGCCGGGTCCGCGGCGCGGTTCCCGGGCCGGGAACCGCGGGTGAAAGAAGATCCCGAGGGAACGGGGATCATATGGACGCCCCGGTAGGTCTTGCGCAGATGCATGTGACCTCTGCCACGATGGCCACAGACGCGGACGAACTAATACCAGACAGGACGAACGCGTCGCGAATCGGCCGACGGCGGTGGCGAACCCATCCAGACGGCCCCGAGCACATCAGGAGCGGCACGTGACAGTCGACGCCTCTCGTGGTGCGGAAGCACCCCCGGAGCTCATCCAGCTGCTGACCCCCGAAGGAGAACGGGTCGAGCATCCCGACTACGACATCGACCTGACGCCCGAGGAGATCCGCGGACTCTACCGGGACCTGGTCCTGGTCCGCCGGGTCGACCTGGAGGCCGTCGCCCTGCAACGCCAGGGCGAGCTGGGCATCTGGGCCTCGCTGCTCGGCCAGGAGGCCGCCCAGATCGGCTCGGGGCGGGCACTGACCGAGGCCGACATGGCCTTCCCCACCTACCGTGAGCACGGTGTCGCCTGGTGCCGGGGGGTGGACCCGGTGAACCTGCTCGGCCTGTTCCGCGGTGTCAACCACGGCGGCTGGGACCCGGCCGAGCACAACTTCCACCTCTACACCATCGTGATCGGCAGCCAGACCCTGCACGCGGTCGGCTACGCCATGGGCATCCAGCGCGACGGCGCCGAGGCCGCCTCGATCGTCTACTTCGGCGACGGCGCCACCTCCCAGGGCGACGTGAACGAGGCGTTCATCTGGGCGTCGGTGTTCAACGCGCCGGTGGTGTTCTTCTGCCAGAACAACCAGTGGGCCATCTCCGAGCCGCTGGAGAAGCAGACGCGCATCCCGCTGTACCGCAGGGCCAGCGGGTTCGGGTTCCCGGGCGTCCGGGTCGACGGCAACGACGTCTTCGCCTGCCTGGCCGTCACCCGCAAGGCCCTGGCCGACGCCAGGTCCGGCCAGGGCCCCACGCTGATCGAGGCGTTCACCTACCGGATGGGCGCCCACACCACCTCCGACGACCCGACCCGCTACCGGGTGGCGGCCGAGCTGGAGGCGTGGAAGCTCAAGGACCCGATCGAGCGGCTGCGGGCCTACATGTTCAAGAGCCAGATCGCCGACCAGGAGTTCTTCGAGACGATCGACGCCGAGGCCGCCGACCTCGGGCGAGACGTGCGCAAACGCTGCCTGGAGATGCCCGACCCCGAGCCGCTGGCCATCTTCGACCACGTCTACACCGAGAGGCACCCGCTCGTGGACGCCGAGCGTGCCGAGTTCGCCACCTACCTGGAGGGGTTCGAGGCATGACGGTTCTGGCACTGGCCAAGGCGCTCAACGAGGGAATGCGCAAGGCCATGGAGGACGACCCCAAGGTGCTCATCATGGGTGAGGACGTGGGCAAGCTCGGCGGGGTGTTCCGGGTGACCGACGGCCTGCAGAAGGACTTCGGCGAGCAGCGGGTCATCGACACCCCGCTGGCCGAGTCCGGCATCATCGGCACGGCCATCGGCCTGGCGCTGCGCGGCTACCGCCCGGTCTGCGAGATCCAGTTCGACGGGTTCGTCTACCCGGCGGCCGACCAGATCATCACCCAGCTCGCCAAGATGCCGCTGCGCTCCCTGGGCAAGCTGAGGCTGCCGGTCGTGGTCCGGATCCCGTGCGGCGGCGGCATCGGCGCGGTGGAGCACCACAGCGAGTCGCCCGAGGCCTACTTCACCCACACCGCGGGCCTGCGCGTCGTGGCCTGCTCCAACCCGGCCGACGCCTACACGATGATCCAGCAGGCGATCCGCTGCGACGACCCGGTGGTGTTCTTCGAGCCCAAGCGGCGCTACTGGGAGAAGGCCGACGTGGACGTCGACTCCACCTCCTGGACCCCGTTCGACGAGGCCCGGGTGGTGCGGCAGGGCGCCGACCTCACCCTGCTGACGTACGGGCCGACGGTGAAGACCTGCCTGGAGGTGGCCAAGGCGGCCGAGGACGACGGCCGCTCCCTGGAGGTGCTGGACCTGCGCTCCCTCAACCCGCTCGACCTGCCCAAGGTCACCGAGTCGGTACGCCGGACCGGCCGCTGCGTCGTGGTGCACGAGGCGCCCGTCTACAACGGCTTCGGCGCCGAGCTCGCCGCCCGGGTGACCGAGGAGTGCTTCTACACCCTGGAGGCCCCGGTGCTGCGGGTCGGCGGCCCCTCCACCCCCTATCCGCCCTCGAAGCTGGAGGACCACTACCTGCCGGATCTGGACAGGATCCTGTACGCCGTCGACCGCGCGTTCGCGTTCTGAGGAGGGGACGGATGAAGGAGTTCAAGCTCCCCGACGTGGGCGAGGGACTGACCGAGGCGGAGATCGTCCGCTGGCACGTGAAGGTCGGGGACCCGGTCACGGTCAACCAGACCATCGTGGAGATCGAGACCGCCAAGGCCGTGGTCGAGCTGCCCTGCCCGTTCGAGGGCGTGGTCGCCGCCCTCATGGCGGACGAGGGCGAGACCGTGGACGTGGGCAGGCCGATCATCGCGGTGGACGACGGCACGGGTCCCACCCCCGGCGCCTCCGCCCCCGATGCTCCCGGCGCCACCGGCACCGCCTCGCCGATCGCCGGGGAGAGCCGGGAGAACGCGCTGGCCGAGGACCTGGTCCCGGAGGCTCCGGCCGGCGCCCGCCAGCCGGTGCTGGTCGGCTACGGCGTCAAGACCGGCACGGCCAAGCGCCGCCCGCGCAAGGCGGCGCCGTCCGGCGGCGGTGCCGAGGCCGTTCCCCGGGCCGCCCCGCCCACCGCCCCGCCCACCGCCCCGCCCACCGCCCCGCCCCCGGCGTCCCCCGCCGCGCTCCCCGCACCCGCGTCCCCCGCACAGGCTGCTCCCGTGCGGTCGGCCGGAACCCCCGCGGTCGCCTCGGCGGCCTCGTCGGCGGCGCCGGTGACGGAGCGGGCCGGGGCGGCGTCCCCGGGCAGGGTCGCGGTCCTGGCGAAGCCCCCGGTGCGCAAGCTCGCCAGGGACCTCGGGATCGACCTGTCCGTCATCACCGGGACCGGCCCGCACGGCTCGATCACCAGGCAGGACGTCCAGGCCGCGCTCGACGCCGGCACAGGCGGCGGCGGTCATGCCGACGGCGGTGCCGACGCCGGCGTCCGGCCGCAGGCGCGCCCCGCGACCGCCGGGAACGCCGGCGACGCCGGCGACGAGGAGCGGATCCCGATCAAGGGCGTGCGCAGGGCGACCGCCCAGGCCATGGTGGCCTCGGCGTTCACCGCGCCGCACGTGACGGAATTCCTCCAGGTGGACGTGACGGCGACCATGGACGCGGTCCGCCGGCTCCGTGGCATGCCCGACTTCGCGGAGGTCAAGGTCTCGCCGCTGCTGCTGGTCGCCAAGGCGGTGCTGGTCGCGGCACGCCGCCATCCGATGATCAACTCCGCCTGGGACGAGGCGAACCAGGAGATCGTGGTCAAGCACCGCGTCAACCTGGGGATCGCCGCCGCGACCCCGCGGGGCCTGCTCGTCCCCAACGTCAAGGACGCCCACCTGCTCTCCCTGCCGGCCCTGGCGGGCGCCCTCGGCGCCCTCGCCGAGACCGCCAGGGCGGGCCGTACCCAGCCCGCCGACATGGCCGGGGGCACCATCACGATCACCAACGTGGGCGTCTTCGGGGTGGACGCGGGGACGCCCATCCTCAACCCGGGGGAGTCGGCGATCCTGGCCGTCGGGCAGATCAGGGAGATGCCCTGGGTGGTGGACGGGCAGATCGTGCCGCGCCGGGTGTGCACCCTCGCCCTGTCCTTCGATCACCGGGTGGTGGACGGGGAGCTCGGCTCGCTCTTCCTGCGCGACGTCGGCGCCATGCTGGAGGACCCGCTCCGCATGCTCGCCTGGGGCTGACGGCCCCCGGACGCGACGGGCGCGTCCCCTCCCGCCGAGGGGACGCGCCCGTTCGTGTCACGCCTCACCGCGACGGCGGACGGATCCCGGCCGGCGGAACGGGCCGGTGACGGTCCCGCCGCATATCGGCGCCCTCCCCCCTGACAATTCCTGACCCGTGCTGTCAATTGTCGTTCGGGCCCTTGTCCGGGCGTGGCGACCGGCGCGCCGAGTCGTGGGCGAGCCGTGCGCCGAGTCGTGCGTCAAGGGCGGGGCGATGAGCCGTACGCGGGCCGGTGACGCCGCTACGGCGGCAATTCGGAAACCTCCTTTCCTCTCTTCTAGATCAAGCTTTAAGCTGCGCATTCCTGGGAGGACGAGGGGTCCCGAAGGGCTCTCTGGACTTTTGTCGGACTTTGCAAAAGGCGCGTTTTGAGCCTTCTTGAAATCGATTGTTAAAACCTCGATAATGCGTCCAGGCATTTAATGATTTGTCTTGCTATGGGTGCTACCGTCGTTATTGGTAAGTGCGACAACCTAGCACGAAAGGGGAAGCACATGAGTTTCATGCAGCTCTTCCCGACTAACCGGTACCTGAACTGGGGCGGCTGTTGCTGTCGTCGCCGTCGTCGTTGCGGATGTGGCTGCGGCGGTGGCGGGGGCGGCGGCTGGTGGTGGTAGCCGGAACCGGTGCTAGCAGAGTTCGGTGCTAGCTGAAACACATGAGAGCCGACGGGTGAACCGTCGGTTCTCATTCTCTGAGTCGCCCTCGCCCGCCGGGCCGAGGGCCGTCGTCCGCCGGCCTCCCGAGACGCCGGTGGTCTCCATCCGCAGGACCTTCCGCGAGTTCTGGCCGCAGACGTACGGCATCCGCCGTTTCCTCGTGGCCGGCTGCGTGTTCGCGATCGTCGCGGCCGTGTGCGAGGTCGCCACGATCGGCCTGTTCGGATTCATCGTCGACGAGGTGCTGAGCAGGCAGGACCTGGGCGCGTTCTGGATGCCCGCCCTCGCCTGGCTCGGCCTGGCGGCGGTCGCGGGGCTGGTGTCGTTCGCGGGCGCCTACCTCACGTCCGTGGGCGGCGAGCGCTTCCTGCTGCGGCTGCGCGACAGGGTGTTCGAGCACGTCCAGACCCTCACGCCCGACTTCTTCGACAACCGCCGTCTCGGCGACCTGATGGCCAGGCTCACCGACGACATCGAGGCGATCGAGGAACTGGTCGGCACCGGCCTGGTCAAGCTCTTCACCACGCTCGCGAGCGTCGTCTTCTTCTCGGCGGCCGCCTTCTACGTCCGCTGGGACCTGGCGCTGCTGACGTTCCTGCTGGTCCCGGCGTTCCTGATCGTCTCGAAGATGTTCGCGGGCAGGTTCAGGACGGCGGCCGCCCGCGAGCGGCTCAGCAACGGGACCATGAACAGCGTCATCGAGGAGAGCCTCTCCAACCAGTCGCTGGTCCAGTCCTACAACCGCCAGGGCGCCGAGGCCGAGCGGCTGCACTCCGAGGGCCGCACCTGGCTGCGGGCCAACGTGGCGCAGGCGTGGCTGTCCTCGCTGTACGGACCCGTCGTGCAGGTCATCGAGACCGTCTGCCTGATCGCCATCCTCGGGTTCGGCGCGTGGGAGATCGCCTCGGGACGCCTCACCATCGGCGGGCTGCTCGCCTTTGCGGCCTACCTCGCCTACCTCTACCCGGCCGTGCAGAGCCTGGGGCAGATCGCCCTCACCGTCTCGGAGGCGGCGGCGGGCTCGGACCGGGTCATCGAGATCCTGCGGACCCGGCCGGCCGTCACCGACCGCGAGGGCGCCGTCGACCTGACCCGGCGCAGCGAGGGCAGGATCGAGTTCCAGGGGGTCGGCTTCACCTACCCGAACCGGACGAGGCCAACGCTGCGGGACCTGTCGTTCGTCGTCGAACCCGGGGAACTGGTCGTGTGCACCGGGCCCAGCGGCGTGGGCAAGTCCACGCTCGCCAAGCTCCTGCTCCGCTTCTACGACCCCACCGCCGGGCGCATCCTGCTCGACGGGAACGACATCCGGGACCTGACCCGCGCGTCGCTCCGCGACAACGTCACGATCCTGCAGCAGGAGAACCTGCTCTTCTCCGGGACCGTACGCGAGAACATCGCCTACGGCAGCCCCGGCGCCGACCTGGACGACATCGTCCGGGCCGCCGTCCTGGCGGACGTGCACGACTTCGTCGGCACGCTTCCGCTGGGGTACGAGACACCGATCGGGCAGCGCGGCCGGCTGATGTCCGGCGGGCAGCGCCAGCGGATCGCCATCGCCAGGGCGATCCTGCGCGACGCTCCCGTGCTGGTCCTCGACGAGCCCATGACGGGGCTCGACACGCTCACCGCGGCACGGATCATGGAACCGCTCAACAGGCTCATGAGCGGGCGCACGACGATCATGATCACCCATGACCTCAGGTCCGTCCCCGAGGGCGCCCGGCAGATCGTGCTCGAACCCGTCCCGCGCCGCTCCGGCCGGATCAGGGTCAGGACCGCCGCGCGCCGGTCGATGGTCCGGCCGGGCTGAGGGGATTCGGCCGGGCTGAGGGGATTCGGCCGGGCCGAGGGGATTCGGCCGGGCCGGGGGCGGGCCCTCCTGGAGGGGCTCGCCCCCGGCCCGTCCCCGCTCAGCCCTCGACCGCTCCCGGTCCGTGCTCGGCCCCCGCCACGGGGCTGCCCCGGCCTGTTCCGGCCTGTTCCGGGGCGGCACGGGTTCCACCGGTCCCGCGAGGAGACTCGGCTCAGACGTGGGTGACCAGGAGGGTCACGCCCGCCTCCCCGCCGCAGTCGACGAACACGGGACCGACGCCGTTGCCGATCGTGCGGGAGAGGGTCGCCTCGGCCACGAATCCCTTCGGGTCGGAGTCGACGATGCGGACGTTCTCCAGCGCCGGCCTGTCGCCGAACCCGCTGATCACGGCGTTCAGCCCTCTGCCCCCGCCGCAGTGACCGGTGATCCTCACCTTCTCGCCCCGCCTGGCGGTGGGGTTGGGGCTGACCCGGACGACCGCCCTGGCGCCCTTCGGCGGCCGGGACGCGGCCGCCGCGACGGTGACCGTGCCGGCCGCCCCGGCCGTGCCGGCCGCCCCGGCCGCCTCGACGGTACCGGCCGTGCCGGTCGGGCCGCCGGCGAGCGCTGCGGGCGCGCCCGGCCCGAGCACCCCGGCGGTCAGGGCGATTCCGGCGATCGCGACGATCGTTCTCTTGTTCACGGCGACTCCCTTGTGAGGGCCTTCCGGCCCGTACACCTGTGGTGATCCCCTGTCGTCCGGGATCACCCGGTAGGTAGCCGAAAGGGTCGCCGCGGGTTCGCGCCCGGCCGGATAGTGACGTGGATCACACGGGGAGCCGCCGGCCGGAGCCGTCCCGGTCCCGAGCGGGGCCTGTCCCGGCTCCGTCCAGGCTCCGTTCCGGCCCTGTCCCGCCGCCGGAGCCGGGCGCGCGTGGCCGTACGCTGGCCGGGCACCCAACCGAAGGGAAGATCATGTTCCGGCATGTCGTGCTGTTCACCTGGGCCGAGGAGGCCACCGGCGAGCAGAGGGCCAGGGTCGCGGAGGAACTCGGCAGGCTGCCCGCGGCCATCCCGGAGATCCGCGCCTACACCCTCGGCGCCGACGCGGGCGTGAGCCCCGGCAACCACCAGTTCGCGATCGTCGCGGACTTCGACGGCGTCGACGACTTCCTCGCCTACCGCGACCACCCGCTGCACCAGGCCGTGATCGCCGAGCACATCAAGCCGATCGTGGCCTCCCGGGCGGCGGTCCAGTTCGAGGTCTAGGACTCCGGCGGGTTGTTCTCCCGGTGCATCAGGCGGTCCTCGGACGTATGGCCGCGCCGGGGGGCCATCACGACGCTCAGCACGATCCCGACGGCGCCGACGATCATGAAGATCAGGCCGATCACGTCGATGTGCACGGACTCGCCGAGGACGTCGGGTTCGATGGCGAAGCGGAGGATGGCGCCGAGCGTGAGAAAGAAGATGCTGATCCCGACACCCATGATTTCCTCCGGATAAGGCCGTCCGCCAGGCAAAGGGAGCGTACGGAAATGGTCATACCCTTCCGCGCGCGATGACACCACTCAGAACGACCTTGTCCGCGGCGGTGGGTCCGGCCGATCCCAGCCACACCGGGACCCCCAGCGCCTCCGCCACGGCCGAGGGCCAGTCGTCGATCCCGTCGGCGTAGCGCGGCCGGACCCGCGAGAGCCGGGCGGTCAGCCGGGCCTGCCGTTCCAGATCGCCGGGCGCGCCGACCGGCAGCTCGCCGATGTCGTACGAGACGCACATCCGCGACACCGGCGCGTCCAGGTGGGTGAGGGCCAGGGCGTCGGCCCCGCCGGCGGCCGCGAGCGCGTAGCGGTGGGCCACCGCGTCGAAGTGACCGGTCCTGAAGGGACCCTGCCAGGGACCGGTGCCGTTGTGGGCCTCGGGCAGCGCCAGGGCCGGGTCCTCGGTGTCCTCGGTCACCAGCGGGCCCGGGCCGTGCCGGGGGGTGTAGGTCCGCAGCACGCCCAGCCGCAGCGCGGGCGCCCCGCCGAGCAGCTCCAGCGCGCCCGCGAAGGTCGTCGTGCTCCAGGTGGTGTACGGGTGGAAGCCGTGCCACTCGTCGAGCAGCACCCCTTGCGCGCCCTCGAAGACCACCGGCCGCCCGCGCAGCAGGGCGGTCACGAAGGAGGAGCCGACCAGGACGACCCGTTCGGCGAACGCCCGGAACGCCGCGACGCAGTCCTCCACCTCCGGCCCGGTCACCCCCAGCGCCTCGCGCAGGGCGCGCAGCTTGCGGGTCAGCCGGGCGGGCTCCTCGCAGTCACCCGCGGTCGGCGCCAGGTCCGGGTGCGCCAGGGCGTAGGCCATGGTCTCACCGACGCCCATGCCGCACGACCCGTGCCGGTCCTCGCCCCGCGCCAGCTCCCTGGCCCGCCCGGCCTCCACGTGGTACGGGGTGGCGAGCAGGGCGTCACGGTCCACGGTGAGCAGGGCGAGCGGGTCGGGGACGCCCAGCTCCGCCAGGTGGGCGGCCTCCCGGGCCAGCGCCAGGGGGTCCACGACCGTCAGGCGGGACAGGTGGGTCGGCACCCCCCTGAACGTGCCCGCCCCGAACTGCGCGAACGTGTGGTGCCGCCCGTCGGGCAGGACCACGTTGTGCCCCGCCTGCGCGCCCCCGTTGAACCTGACCACGGCCCGCACGGGCCCGCGCTCGCAGAGCCAGTCGACGACGGTCCCCTTGCCCGCGTCGCCGTAACCGAGGTCGGTCACGATCACATGCTCGTCCATACGATCACCCGTTCGTCGACGTCGTTCCCACCGGCCGGCCGCCGCCCCGCCGGGCGGGGCGGCGACCGGGCCTCTCCCTTCGTGGCGGGCTCCCCGCCGCCGTGCCTCGCGGTGGCCGCCGCGCGGCGGGGAGCCCTTTTCCCGCGGGGGCCCTTCCCGGAGCCCCTCTCAGAGTCGCAGCACGCCGCTGTCGCCTCCCAGGTCGAGCCCGTCGGCGACCACGAGCCTGCCGCGGTCGAGTCTGGCCAGGGCCTTGCCCACCGAGGTCCCGGCGGTCGAGCCGATCTCCTCCAGGTCGTCCAGCCCCTCCCGCAGGTCGATGGCGTCCTCGCCCAGGCCGACGGTGAGCGCGATGGTCTCGGAGACGGCCTCCAGGTCGTCCAGTTCCAGCACGTTCTGCCCGAGCAGGTCGCGCCAGGCGGACAGCACGCCGCCGTTCCCGGCGTGGCTCGCCCCGGCGGGGATGATGTAGTACACGTCGTAGATCCTGGTCAGCTCGGCGATCATCTCCTTGATCGGGATGTCCCGTTCGAGCCGCTCACCGATGACCTTCTCGACCTCGCGCCGCTTGACGTGCTGGTAGGGCAGCTCGTCGCCGATGATGAACAGGTAGCCGCGGCGGCCCCGCTTCTCGAAGCAGTCGATCGAGGTGTGCCGGGCCATGAAGTACATCGCCAGCTCGTACGACTCGCGCATCTGGCCGCCGCCCCCGCCCTCCAGCAGGATCTTCCCCAGGTGCTCGTCCATCCGGTTGTCCGACTCGAACTGGCCGACCTGGAGCGGCGCGCGGTCGCAGGTGGCGTCGCCGATCGCGCCGAAGAGGATCTGCGGGTCGGTCGCGTAGCCCTTGCGCAGCAGCAGCCCGAGCAGGTCGGGCAGCCTGGTCTGCAGTCGGCGGGGCACCCCGCCCATCGAGCCGGTCACGTCGAACAGCACGGCCACGGCCAGCGAGTCGGGGTGCTCCGCGGAGTCGCGGCTCTCGCGGGCCGCGACCCCGCGCGGGTCGAGATCGGGGTGCGTGGTGCGGGCGCCGCTGTCGGTGTGCGCGAACGCGCTCCCGCCCTTGGCGGCGCGGTAGCTCGCGGCGGCGGAGTAGACGTCGGTGGACCAGATTCCGCTTCCCATGGGGGATCTCCTTGCATCGGGGGTGGAACGTTCCGGAGGACAGTGATCACGGACGAGGGCGGGGCGGCCGGGGACCCGCGCGCCCCGGCGGGTGCCGGGACGCCCGCGGCGCTCACAGGCGCAGGGGCCGGTACTTCCGCGGTCCGTACAGGTCGTCGAGCAGGTCGTCGAGCTCCGCCAGGAGCCGCCAGGCGTCGTCCGGCGGGCCGAGCAGGCTCCCCCGGACGAAGCGCCGGATCGCGGCGGGGGCGCCGTCGCCCATGAGGGCGGCCACGCACCGGGTGGCGAGGTGGATGTCCAGCGCCGGGGTCGCGGGCCTTCTGGTCATGACCTCGGGCGGGTAGTCGTCCCGGTGCCGTGCCACCAGGGCGGTGACCGGGGTGCCGATCGGGACGGACTGGCTCCAGTCGACCAGCACCAGGCCGTGGTCGATCGGGTGGACGAGAACGTGGTGCCCGAACACCGCGCCGTGCACCACCCCCGCCCGGTGGGCCGCGCCGACGGCGACCAGCAGCCGCCGCCAGATCCACGCCGCGTCCCGCGCGTCGAGCACCGGCCGCCGCCGTGCGATCTCGTCCAGGCTCACGAAGCCGTCCGGCACCCGGCTGATCACGTTGGCCTGTCGCTCGACCCCGCCCGAGCGGTGCCGGAACGACTCCACCAGCCGGGGGACGTACGGCAGGAGCAGCGGGTCCCCGTCCCGGGCGATCGTCTCCAGGGCTTCGGCCTCGCGGCGCATGAGGTCGTTGTCGGTGTGACTGCGCGGGACCTTGAGCAGCGTGTCGGCACCGCTCCGGTAGAGCACGGCCGTGGCGCCGCGCCACAGGACGCCGCCGAGGCGGTAGGACCCCCGGCCGGTGGTGATCACCGTTTCGGGTGCCGCGCCCGCCCCGCCCCGGGCCGCCCAGAGCTCCGCCAGCCGGGTGAACGCCTCGGCGGCCTCGGCCCCCGGTGCCAGGTCGGGATGGAGCAGCCTGGCCAGGGCGCGGTAGACGCGGTGGGGGGACGGCCCGCCGAACAGGTCGCCGGGTGTGCGGGCGGCGCTCACCATCCTGATCGCCTCGTCGGTGGTCCTCACCTGATCGTCTCCTCCCTGGCGGGCCGCAGCAGCGCGGGGTGCAGGAGCCGGGCGTCCCCGGCCCGGTAGAGCTTGGCCCGGGGACCGCCCCTGGCCCCGCCGCTCTCGGTGGTCTCGCCGGTGCTCTCCACGAAGCCGGGCACCGACAGGATCTTGCGGTGGAAGTTGCCCGCGTGCAGCGGGACGCCCCAGACCGTCTCGTAGACGCCGCGCAGCTCGGAGATGGTGAACGTGTCACCGGCGAAGGCGGTGGCCAGCGGGGTGTACTCCAGCTTGCCGCGCGCCCGCTCCAGGCCGTGGGCCAGGATCCGGTCGTGGTCGAAGGCGAGCTCGGGCGTCCCGCCGACCGGGTGCCAGGCGGCCTCGGAGGCGTCCGTGCCGGCCCGGGGGTCGGGCAGGTCGGGGGCGAAGGCGAGGTAGGAGACCGACACGACCCTCATCCGCGGGTCCCGGTCGGGCGCGCCGTAGCTGGCGAGCTGCTCGATGTGCACCCGGTCGGACAGTCCCGTCTCCTCGGCCAGCTCCCGCGCCGCGGCCTGGGGCAGGTCCTCTCCCGGCTGGATGAACCCGCCGGGCAGCGACCACCGCCCCGCGTACGGCTGCTCGCCCCGCCGGATCAGCAGGACCCGCAGCCCACCCCCGCGAATGGTGAGGGCCACCACGTCGACGGTCACGGCCACCGCGGGATAGGCCCGCGGGTCGTACGCGGCCAGGAACTCGGCTTCACTCATCACACGTCCTTCTCAAATTGAGACAATCTCATTATGAGAATAACCCGGTGCGATGTCAATGCCGTGGAATGTCCCGTTCGCGGGAGAGGGGTCCGGGAGGCGTGGACGGGAGGCCGGGAGGACGCGGGCGGGAGCCCGGGAAGACGCGGGCGGGAGGCGCGAGGACGCCGGGCAACGTGGGTGAGAGGCCAGCAGGACGTGGGTGGGAGACCCGGGAGACGTGAACGAGGGGCCGGTCCCGTCGGAACGGGACCGGCCCCTCGTCATGCCCGCCGCGGGAGCGGAGGGGGAACCGGGGGCGGGCGCCGGGCGGCGCCCGCCACGGTCAGAACGCCTCTTCTGGCAGCTCCATCAGGCTCTGGTCGGTCGCCTCCAGCGTGCGGCGCTCGGCCGCGACGCGGGGCAGGACGCTCTGGGCGAAGAAGGAGGCCGCGGCGACCTTGCCCGTGTAGAAGGCGGTGTCGCCCCGCCCGCCCGCCGCGCCCGGCGCGTCGGTGGAGGAACCCAGGGCGGCCAGCGCCACCTCGGCCTGGCGCAGCAGCAGCCAGCCGATCACCACGTCGCCCAGGGCGAGCAGGAACCGGGTGGTGTTGAGCCCGACCTTGTAGACCTCGGCGGGCACCTCCAGCGAGCCGAGCGCCCAGCCGGCCATGGTGTCGGCCATCGCCTTGACCTCGTCCGCCGCCTCGGCCAGGAGCGCGCGCTCGGCCTTCAGGCGCCCGTTGCCGGCCTCGGAGGCGGCGAAGGCCGTGATGTCCGCGTGCAGCGAGCCGAGGGCGACCCCCTGGTTGCGCAGGACCTTGCGGAAGAACAGGTCCAGGCCCTGGATCGCGGTGGTGCCCTCGTACAGGGAGTCGATCTTGGCGTCCCTGATGTACTGCTCGATCGGGTAGTCCTGCAGGTAGCCCGAGCCGCCCAGGGTCTGCAGCGACCGGGACAGCATCTCGTACGACCGCTCCGAGCCCACGCCCTTGACCAGCGGGAGCAGCAGGTCGTTCATGGCCTCGGCGTGCTCGTCCCTGCGGCCCTCGTGCTCGGCGATGAGCACGTCGTCCTGGTAGGTGGCGGTGAGCATGACCAGGGCGCGCATGCCCTCGGCGTAGGACTTCTGGAGCATCAGCTCCCGGCGTACGTCCGGGTGGTGGGTGATGGTCACCCTCGGGGCCGACTTGTCGGCCATCTGGGTGAGGTCGGCGCCCTGCACCCGCTCCTTGGCGTAGGCCAGCGCGTTGAGGTAGCCGGTGGACAGGGTGGCGATCGCCTTGGAGCCGACCATCATCCGGGCGTGCTCGATGATCATGAACATCTGCTTGATGCCCTCGTGCGTCCCGCCGACCAGCGTGCCGATCGCCGGGTGGTCGCCGCCGAAGGTGAGCTCGCAGGTCGTGGAGACCTTCAGGCCCATCTTCTTCTCGACGTTGGTGACATAGACGCCGTTGCGCTCGCCGAGCTCACCGGTCTCCAGGTCCACGTGGTACTTGGGGACCAGGAACATCGACAGGCCCTTGGTGCCCACGCCGTGCCCCTCGGGGCGGGCCAGCACCAGGTGGAAGATGTTGTCGGACAGGTCGTGCTCGGCGCTGGTGATGAAGCGCTTGACGCCCTCGATGTGCCAGGTGCCGTCGTCCTGCCGGACGGCCTTGGCGCGCCCGGCGCCCACGTCGGAGCCGGCGTCGGGCTCGGTGAGCACCATGGTGGCGCCCCACTGCCGCTCGATGGCCAGCTCGGCGTAGCGCTTCTGCTCCTCGGTGCCGATGGTGTGCAGCACGTGGGCGAAGGCCGGCCCGCTGGAGTACATCCACACGGCGGGGTTGGCGCCGAGGACCATCTCGGCCAGGGCCCAGTTCACGCTGCTGGGCAGGCCGGGGCCGCCCAGCTCGGCGGGGAGCCCGAGGTTGGTCCAGCCGGCGTCGCGGTAGGCGGCGAAGGACTTCTTGAAGCCCTCCGGCATCGTCACCGCCCCGGTCTGGGGGTCGAACACCGGGGGCGTGCGGTCGCCCTCCTCGAAGGAGTCGGCGAGCACCCCGGTGGCGAGGCGGTCGACCTCCTTCAGGATGCTCCGCACCACGTCCTCGTCCAGGTCGGCGTAGAGGCCGGTGCCCAGAACGTCCCGGCGCCCGAAGACCTCGAAGAGGTTGAACTCCAGGTCACGGACATTGCTCTTGTAGTGGCCCATGGGGTCTTCTCCTTGAAACCGGGGGAACCGGAACCTGTCATACTCGCCGGTAACTTTACCGGTAATGCTACCCGCGAGTAACCCCCCGAAAACAGGCCAGGGTGGGATGTACATCACGTCGGTGAGAAGAGAGCGCCGTGGCCGCCGCGGCGGGGTCGACCCCCGTGCGGCGCTCTCCTAGGCTCGCCCCATGGACGAGCGCTGGCGGGCCGACCTCGAACGGTGGGCCATCCCGGAGGAGATCGCGGCCGGGGCTCCGGCCGACCCCTGGGGACACTCGGCCGCGCGGTTCGCCGAGCGCGCCGACCGTGCCCTCGCGGCCCCCGAGGGGCCGACCCTGACCAGGACCGCCGAGGCGTTGCCGCCGGGCGGGAGCGTGCTGGACGTGGGCGCCGGGAGCGGGGCGGCCTCGCTGCCGCTCGTCCCCGCCATGGGGGAGCTGATCGCGGTCGACGTCTCCGGCGCGATGCTCGCCGAGCTGACCTCCCGGGCCGCCGCCCTGGGCGTCCCGGTGCGGACCGTGCGGGGCCGCTGGCCCGACGTCGCGGACCGGACCCTGGTGGCGGACGTCGCCGTCGCCGCCCACGTCGTCTACAACGTGCCGGACCTGGCCGCCTTCCTGACCGCGCTCACCTCCCACGCCCGCCGGCGGGTGGTGCTGGAGCTCACCGAACGGCACCCGATGAGCTGGCTCAACCCCCTCTGGCGGCACTTCCACGGCGTCACCCGCCCGCTCCGTCCCACGGCCCACGACGTGATCGCCGTCGCCGAGGGGCTCGGCCACCGGGTCCGCCACGAGTCGCGCCCGGCCCCGCTGTCCCGCTTCGACCGGCTGGAGGATCTCGCCGAGAGCGCCTGCAGGCGGCTCTGCCTCGGCCGCGAACGCGCCGACGAGGTCGTCTCGGCGGTGATCGAGCTGGACATGTGGCCGGTCCCCCGCGACCGCTGGTTCACACTCTGGTGGGAGGCACCCGGACCGGGCCCCTCAAGGCCGGGGAAAACCGGTTGACCGCCCCGAGGGAGGCGGCTTGGGTGGGCCCATGATTGACATTCACTTCGTGACGTTCGACTGCATCCGGCCCTACGAGGTCGCGACCTTCTGGAGCGAGGCCACCGGCCTGAAGTTCCACCCCGAGACGGACAAGGACGACGACGACGAGTTCCTCCTCCAGGGAGGCACGACGGATCTGCTGTTCGTGACGGTCCCCGAGGGCAAGACCGTCAAGAACCGCATCCACCTGGACGTCACGGCCGCGCCGGGCGGTACCCGCGAGGAGGAGGTCGAACGCCTGCTCGGGCTCGGTGCCACGATCTTCAGCGACCTGCGCAACCCCGACGGCTCCGGCTGGGTGACGATGCTCGACCCCGAGGGCAACGAGTTCTGCGTCTGCCGCGCCGAGCACGAGAAGGCGTAGCGCCCGTGAGGGCCCGGGGGGTCAGTGGCCACCGGGCAGGGACGCCTGGCCACGCCCCTTGAGGACGACGGCCAGGAGCGCGGTGATCAGGTAGACCGCGACACCGCCCTGGAGGGCGTCGAGCGCCGCGCCGAACACCCCCTCGCCGTCGAGGATGAGCTGCACCGGATACAGGAGCGTCGCGGTGCCGAGCGCGGGATAGAGCGAGAATCGCCAGGGGTGGCGCAGAGCCCACAGGCGGGCCTGCCGGGTCACCCGGTCCCCGATGGCGGGCCTGCTGATCGAGCCGATGGCCGCGATGAGCGAGAACAGGCCGATCCCGACAGCCATCGCCCAGGTCAGGTTCGTGTCGCCGGCCAGCACGCCCACTCCGAAGCTGGTGACCGCCAGAGCGCCGCCGGCCACCGCGGCGGTCCTCCAGGGAGCACCGCGCAGGGCCGCGCCGGCAAGGGACATCTCGTCACGTCGAGTCAGTTCGTCGTTCATGCCATCAGCGTGCCCGCCGTGCCCCCCTGTCCACATCGGGGAGCGACCCTGGTTGTTCCCGGGGTCACCGCGTCGGGGTGCCGCCCGCGCTTCCCGTACCGGCTCTCCGCGTCTCCCGCGCCGATGACCTGGCGTCCGGGGCCGTCCGCGTCGGCGACGGGCTCCTGGCGCTCCCCCGAGAACACGGCAAGCCCGTGATCTCGGGTAGTTTGGCCGTCGTGCCGGTGGAATTCCGTATCGCCCGTGCCGAGGACGTGCCGATCGTCGTGGCCCTGCTCGCCGACGACGTCGTCGCGGCCGGCCGCCAGGGCGACTTCGGCGACGAGCACCGCGCCGCCTTCGCGCTCATCGACGCCGACCCCGGCAACGAGCTGATCGTCGCCGAGCTGGACGGCGAGGTCGTGGGCACCATGCAGCTCACCTACATCCCCGGCATCTCCCGTCGCGGCGCGCTCCGGATGCAGATCGAGGCGGTCAGGATCGCCTCCGGCGTGCGGGGACGGGGCCTGGGCCGCACGATGATGGAGTGGGCCCTCGACCGCGCCCGTTCCCGAGGCTGCGCCCTGGTCCAGCTCACCACCGACAAGAGCCGCGCGGACGCCCACCGCTTCTACGACTCCCTGGGCTTCGTGGCCTCCCACGAGGGGTACAAGCTCTCCCTGACCTGACCCCGGGACCTCTCCCCGATGCGACCCCGGACCCCTCCCTCAGGGCCCTTCCCGGTGCGGGCCCGGACGCCCCGGCCGGCCCCTTCCCCGTCATCCCGAGGCGCACGGGCCGATCTCGACGAGGTTGTCGTGATAGACGGCACCGCGCCCCATGTCGGCGTCGCGAGCGCCCACCACGGCGTTCGGCGTGGCGCCCCCCGGGCTCAGCTTGCGCCAGTGTCCCTTGGTGGACGCCACCACGCCGGGCCGCACCCGCTCGCTCACCTCGACGACCGCCTCGAACTCGCCCTCGTCGTTGAACACCCGGGCCCGCTGCCCGTCGCTCAGCCCCCGCCGCGAGGCGTCCTCGGGGTTGACCGCGATCCGCGGGCCCTTCGAGCGCCGCAGCAGCTCGGGGTTGTTGCCGAAGGTGGAGTTGAGGAAGGTGTGGGGGGCGGGCGTGACGAGCGCCAGCGGGTACGGGCCCGGCGCGGCCGAGGCCGTGCGCGAGGGGACGTAGGCCGGTCCCGCGCCGAACCGCATCCGGCCCGAGGGCGTCGGGAAGCCGTCGGCGAACGGCGCGAAGGGCCGGGGCACGTTGAGGCGGACCCACCCCTCCTTGCGCAGCCGGTCGACCGTGATCCCGTCCAGCGACGGGTGCCCCGAGGAGAGCAGCTGCTCGGCCAGCTCAAGGTCGGAGTCGTACAGGGACGGCTCGGTGAGCCCCAGGTGCCGCGCCAGGCGGCGGAACGTCTCGGTGGTGGACAGGCACTCGCCCGGAGGCGCGACCGCGGGCTCGTTCCACGACAGGTACATGTGGCCGTAGCCCGCGTGCAGGTCGGTGTGCTCGATCTGCATGGTGGCCGGGAGCACGATGTCGGCGTAGTCGACCGTGTCGGTCGGGAACTGCTCCATCACCACCGTGAACAGGTCCTCGCGCAGCAGCCTCTCGCGGATCCGGTTCTGGTCGGCGGTGGAGGCCATCGGGTTGGCCGCGTACACCCACAGGCACTTCACCGACTCGTCCAGCTCGTCGGCCAGCCGGGTCATGGTGAGCGTGCGGACCGGCCGGGCCAGCAGGTCCTCGCGGGTGTCGATGTTCAGGTGCACGTGCCCGCTGGTGGAGTAGGCGATCCCGCCGCCGGGACGGCGCCAGTCCCCGGTCACGCCGGGAATGGCGGCGATCGTGCGCACGGCGGTGCCGCCGCCCGCGTGCCGCTGCACCCCCATGGTGGCCCGGATGCCGGTGGGCCGGGTACGGGCCAGCCGCTCGCCCAGGGCCCGGATGCCGGACTCCTCCAGACCCGTGATCCCCGCCACCCGCGCCGGAGGGTACCGGAGGATCTCCTGGCGGAAGTCCTCCCAGCCGCTGGTGTGCCTCTCCAGGAAGTCGCGGTCCTCGGCGCCCTCGGCCAGGACGACGTTCATCAGCCCCAGCGCGAGGGCGGCGTCGGTGCCCGGCCGGATCGGCAGGTGCTCGTCGGCCTGCTCGGCCGTACGGGTGCGGATCGGGTCGATCGCCACCACGTGCGCCCCGGCGGCCCGGCCGTCCTGGATGAACTTCCACAGGTGGTGCCCGCTGGTCAGCGTGTTCGTGCCCCACAGCAGGATGAGCCTGGAGTCGGCGAACGTCTCGGGGTCCATGCCGCCGGGGGTGCCGTAGACCTGCTCCAGGCCGGTGTTGCCCGCGACGGAGCAGATGTTCAGGTGGTGCCTGGAGGCCCCCAGCACGTTCCACAGGCGCCGGCCCGCGATCCCCTCGGTCCCCTGGACGTAGCCCAGCGTGCCGGTGCCCGCGTAGGGCCAGATGGCCTCGCCGCCGTACTCCTCGACGATGCCGCGCAGCCGTACGGAGATCTCCTCAAGGGCCTCGTCCCACCCGATGCGCTCGAACCTGCCGGAGCCCTTGGGGCCGATCCGGCGCATCGGGTACAGGATGCGGTCGGGTGCCGCGGCGTGCTCCAGGTAGCGGTTGACCTTCACGCAGAGCGCGCCGCGGGTGTAGGGGTGTTCGGGGTTGCCGCGCAGCCTGACGGCCCTGCCGTCCTGGACGGTCACCACCCACGAGCAGGTGTCGGGGCAGTCCAGCGGGCACGACCCCAGCACTCGCAATTCGCCTGACGACATGCTCCGACTGTAACGCCGGCGTCCCGGCGGGGCACACGCGTCACCTGAGGAGGCCGCCGTGGCCGTGACCGGGGACGTCGTGGGCGTGATCGTCGCGGACGTGACCGTGGGCGCCGTGACCGTCGTGGGCGTGGTCGCGTCCCAGCCCGCCCCCGCCGGTCCCCGGCCCGCCGCCCTTCTGCCCGCCGCCCCTCTGGTCGCCGGTCCCCGGCGCGACGGCGCCCCGCTCGCCGGTCCCCGGTCCGCCGCTCCTCGACCCACCGGTCCCCGAGGAGCCGGAGGCGTCCTCACCGGGCAGGTCACGGGCGTAGGCGTAGGCGAACGCCGCGGTCGCGATCGCACCGGTGTTCACCGCCAGCGCCCTGTCGCCGATGTTGGCGATGGTGTCGCACGCCTGGTGGTAGCACTTGTCGTAGGCGACGCCCGCGACGCCGCCGAACCTCGCCGCCTCCTCGGGCGACTTGACGCCCTCGGCGCCGGTGAAGAGCCCGCCCGACGGGATGCCCACCGCGATGAACGGGCCGTAGTCGGAGCGGCCGGTGAAGTCGGAGTCCTGGTAGGGCTGCTTGACCGCCTTGAAGTACGCCTGCAGGAGGTGCTCGATCTGGGCCGATCCCGAGGGCGGCCTGGAGTCCACGTCGGGGTCGGAGGAGTCGCCGTCGTAGATCCCGAAGACGTGGTTCGGCGAGGCGATCATGTCGAAGTTCAGGTAGAGCCTGATCTTCGCCCTCTCCGCCGGCGGCAGGGCGGCCACGTAGTGCTTCGACCCCAGCAGCCCCAGCTCCTCGGCCCCCCAGAAGGCGAAGCGCAGCCGGTTGCGCGTCCGCAGCGGGGCCGCCGCCAGCGCCGTCTCCAGCACGGCCGCGCTGCCGGAGCCGTTGTCGTTGATGCCGGGGCCCGCCGCGACGCTGTCCAGGTGCGCGCCCAGCATGACCACCCTGCCCGGGTCGCCGTGGCGGCTCTCGGCGATGACGTTGCGCGTCCTGCGGTCGGGGGCGCTCTCGGCGTCCACCGAGAGCGACGCGGTCGTCCCGCGCGCCGCCAGCGCCGCGCCCGTGGCGAAGTCGGCGCCGATCGCCGGGATGGTCACCGACGAGACGTTGAGCGAACCGTTGATCAGCGGCCTGCGGTCGGCGACGCCCTCGCCGGTCTGGCCCTCGTTGAAGATGATCACCGCGGAGGCGCCGGCCGCCTGGGCCAGCTCCGCCTTGACCTGGAAGCTGCAGGTGCCGCGCTGCATCAGCGCGATGTTGCCCCGGACGAACCCGGCGAAGTCGCTCTTCTCGCACCCGGAGGTCGAGCTCGGCGTCCTGCTCGGCGGCAGCGTCAGGTCGACCCCCTGCACCGGCGCGGTCACCTTCCCCGAGCCCGAGTACGTCATGGTCCTGAACCGCGTGCCGGGCTCGTACGTCGCGGGGGCGGGCGCGACCCGGCGCAGCGTGGGCGCCGTCCGCTCCTGGAAGAAGGAGATCTTGAACTCCTGCATGGTGACCCGGTAACCGGCGGCGCGCAGCCTGCTCGCGACATAGTCGGCCGAGGCGTCGTAGCCCGGCGTGGCCGCGGCCCGGTTGCCGCCGGCGGCGTCGGCGATGCTCTGGAACCTCTCCAGGTGCCGCCGGACGGACGCGAGCCCGATCGACCTCCCGAACGTCTCCGCGCCCGGCGGCAGCGGGTTCACGGCGGATGCCGGGGCCGTGGGCGCCTGGACGGCGGGTGCCTGGACGGCGGGCGCCGCCTCGGCGGGTGCGGCGGAGACGGCGGACAGGGTCATGACCGCGATCGCGAGGATCGCGACCGGCACCCCCCCGGAGGCACGTGCGCTCATGCGGGAACTCCTCTGCGTGGATCGAGCGGCCGCCCCGCCGTGACCCCGGCGCGAGGGGGCCACGACGAGAGGGCCCCCTCCCCGGACGCGAGGGTGGACGCGGCCGTGAAGGGGGGTCCCCGCGTCCCTGGGCACGCCCGCGCGGGCCGTCGGCGGGCGACGGAACATGACCTTCAGCCTGTCAGGCCGTCACCCGTTAAATCCAGCGTTTCCGCAGCTAGGAGGGTCAATTCTCCATCTGTGACAGGTACGCAGTGTTCGTCTGATCTTCCTGCCGGACCCGAACCCCGGACCCCGGGCCTCCGCCGGCCGGGCGGCGGGGGCCCCGCGGCGGCGGAGGTCAACCGTAGACCGATCGGCCGGCCCGCCGGCGCCGTTTCCGCGAGGTCCCGCCGGAGACCTTCGCGCCACCGTCCCGCCACCGTCCCCGCCGTCCCGACCAGACCCCGCCGTTCCGGAGAGGTCCCGCCTTCCCGGCGCCGCCTCGCCGTCCCGGCCAGACCCCGCCGTCCCGGTGAGGTCCCGTCTTTTCGTGCCGCTCCGGTCTTTCCGGTATGTCTCCGTCCTCCCGCCCTCACGGACCGGGACGCACGCGGTGTCGTGACGCGCCCGCGTTTCCCGGCCTGGAGCGCCAGGATGGAAGTGACGCCGTCGGGGCCGCCGGAGATCACCGGAGGCCGCCGACACGTGTACGACGCCCATTGGGAACACTGAAGGAGTGAAGCGGTGACGCACCTGTGATGCGGACCGTGCAGAATCGCTGGCGGTGACGGAAATCAAGGAGCTTGGCGAGACGACGTCCACCGGCGGGACCCCGCCGGTGCCGGACGGCGATACCGTCGTGCGCGTGGTCGAGCCGCTGCTTCCGCAGCGGATCCGCCGCCCCTCGGACCTGCTGCGCTTCCTGGCGACCCTGCTCGTGCTCGTCGCGGTGATCCTGCTCGCCCTGGTCGCCAAGAAGACCCTGAACGGGCTGGAGGGTGACGTCACCGACGGCACCAACCGGGCGCCCTTCCTGCTCAGCGGCCTGGCGGGGGTGCTGAGCGCCTCGGCGATGCTGGGCGTTCCCGTGGCCTTCGCCATCGAACGGGTGTTCCACCGTGACGGGCTCCGCGTGGCCGAGGGCCTCTTCGCCGCCATCGCCGCCATGGTCCTCTCGTACGTGCTCGGCGAGTGGATCGTCAACGCCGGCCCCGAGGACCTGCGGCTGCTGCTGACCGGCAACCGGGAGGGCGTGGAGCCGGTCGACACGCTGCTGACCCCGATCATCGCCTACGTCACCGCGGTGCGCATCTCCCGCCGCCCCACCTGGCGCGCGGCCCTGTGGAGCGCGGTCGCGCTCAACGCCGTCGCCCTGTTCGCCGGGTTCGCCGCGACCATCCTGGGCATCGTCGTCTCCATCCTGGTCGGCCTGGCGATCGGCTACGCCACCCTCTACGGCGTGGGCAGCCCCAACACCCGCCCCCCGGGCAGCGCGGTCGTCTCCGCGCTCCGCAAGCTCGGCTTCGCCCCGGTCAAGGCCCACCGGCTCGACGACGACCACCAGAGCAGCCGCCGCTACGCCGTCGAGCTGAGGGACGGCACCCGTCTCGACGTCACGGTCCTGGACCGGGACCGCCAGGTCGCCGGGGTCCTCTACCGCCTCTGGCGTCGCATCCGCCTCAACTCCGAGACCCGCCGCAAGGCCATCCGCTCGCTCCGCGCCGAGCTGGAACGCGAGGCCCTCATGGCGTACGCGGCGCAGGCGGCGGGGGCGAGCACCCCCCGGCTGCTGGGCACCAGCGAGATCGGCAGCGAGGCCGCGCTGCTCGCCTACGAGCACACCCCCACCCGCGCGCTCGACGACATCCCCGACGACGAGATCGACGACAACCTGCTGGCCCAGATCTGGGAGCAGGTCCTGCTGCTGCAGGTCCAGCGGCTCGCCCACCGCCGTCTGACCGGCGACAGCATCCACGTCGACGCCGAGGGACGGGTCGTCCTGATGGACGCCCGCAGCGGCGAGATCGCCGCCGGTGACCTGCTGCTCCGCCTCGACATCGCCCAGCTGCTCACCTACCTCAGCCTCCGCGTCGGGGCCCGCAGGGCCGTGGAGGCCGCCGCGGCCGGGGCCGGGCCCGGCGTGCTCGCCGACGCGCTCCCGCTGCTCCAGCGGATCGCGCTGACCCGCGAGACCAGGAACGCGCTCAGCAAGAACAGGGAACTGCTCACCGAGATCCGCGAGCGGATCGTCGAGCTCAGGCCGAGAGCCGAGGCCGACGAGGTCCGCCTGGAGCGCTTCCGCCCCCGGACGCTGATCACGATCATCGCCACCGCGTTCGCCGCGTACTTCCTGGTCTACTACCTGACGCAGATCAACCTCAACATGATCACGTCGGCCAAGTGGAGCTGGACGGGCGTGGCGCTGGTCGCCGCGATGCTGAGCTACGTCGCCGCCGCCCTGATGCTCAAGGGCTTCGTGCCGGAGAAGCTGCCCCTCGGCCGTACCGTGCTGGTCCAGTTCGCCGGGTCGTTCGTCAAGCTCGTCGCGCCCGCGGCGGTGAGCGGCGTCGCGATCAACAGCCGCTACCTGCAGAAACGCGGCATCCCGCTCGGACAGGCGGTGGCCAGCGTGGGGGCCTCCCAGCTCATCGGGCTGGTCATCCACATCACGCTGCTCCTGCTGTTCGCCTACATCACCGGCTCCAACACGGCCTCGTCGTTCACCCCGTCGCGCACGCTCGTGGTCGCGCTGCTCGCGGTGGCGGTGCTCGTGGTGGCCGTGGTGAGCGTGCCGCGCCTGCGCCGGATGATCACCTCACGGCTCCGCTCGCTGTTCTCCGGGGTGATCCCGCGGCTGCTGGACGTCCTGCAGTCGCCCGCGAAGATCGCCGAGGGCTTCGGCGGCACCCTGCTGCTCACCGTGTTCTTCGTGGTCTGCCTGGACGCCTCCGTGCGCGCCTTCGGCGGCTCCCTCAACATCGCCGCCGTCGCCATCGTCTTCCTGGCCGGGAACGCCATCGGCTCGGCCGCCCCCACCCCCGGCGGTCTCGGCGCCGTCGAGTTCTCCCTCTCGGTCGGCCTGACCCTCTCCGGCCTGCCCGCCGAGGTGGCCACCCCGGCCGTGCTGCTGTTCCGGCTGCTGACCTTCTGGCTGCCGGTACTGCCGGGCTGGGCCTCCTTCACCTACCTGCAACGGCAGGGGGCCCTGTGACCCTGCGCCCGGCGTGACGGGTGTTGCGGGCGTCCCGGCCCTCCGGGCCCTTCCGTGCCCCGGCGGTCCGGCCGGACCGCCGGGGCACGGACGAGCTCAGGCCTCGCTCGACCTGGCCCAGAGGTTGACGCCCGCCTCGACAGCGTCCTTGTCGATGGCCTCCAGCTCATCGGCCTCGAACGACAGGTTCTCCACCGCGGCCAGGCTGTCCTCCAGCTGGCCGACACTGCTCGCGCCGATCAGCACCGACGTGACGCGCCGGTCGCGCAGCGCCCACGCCAGCGCCATCTGCGCCAGCGACTGACCGCGCCCACGCGCGATCCCGTTCAGGGTGCGGACGTGCCGCATCGTCTCCTCGGTGAGCATCTCCGGGGTGAGGAAACGTCCCTGCGAGGCCCGTGACCCCTCCGGGACGCCGTTCAGGTAGCGGTCGGTCAGCATGCCCTGCGCCAGCGGGGAGAACGCGATGCAGCCCACGCCCTCCTCCTCCAGCACGTCGAGCAGGCCGCCCTCGATCCAGCGGTTCAGCATCGAGTACGACGGCTGGTGGATCAGCAACGGCGTGCCCATCTCCCGCAGCAGCCGCGCCGCCTCGGCGGTGTGCTCGGGCGAGTACGACGAGATGCCCGCGTACAACGCCTTGCCGGACCGGACCGCGTGGTCCAGCGCGCCCATCGTCTCCTCCAGCGGCGTGTCCGGGTCGAACCGGTGGCTGTAGAAGATGTCGACGTACTCCAGCCCCATCCGCCGCAGCGACCGGTCCAGGCTGGAGAGCAGGTACTTGCGCGACCCCCACTCGCCGTACGGGCCGGGCCACATGTCGTACCCCGCCTTGGTGGAGATGACCAGCTCGTCCCGGTACGGCGCGAAGTCCTCGCGCAGGTGCCGCCCGAAGTTGGTCTCGGCCGACCCGGGCGGCGGCCCGTAGTTGTTGGCCAGGTCGAAGTGGGTGACGCCCAGGTCGAAGGCCCTGCGCAGGATGGCCCGCTGGGTCTCGAAGGGCTTGTCGTCGCCGAAGTTGTGCCAGAGCCCCAGCGAGACGGCCGGGAGCCTCAGCCCGCTCTTGCCGACCCTGTTGTACGGCTGCCGGTCGTCGTACCTGTCGTCGGCCGCGAGATAGGTCATCGTTCCGCCTTCGCCGTGTCGATGATCCAGGAGAGGGTGAACGCCTCTTCGCGCCAGGAGTCGTACCTGCCGCTCCGGCCGCCGTGCCCGGCGCCCATCTCCGTCTTGAGCAGGAACGGTCCGCCGCGCGCGACCTCACGGAGCCTCGCGATCCACTTGGCGGGCTCGTGGTAGAACACCCGGGTGTCGTTCAGGCTGGTGATCGCCAGGATGGGCGGGTAGACCCGGTCGTCGACGTTCTCGTACGGCGTGTACGACCTCATGTACGCGTACACCTCGGGATCGTGCAGCGGGTCGCCCCACTCGTCCCACTCGATCACGGTCAGCGGCAGCGACGGGTCGAGGATCGTGTTCAGCGCGTCCACGAACGGCACCTCCGCCACCACGCCGGCGAAGGTCTCCGGCGCCAGGTTGGCGACCGCCCCCATCAGCAGCCCGCCCGCCGAGCCGCCCCTGGCGACCACGGGACCGGACCAGCCCGAGGACTTGAGGTGCTCGGCGACGGCGACGAAGTCGGTGAAGGTGTTCCTCTTCTTGGTGAACTTCCCGTTCTCGTACCAGTGACGGCCCATCTCGCCGCCGCCCCTGATGTGCGCAACGGCGAAGACGAAGCCCCGGTCGAGCAGGCTGAGCCGGGCGATCGAGAACGACGGGTCGATCGAGATCTCGTAGCTGCCGTAGCCGTACAGCACGGTGGGGGCCGGGCGCTCGGTGCCCTTCCTGACGACGATCGAGATCGGCACCTGGGTGCCGTCCGGGGCGGTCGCCCACTCGCGGAACTGCTCGTAGTCGTCGGGGTCGTACCCGCCGAGCACGGCCTTGCGCTTGAGCAGGACCAGCTCGCCCGTCTCGAGGTCGTAGTCGTAGACCGACGACGGGGTGATCATGCTGGTGTAGCCGAGCCGCAGCCTGCCGGTGGCGAACTCGGCGTTGCCCGCCGGGGCCACGTCGTAGATCGGCTCGGGGAAGGGGATCTCGTACGGCTCCCCGGAGCGGGGCAGGATGCGGATGCCGGTCTGCCCGTTGCGCCGGAAGTGCACGACGGTGTGCCCCTCGAAGGCCTCCACGTCGAGCAGCCGGGTGTCGGTGCGGTGCGGGATCAGCGGCGTCCAGTCGCCGGGGGCGTCGAGCGGCGCGGTGGCCAGCTCGAAGTTCTCGGCCTCCCGGTTGTGCAGGACCAGGAAGTGGTCGCCCGCGTGGTCGACGCCGTACTCCACGCCGGTCTCCCGGGGACGGACGACACGGAACTCGCCGGTGGGGTCGTCGGCCTCCAGGAGGCGCACCTCACTGGTGATCTTGCTTCCGGCGGAGAGGATCAGGTAGCGCTCGCTGCGGCTGAGCCCGATGCCCACCCAGAACCGCTCGTCGGTCTCCTCGTGGACGAGGACGTCGTCCGCGGCGGGGCTCCCGATCGTGTGCCGGTGGACCCGGTTGGGCCGCCACGCCTCGTCCACCGTCGTGTAGAAGAAGGTCGTGCCGTCGGCCGACCAGGCGCCGCCGTAGAAGATGCCGGGGATCTCGTCCGGGAGGACCTCGCCGGTGGCGAGGTTCTTGATCCTGAGGGTGAAACGCTCGTCGCCGGTGAAGTTGGTGGAGTAGGCCAGCAGGGTGCCGTCGGGGCTGATCGAACTGGTTCCGAGGGAGAAGAAGTCGGAGTCGCCGGCGACCTCGTTGCCGTCGAGCATGACCTTCTCGCCGGGGAGGGGCTCGTCCGTCTTGAGCTCGGGCGGGGTCTCACCGTCGGCGGGCACGCGGCACTGGATGCCGTACTGTTTGCCCTCCTCGGTCCGCGAGTAGTACCACCAGCCGCCCTTGCGGTTGGGGACCGAGAGGTCCGTCTCCAGGGTGCGCCCCTTGATCTCCTGGAAGAGCGTCTCCTGCAGGGGCTTGAGGTGGGCGGTCGCCTCCTGGGTGTAGGCGTTCTCCGCCTCCAGGTAGGCGACCACCTCCGGGTCGTCCTTGACCGTCAGCCACGCGTAGTCGTCGACCACGGTGTCTCCGTGGTGCACGCGCTTGCTGGGAACCTTCTTCGCCGTCGGCGGCATCTGGCTGCTCACTCGCCGAGTCTACGTTTCCACCGGTGCCTGTTCGGGTCCGTCCGCCCGGCCGGCCTCACCCGTCCGGCGGCTCGGCCTTCCGTCCGTGCCGAGGGCGTCGCCCGGGCCGGATCCCCGATCCCGGCCCAGGGAATACGGCCGCGAGGTTCGGCGTTACGTCTCGAGCGGTCCGCGAGGGCTGCTAATCTTTTGATGTCGGCGGGGTCCGGCGCAAACCACTCAAATCACTTCGGTGACTTCCGTACGGCTTGTGCCATGTCCATCGACCGCCCCTTTGAAACCCACGGTTCCAGAGCCGGTTCGCAGAGCCGCTCGGAGGCTGGTAAGTTCAGAGGGTCGCTCCGGAGACGGAGCAGCCTGAATTCCACCAGCACCGCCAGATCGAATCAACCGCTTTAAAACAAGCCGGTTTGACACGAAAAAGCGAGGCTGAAAGAATAAGGGCACAACGAAAGAGCAAAAAGGATACGAAATGGAACGCCCCTGGTGGTCGGCTGGTTGATCCGGTCGGTGGTCGGGT
>NZ_JBFABE010000029.1:0-33548 GCF_040640155.1 Streptosporangium sp. NPDC023615
GCGTCCTCTCCGTGATCAGAGGTGCCGGCTCCAACCGGAAGGACGCACGTCGCACACGGGCGTCCCCCCTGTATGTGGACACCTCGGAGACTGGATCTTGAGGTCCGGGAGAAGAGATGTCACCGGTGGTGATGAAGAACCACCCCTCGGAGTTCAAGGCCGACGCGGTGGCGTTGGTGTTGTCGAGGCCGGATCGGACGATCACGTCGATCGCACAGGATCTGGGGGTCGGCCGCGAGACGCCGCGGCTCCGGGTGCGGGCCGCGCAGCGGGCGGCCGGCCCCGGCTGAAGGAAAGGACCTGCCGGTCTCGGTCGCCGCGTGCCTGACCGCGCACTCGCTGAACGCCGGGTACCGGCCGATCGCCAAGAAGGGCGTCGAAGCCTTGGAGCGGTCGCGGCTGTCGCACGTCCACCAGAACCACTTCCGGCCCGAGACGCTCAGCTTGGCGAACGTGCCGCTGGTCGACAAGCAGACCGGGCTGTCGCTCGCCCGGGCGTGGGGCGGCGCGGCCTGGTCGGCGCGGTCGACGGCCTCGGCCTCCTGGAGCTGCTGGGCGTCTCCTACCGGCCGGCCCTGGCTGACCTGCCCGGCCTCGCGCCCGGCGCCATCCGCGACCTGCGCGACCCGGACGCCACCGAGGACGACGACGAGGTCCGATCAACACGGGGTGCGTGTCGGGCCGGACCGGGGCGCCCTGCCCCGAGCCTCGGACACTCAAGCAACCACAGTTGACTATTCTCGAAATAGACAACTAGAGTTGCTTGCATGCCGGTAGAAGACGCACCCGTACCCCAGGATCCCGCCGACGCGCTCGCGGCGGTCGCGGCGCTGCGGCGCCTGGCCGATCAGCTCGAGGACGCCGCCGTGGAGCAGGCCATGCGCGCCGGGTGGGGCTGGCCGGAGGTCGCCGAGGCGCTCGGCGTCACCCGCCAGGCGGTCCACAAGAAGCACGCCAAGCGGCTCATCGCCGCAGGCGTGACGCTGAGGAGACGACAGTGAGCACGATCGACCACTACATCAACGACATCGTCGTGCGGGGAGCGGCCGAGGCGCGGGAGGAGAGCTCCGCCACCACCGAGGCCCACCACCTCCTGCTGGCCATCGCCGCCGTCGAGGGCACCGCCGCGCACCGCGTACTGACGGCGGCGGGGCTCGGGCGGCAGGCGATCAGGGATGCGCTGGACCGGGAGTTCGAGCACAGCCTTAACGCGGTCGGGGTGTCCCCCGCCTCCTACGACCTTCCGAAGCCCTTCCGCAGCCCCAAGGATCACCCGAGGCCCGGCGCCTCCGCCCGGCTCGCGCTCGAACGCGGCTTCGCCGCCGCCAAGGGCAAGAAGGACCTGCGTCCTGCCCATCTGCTGCTCGGCGTCCTGAGCGCCGGCGTCGGTACCGTGCCGCGCGCGCTCGCCCTGGCCGGCGTCGACCGAGCCGGCCTGATGGATCTCCTCCAGGAGACGCTCGCGCGCGAAAACTGGTAACCGCCCCCCTGTCCCCACGCTCCGGCCCGGTTCGGGCCGCGATGCGCCATGCCCTCGCGCCGGGCTTGCGCCGGCATGCGCTCCGGCACGAGGTCATCCGATCACGAAGAGAGTTCATTTCATGACGAAGAGCAACGGCATCGTGCTCGACGTCGACGGGCTGCGCATGCGCTACGGCTCGGTCGACGTCCTGCACGACGTCACGTTCCAGGCCCGCCACGGCGAGGTTCTGGCCTTGCTGGGTCCGAACGGCGCGGGCAAGACCACCACGATCGAGATACTGGAGGGATTCCGCGTCCGGTCACAGGGCCGGGTCTCGGTGCTCGGCGCCGATCCCGCGCATGGCGACGAGCAGTGGCGGGCCAGGCTCGGGATCGTGCTGCAGTCCTGGCGCGACCACGGCAAATGGCGGGTACGCGAGTTCCTCGCCCACCTCGGCACCTACTACACCCCCTACACCGTCCCCGGGATCTCGCGGCCCTGGGACCCCGACGAGCTGATCGAGAGAGTCGGCCTGACCGAGCACGCCGGCAAGAAGCTCAAGACACTGTCGGGCGGCCAGCGGCGCAGGCTGGACGTGGCGATCGGCCTCGTGGGGCGCCCCGAGGTGCTGTTCCTCGACGAGCCGACCACCGGCTTCGACCCGCAGGCCAGGTCCGACTTCCACGATCTCGTACGCGACCTGGCCGACGCCCGCGAGACGACCGTCCTGCTCACCACCCACGACCTGGACGAGGCCGAGAAGCTGGCCGACCGCATTCTCGTGCTGAACGGCGGCCGGATCGTCGCCGACGGCACCGCCGCCGAGCTGGCACGGCGGATCGTCGGCGAGGACGAGGTGCGCTGGGTGCGCGACGGGCGGCGGTACGTCGAGCGGACGCCCGACTCGACCACGTTCGCCCGCGAGCTGTTCGCCCGCTACGGCGACGACGTCCGGGAGCTGGAGGTCCACCGGGCCTCGCTGGAGCAGACGTACCTGGCGCTGGTGCGCGAGGCCGAGGAGGTGGCCCGATGAACGCGACCGTACTGCGCGCGGGCTGGTCCCGGGGCCTGATCGAGCTGCGGCAGTCGTTCACCAACGGCGCCGAGCTGTTCTCCCACTTCCTGTGGCCCGCCCTGATGGTGGCCACGCTGTTCTTCATCCGGGACCTGCCGGTCGGCGCTCTCCTGCTCGGCGCCGTGGCCTTACCCGGCATCCTCGGCATGAACGCCGCGACCGGCGTGATCGGCATGAGCCAGCAGCTCACCGCCGACCGCGAGGACGGCACGCTGCTGCGTGCCAAGGCGACCCCGCACGGGATGCCCGCCTACCTGATCGGCAAGGTGATCTCGGTGTCCGGCGGCCTGCTCGCCGACCTGGTGATCTTCCTTGTGCCCGCCGTACTCCTCGTCGAGGGTCTGCGGATCGGCCCGCAGTCCTGGCCCGGTCTGGCCTGGGTACTGGCGCTCGGCCTGGTCGCGACCCTGCCCGTCGGTGCGGTCCTGGGCTCGATGTTCACCACTGCCCGCGCCCAGGGACTGGTCCAGCTACCGTTCCTCGCTGTGATCGGCATCTCCGGCGTCTTCTACCCGATCACCGTACTGCCCGAGTGGTTGCAGTGGATCGCCCAGATCTTCCCCGTCTACTGGATGGGGCTCGGCATGCGGTCGGCCCTGCTGCCGGACGTGGCGGTCGTCGTCGAGATCGGCGCGTCCTGGCGACACCTGGAGACCGCCGGAGTGCTGGGCGCCTGGGCGCTGCTCGGCCTGCTCATGGCGCCGGTCGTGCTGCGGCGGATGGCACGCGGAGAATCCGGCTCGACGGTGGCGGCACGCCGTGAGCGTGCCCTGCAGCGGACCGGGTGAAGGCCATGACCGTCACGACGGTGACCAGCCGATCCCTGGCGCCGGACCTGGCCCGGGGCGTGATGTTGCCGGCGGTCGCGGTGGCGCACTTGGACTGGTGACACGTTCGTTTCCGCTGCCGGTCCACCGACGCCGACCGACAGCGCCCATTGACGTCCTCGCTGCCGACAACAAGACGATCTTCCGTAGCCGTAGCCGTAGCCGGATGTTCATCCAACGAACGTTCGACGAAGGCGACCAAGGACATCTGCCCGAAGGTCATCGAGGAGAAGGCCGGCGGCAAGCTCGCCACCGCCGACCGGCCCGGCCTCCTCACCGCGCTGTCCTGCATCCGCGAAGGCGACCTGCCGACCGTCCAGGAGGCCGACCGGCTCGGCCGCAACCTCCTGGAAGGACTCATCGGCCTCCCCGAACCGGCTTAGCGTGTGATCCGCGGGACGATCTGGGAGATGCGCTGGTGGGACAGGCCCAGCGCGCTGCCGATGTCGCGGGTGGTCCAGCCCTGGTCGATGAGAGTGCGGACGGCGTTGCGGACGGCATCGCGCTCGGCCTGTTCGGCGTAGAGGCGCGCGACACGTGCGTCAGAGACAGCCTTCCGTGCTTCCGCAGCTTCCGGATCGGCGGGGGTGAAGTCAAAACCGACGGTGTTGGCGTCGGGCGGGAGCAGGTCGAGCACGCACTCCATGACGTTGTCCGCGGTTTCTCTCCAGGTCGTGCCCTGGACCCGGATGACGTGGCCGTCCGGCAGGTCATGAACAGTGGCGGTCCAGCGCTTGCCGGTGCGGGTGAGGGTGGCGTGGTAGTTGGTCGTGACCTCGAGTTCGAGCTGGTCGGGGTCTTCGGGGAGGTCGGACTGGTCGAAGATCGCTTCGCCCCATGTGGTCATGGAAGAACCGTAGGCGCCGCAAACCATTTCGTCTAGGAACATAGACGGATTCTGGCTAGTTGACTTGCCGAATCCCGTGAGAGGAACGCGCCGACAGGTCGACCCAGGAAACTGCCCCCGCCGGGACGCGCGGGGGGCGGCCGCGCCTCCCGACGGTCGCGGCCCGGTATTGACGGCGTCCCCCGGAGTGGAACGTGCCCGCCGGGCCTGTAGCGTTGCCCCTGTAGGGGGTGAGCCGCTTTGAAGGCGGAATCGAACGACGGCGGACCGTCCTCCAGGCCCGCGGTGCTGGAGGACGTCGCCGCTCTCGCCGGGGTGTCGGCGATGACCGTGTCACGGGCGCTGAACGCGCCCGAGCGGGTGCACGCCGGAACCCGGGCGCGCGTGCTGGCGGCGGTCCGGGAACTGGACTACCGGCCCAACGCCGCCGCCCGCCAGCTCGTCACGGGCCGGTCCGGGGTGCTGGGCGTGGTCAGCATCGACACCCCCCTGTACGGCCCGGTCTCGACCCTCTACAGCATCGAGCGCGCCGCCAGGCTCAACGACTACTCCGTGAGCATCGCCAGCCTGAGCACGCTCAACCGCCGCTCGATCGAGGAGAGTCTCCGCCAGCTCCAGTCCCAGTCGGTGGACGGCGTGATCATCATCGCGCCGCACGAGTCCGCGGCCGAGGGCCTGCGCCACCTGTCGTCGATGGTCCCCGTGGTCGCGGTCGACGCCGGGGACGGCCTTCCCGTCCCGGTCGCCATGGTCGACCAGCGGGCGGGGGCGGCGCGGGCGACCAGGCACCTGCTCGAACTCGGCCACGAGACGGTGTGGCACCTGGCGGGCCCGGCCGACTGGATCGACGCCAACGGCCGGGTCGAGGGCTGGCGCGAGACGCTGGAGGCCGGGCGGCACCGGGTTCCCGAGGTGCCGCGCGGGGACTGGAGCTCGCGCTCCGGTTACCAGATCGGCCGGCAACTGGCGGGCGACCCCGACGTCACGGCCGTCTTCGCGGGCAACGACCAGATGGCCCTGGGCGTGCTGCGGGCGCTGCGCGAGGCGGGGCGGCGCGTTCCCGATGACGTCAGCGTGGTGGGCTTCGACGACTTGCCGGAGTCGGCCTACTTCTGGCCTCCGCTCACGACGGTGCGGCAGGACTTCGAGGAGGTCGGCAGGAACGCCTTCCACCTGCTGCTCGACCGGATGGCCGGCAGGCCGAGCCAGGCCCGGCGGCTCGTGGAGCCCGAGCTCATCGTGAGGGAGAGCACCTCGGCCCCGCCGAGCCGTCACGGCCGGTCGCGGGGACGCTGAGCGCACCGGGAGCGCCAGGGACGCCGGGCGGGCGTCCCCCGGCCGGTCGTGGTCGCCCGCCGGTGGCCGGCCACGACCGCCCCGTCCCCGGCACGGGACCCGTGGGACGACGTCCCGGGGCGGAGGGCGCCCGCGACGGTGGTGCGACGATCAGACCGGGCAACCTCCCCGCTCCTCCAGCAGGCCGGAGATCGCCCTCTCCAGGCGGGCGGCGCGCCCGGCCGGGGTCCGGGCCTTCAGCAGCGGCAGGATCAGGCGGTAGCGGCCGGTCCTGCCCAGCGCCTCGAAACGGGCGGCGGCACGCGGGCGCGCCGCCAGCGCCTCGGCCAGGTCGGGGGGGACGACGGCGTCGCGCTGGGCGGTGTAGGCGGCCTCCCAGCGCCCGTCCGCCCGGGCGGCGGCGACCTCGGCCAGGCCGGGCGGGCGCATCCGCCCGGCGGCGGTCAGCGCCTCCACGCGCTCGACGTTCACCCGCGACCAGGTACCGCCCCTGCGGCGGCGCGAGTACCGCTGCAGGAAGGAGTGCTCGTCGTGGGACCTGCGGTGGCTGTCGATCCAGCCGTAGCACAGCGCCACCTCCAGCGCCTGCGTGATCGTGACCGACGTGGCGGCCGACCCCTTCCTCGCGATCCGCAGCCAGGCCCCGTCGCCGCTGTCGTGATGGGCGGCCAGCCACGTCTCCCACGCGGCGGCGTCCTCGAAGTGCATCATCGGTCCAGCATCTCCAGGTAGTGGCTGTTGTACATGACGCCCAGCACGTTGCCGAACGGGTCGACCACCGACGCCGCGACGAAGCCGGGGCCGTGCTCGGTGAGCGGCGTGTGGAGCGTGGCGCCCATGGCGAGCAGCCGGTCCAGCGAGCCCTCGACGTCGTCGACGTGCCAGTGGGTGATCGCGCCTCCCGGTGCGGTGGAGGCGCCCGGCGGGGCGTACCGCCGGTCGATGATGCCGAGTTCGGCCTGGTGGTCGCCGATCCGGAACTCGTAGTAGCCGGCCGGCTGCCCGTTCCCGGGCTTCTCGTAGTACGGCTCGACGCCCAGCAGGTCGGCGTACCACGCCCTGGCCGCCTCCAGGTCGTCCGCCCAGAGGGTGACGGTGGCGAGTCCTCGCAACATGATCCGCTCCTTCGCTGTCGTGCTTCGTTTCCGATGTCCACGACTCTAGAAGCGCAATAGGTCATCGAACGTCCTAGTAGCGGTGGCATGATGACGGCATGCGCGATCCCTCCGGCCGGCTGCTGCGGCTGCTGTCCCTGCTGCAGACCCCGCGCGAGTGGCCGGGCGGCGAGCTCGCCGACCGCCTGGGCGTCACCTCCCGGACGATCCGGCGCGACGTCGAACGGCTGCGCGAGCTGGGTTATCCGGTCCACGCCACCCAGGGGAACGTCGGCGGCTACCGGCTGACCGCCGGAGCGGCCATGCCGCCGCTGCTGCTCGACGACGACGAGGCGGTCGCCGTCGCCGTCGGCCTGCGCGCCGCGGCCACCGCCGCCGTCGACGGCATCGAGGACACCTCGCTCCGCGCCCTGGCCAAGCTGGAGCAGGTCCTGCCGGCACGGCTGCGTCACCGGGTGACGGCGCTGTCGGGGGCGGCCGTCGTCCTGCCCCCGCGCGACGGCCCGGCCGCCGACGCGGGCACCCTGGCCGCGCTGGCCGCCGCCTGCGTGACGCACGAGAAGGTCCGCTTCCCCTACACCAGGCCGCACGGCGAGACGACCCGGCGGCTGGTGGAGCCGCACCGCCTGGTGGTGTCGGACCGCCTGTGGTACCTGGTGGCCTACGACGAGCACCGGGCCGCGTGGCGCTCCTTCCGCGTGGACCGGATGGGCGAGGTGCACCGCACCGGCGTCCGCGTTCCCGCCCGTGAGCTGCCCGGCGGCGTCGACACCCGGACCTGGGTGACCGCGCAGATGCCGCCCCGCGACGTCCGGGCCCGGCTGCTGCTGCACGTCCCCGCCGAGGAGGCCGCCGAGGTCGTCCCCGCCTGGCAGGGGGTCCTGGAACCGGTCGACCACCGCTCGTGCCGGCTGCTCACCCACCCCGACTCCCCGCGGCACCTGGCCTGCCGCATCATGCTCCTGCCGGTCGACTACACCCTCCTCGACCCCCCGGAGGTGGCCGGCCACCTCCGGGCGATCACCGGACGCGCCGGACGCGCCCTCGGCGCGTTCACCGGTACGGACGAGGCCTGACGCGCTCCCCGGCCCGAAGGCCGGAGCGCCGGTCCGCGATCCGGTGGCGCGCTCTCACGGCCCGGGCCGTCCGGGGGCACCCCCGAAGGCGTCGGCCAGCACCGTCAGAAGGGCGTCGAGGGCGGCCGGGTAGGCGCGCTCGGACGGGGCGCCGAAACCGACCAGCAGCCCCCGCGCCCGGCCGGCGGGGTCGTGGTGGAGCTCGGTCAGGCCGCGCAGGGCCAGGCCGCGGCGGGCGCAGCGGGCCAGCAGGTCGTCCTCGGCGGGACCGCCGGGCGGGAGGGTGAGCAGGGTGTGCAGGCCGGCGGGAACCCCGTGGGCGACGAGGCCGGGAACGGCGGCGACCCGGTCGAGGAGGAGCGCGCGGCGGCGGCGGTAGCGCAGGCGGGCGGCGCGGACGTGGCGGTCGTAGGCGTGGGTGGTGATCAGATCGGCCAGGACGAGCTGGCCCAGGGTCTCGGTGTACAGGTCGGCGTGCCGCTTGGCCCGCGTGACCGGCTCCACCAGCTGGGGCGGCAGGACCATCCAGGCCAGGCGGAGGGCGGGGCCGAGGGTCTTGGAGACGGTGCCGCAGTACACCACCCGGTCGGGGGCGACGCCCTGCAGGGCGCCGACGGGCCGGCGGTCGTAGCGGTACTCGCCGTCGTAGTCGTCCTCGACGACGAGGCCGCCCGTGGAGCGCGCCCACGCGCACAGGGCCCGGCGGCGGCCGGGACACAGCGGGACGCCGGTCGGGTACTGGTGCGAGGGCGTGAGGAACGCCGCCGCCTCGCGGCCGGTCAGCTCCCCGGTGCGGGCGCCCCGGGCGTCGACGGGCAGCGCGACGACGGTGAACCCGGCGCGCCGGACGACGTCGCGAAAGGCGTTGTGGCCCGGGTCCTCCACGGCCGCGACGCGGGCACCGCCCGCGACCAGCGCGCCGCAGAGCAGCCCGAGGCCCTGGTAGTGACCGGAGGTGATCACGATCCGGTCCGGGGTGGTGACCACGCCGCGGGTGCGGCCCAGGTAGCCGGCGAGCGCGACGCGCAGCTCGATCCGGCCCTGCGGTTCCCCGGCGCCGAAGACCTCGGGGCGGGCGTGGGTGAGCACCCGGCGGGTGGCGGCGAGCCAGGCCCGGACGGGGAAGGCGGCGACGTCGGGCAGGCCGGGACGGAGGTCGTGGCGGGGAGTCCGCGGCCCGGGAAGGTGGCGCGCGGTCCCCGGGAGGTCCCGCGGCACCTCGGCCACGCTGGTGCCCGATCCCGGCCGCGTGGTCAGGTAGCCCTCCTCGGCGAGCTGGCCGTAGGCGGCGCTGACGGTGCCCCGCGAGAGCCCGAGTTCCCCGGCCAGCCCCCGGGTGGAGGGCAGGAGCGCCCCCGCGGGCAGGCGTCCCTCGCGGATCGCCGCCCGCAGCGCGGACTCCAGGCCCGAGCGCCGCCCGCCCGCCGTGTCGAGGGAGAGGTGCAGATCGAGCCGGGAACCGGACCAGTCTTTCGGCATGGAACCGGATCTTATTCCTGGTCCGGTCCTCCCCTACGGTCGTGGTGAGCCGAACGAAGGGAACCGGCAGTGATCGTGATCGCCCATCTCAGCGACCCCCACATCGACGAGGGGCAGCGCAGCGTCGAACGCCTCAAGGCCGTCGTGGACCACCTGGAGGACCTTCCCTGGGACCTGGACGCCGTCCTGGTCACCGGCGACATCGCCGACCACGCCCTGCCGTCCGAGTACGAGCGGGCGCGCCGGGCGCTCACCTCCCGGCATCCGCTGCTGGTCTGTCCCGGCAACCACGACGAGCGCGCCGCGTTCCGGCGGCATCTGCTCGGGTGGCCGGGGACGGAGGAGCCGGTCAACCAGGTGCACCACGCCTCCGGCGCCGTCATCGTCCTGTGCGACTCCTCCGTCCCGGGCAAGGACGAGGGTCTCCTGGAGGAGGAGACGCTGGCGTGGCTGGAGAACACGCTGGCCCAGGCCCCGCCGGGGGTCCCCGTCCTGGTCGGCTTCCACCACCCGCCGACCCGGCTGCAGGTGCCCTTCGTCGACGCCATCCGCCAGTTCGGGGCCGGCAGGCTCGCCGGGATCGCCGGCCGTCACCCCGACCTGGTGGCCTTCCTGTGCGGGCACGCCCACACCGCGGCGGCGACCACCTTCGCCGGACGGCCGCTGCTGGTGGCGCCGGGGGTGGTCTCCACCGTCCGCCTCCCCTGGGAGCGCCGGGCCCACGCCGGCGACCACGTCCATCTCGACCGGCCGCCCGCGCTGGCCTTCCACGTCCTGGACGACGAGGGGCGGCTGACCACCCACTACCGGTCCGTCGTCACCTGACCGCTCCGGCGGCCCCCGGACGGCGGTGGGGGCACCCGGACGGCGGCCGGGCGGTGCTCGGGCGGCGGCCGGGCGGTGCTCGGGCGGCGGCCGGGCGGTGCTCGGGCGGCGGCCGGGCGGTGCCGCCTCATCCGGGGAGAAGCCCGATCGCCGCCTTGACCCGGCGTACCTTCGCGTCGGCCAGGTCGTGGGCGCGCTCGGCGCCGGCTCGCAGGGCCTTCTGGACGTGCCCCGGGTCGGCCGCCAGCCGCAGGTAGCGCTCCCGGACGGGCGTGAGGGTGGCCACCACGGCGTCGGCGACGGCCTCCTTCAGCTCGCCGTAGCGGTCGAACCGCCCGGCCAGGCTCCGCGGCTCCTCGCCGGTGCAGGCCGCCAGGACGGCCAGCAGGTTCGACACCCCCGGTCTGCGTGCGGGGTCGTAGCTCACCACGCTGTCGGTGTCGGTGACCGCGCGCATCACCTTGCGCCGCAGGACGTCCGGCTCGTCGAGCAGCCGCAGCGTCCCCGCGGCCGAGGGGGCCGACTTGCTCATCTTGTCGCCGGGCGACGTCAGGTCCATGATGCGGGCGGCGACCGGCGGGGTGACCGCGCGGGGAACGGTGAAGGTGGGGCCGTAGCGGGTGTTGAAGCGCTGGGCGATGTCGCGGGCCAGCTCCACGTGCTGGCCCTGGTCCTCGCCGACCGGCACCTCGTCGGTGTCGTACAGCAGGATGTCGGCGGCCATCAGGATCGGGTAGGTGAGCAACGACATCCGCACCTGCTCCTGGCGGCCGGACTTCTCCTTGAACTGGATCATCCGCCGGGCCTCGCCGTACCCGGTGACGCATTCCAGCAGGTAGTGCAGTTCGGTGTGCCCGGGTACGTGCGACTGGACCAGGAACAGGCACCGGCCGGGGTCGGCGCCCGCCGCCAGCAGGAGGGTCGCGAACTCCAGCGTCCGCCGCCGCACCTCGGCGGGATCGTGCTCCAGGGTCAGGGCGTGCAGGTCGGAGATGAAGATCACCGTGTCCGTGGTGGCCTGCCCGGCGACGATCGGCGCGATCGCGCCGATGTGGTTGCCCAGGTGCAGGTCACCGGACGGGGTGAAGCCCGTGAGTCGTCGTGCCATCGGTCTGGTTCCCCTCGGGGTCGAAGGGCCGCCGGAGACCGGTACGGCGGGGTGCGAGAACGCGAGACGGCCGCCCGGTCCGGGGCGGCCGCGTTGTCAGGTACGCGGATGAACGGTGCCGCCCGTCAGGGGCGCCACCAGCCAAGGAACAAGAAGATCATCCGCATGCCGCGACCATACCATTCCGCGCCCCTGGAGAGCGAGGGTGGCGCATGGCGGGCCCGCGGCGGGGGCGGGACCGTGAAAGTTTCATCGCGCGGCGCGCCCCCGGCGGCTCCCCTCGCTCCGGCCTCAGGGTCCCCCGCCGTGGTGAACCCGCCTTCCGGGCCGCCGCCGTCGCCGCGTCCCGTCGCCTCCGGCGCAGCAGGACTTCACACGGCCGTGACAATGTGCTTCGCTTCCCTTGGGAAAGCGCTTACCGATGACCGGAAAACGATTTCTCGCCCCGTCCGCATGATCCGAAAAGATCAACCATCGATGCCCTGGCGCCCTGACCACGCCAGGCCAGGCCAGGCCAGGCCAACGCACCGTCTCCCGGTCCGCACCCCCCACGACATCACGCCACCCGCCTCGGGGACCCCGGTCCCGGGGGCGGGGAGCCGCGGTCCGGCACACCCGACATCGAACGGAGCTCCACGTGCGACAAGCAAGAAGACTCGGCGTCAGGCTGGCGATCACGGTGACCGCCGGCATCATGACGACCGGCGGAATGGTGGCCGTGCTCACCACCCCCGCCTCCGCCGCCCCCTCCAACGGCAACTACACGCTGGTCAACGGCGGCAGCGGCCTCTGCGCCTCCGTGCCCGGGCAGAGCACCGGCGACGGCGTGCAGCTCGCCCAGTCCAACTGCTCCGGCGCCGCGGGACAGGTCTTCACCCTCGCGTCCGCGGGAAGCGGCTACCGCCTGACGGCGACCCACAGCGGCAAGTGCCTCGGGGTGCGCGACGCCTCCACCAGCGCGGGCAAGGCCGTCCAGCAGGAGTCCTGCACCGGCGCCGCCTCGCAGACCTGGCAGCTCACCGCGTCCGGCAGCGGCTACCGGGTCGTCAACGCCAACGGCGGCAAGTGCCTCAACGTCAAGGACAACTCCTCCTCGTCCGGCGCCCTGCTGCAGCAGAACTCCTGCGACTCGGCGGCCACCAAGCAGTGGACGCTGACGCCCGCCGGTGGCGGCGGCAACCCCGACCCCACGCCGACCCCCACGCCGACCGTGACCCCCACCGGGGGCACCGGCGGTGACGGCAGCGGCGCCTGGCCCTCGTCCACCGGCAACGTCCACACCCCGACGACCCGCAACGCCGGGACGTTCTTCGACGGCGGCATGAAGCGCTACTACGGCATCGGCGACGGCGGCCAGGGCGAGGGCCAGGACCCGATGTTCACCGTGGCCAACGGCGGCACGATCCAGAACGTCATCCTCGACGCGCCCGCCGGCGACGGCATCCACTGCGAGGGCTCCTGCACCATCCGCAACGTCTGGTGGAACGACGTCGGCGAGGACGCCGCGACCTTCAAGGGCACGAGCTCCTCGGCCACCTACCTGGTGGACGGCGGCGGCGCCAAGTCCGGGTCCGACAAGGTCTTCCAGCACAACGGCGCGGGCACGCTGACCATCCGCAACTTCCAGGTGCACGGCTCGGGCAAGCTCTACCGCGCCTGCGGCAACTGCTCCAGCTCCTACCAGCGCCACGTGGTCATGGACGGCATCACCGCCCGGTCCACCAAGCTGCTGGCCGGGATCAACTCCAACTGGGGCGACACCGCGCGCTTCAGCCGGATCACCGTCTACGGCAGCGCCACCATCTGTGAGCGCTACAAGGGCGTGCCCAAGGGCAGCGAGCCCACCAAGATCGGCTCCGGCCCCGACCCGGTGCACTGCCGGTACTCCAGCTCCGACATCACCTACCGGTAGGCCCCACCGGCAGGGATCCCCGACGGGAGTGTACGGCCCGGCTCCGCCACCGCGGTGCCGGGCCGTACCGTTTCCCCCCTCACCGCTCCTCGGCCTTCACCGCCTCGGCGGCCGGCGCGCGGCGCCCGATCCGGTACGGCTCCACGAGCGCCCGGCGCAGGTCGTCCAGGGTGGTGAAGAGGTGTCCCGTCATGCCCAGCCGCTCGGCGGCCCGGATGTTCTCGGCCCTGTCGTCGACGAACACCGTGTCCGAGGCGGGCACCCCCAGCTTCTCCAGGCACCAGGTGTAGGCCCCGGCCTCCGGCTTGGCGTACCCGATGCGGCAGGAGAAGGCGCGCACCTCGAACACGTCCAGCCACGACCGGTGGAGCACCTCGACGTGGGCGGCCAGGTCGGAGGGGAGGTTGGACAGCAGGGCGAGCCTGGTGAGGCCGCTCATCTCACCGACGAGGTCGACCATCTCGTCGTCGACCTCGCTCCAGCTCTCCAGGTCCCTGACGACCAGCTCGTCGAGCTGGTCGTCGCCGAAGCCGGTGCCGGCGGCGCGGGCCACGGTCCGCCAGTAGTCCCGGCCCGACTGGTCGCCGCGGTCGTAGGGCGCCCGCAGGTCCCAGTAGGGCCGCCACAGACGCGGACCCGACAGGCCGGCGGCGCGCTCGATGGCCGCGACGCTCTCCGGGGACTGGTGACGGGCGATGACGCCGAACAGGTCGAAGACGAGGACGGGCGGGGCGGGCTCCCTCAAGCGGACTCCCTCGGTATGTCGTCACGGAGGCGGACGCGGCGGGCCTGGAAAGGCGCGCGACCGGTCCGCGCGCCGGCCGACCCGCACACGCGCCCGGCCTGACACGGCGGCCCCACGCGGCGCCCCGGCAACCCTACGCCATGACGCCGGAGGCGTCGCGAGGCGCCGGCCCCGGACGCCCGCGGCCCGGAGTCCCTCCGCCCCCTCGCGGAACGCCAGGGCCGGCGCGAGGAGCACCGCACCCACGATCGGCATCCACGACGGGCCGGACGGCGGCAGGAAGACCCCCGGCGAGCCGCGATGTGTCCATCCGGCCGAGGGGGAACGCGGGCGGCCGTACTTCCGGCCGATGATCGGAGGCGGGCGGCCGCACGACCATCACATCTCATGAAACGAAGCATCACGGCCTCCCTCCTGACGATCGCGACGGTCCTGCCGTTCCTGGCCGCCGGCGGGGCGGCGTCCGCCGACGCCCCCTCGATCTCCTGGCGGCGGTGCGGCGAGCAGGCCGGAGCCGAGTGCGGGACCGTCGAGGTCCCGCTCGACTGGTCCGCCCCGGCCGGGCCGAGGATCGAGCTGTCCGTCGTACGGCGCAGGGCCACCGGCCCCGGGGCGCGGATCGGCGCCCTCCTCTACAACCCGGGCGGCCCGGGCGGCCAGGCCGCGCTGGTCGTCCGCGACCACCCCTCGGCGATCCTCTCGGACGAGGTGCGCCGGCGGTTCGACGTCGTCGGCGTCGACCCGCGCGGGGTCGGCGGGAGCGGCGCCGTACGCTGCGGCCTGCCGGTGCACGACCCCGGGGTGAGCCAGTTCCCCCGGACCCGGGCCGGGTACGACAGGCTGGTCGCGCGCAACAGGGCGGTGGGCGAGAGCTGCCTGGCCGCCACCGGCCCCCTGCTCCGGCACGTCGACACGGTGAGCGTCGCCCGTGACCTCGACGCGGTGCGGGCCGCGCTCGGCGAGGAGAAGGTGAGTTTCCTGGGCAAGTCCTACGGCACCATTCTCGGCACCGAGTACGCCGGCCTCTTCCCCGGCCGGGTCCGCGCCATGGCGCTGGACGGCGCGGTCGACCACGGGATGAGCTCCCGCCGCCTGGTCGCCGACGCGTCCAGGGCGGTGGAGGACTCGTTCGAGCGGTTCGTCGCCTGGTGCGACCGTACGCCGAGCTGCCCCCTGCACGGCAGGGACGTCGCGCGGGTGTGGGACCGTCTCGTCGCCGGGGCGGAGCGCACCCCCGTCCCGGTGAAGGGCGGACGGCCGATCACCGCCGAGGAGCTCCGCTACGTGGCGTACACCTTCCTCACGCTGATCCCCGAGTACGCCGGAGGTCTCGCCGCCGGGATCGTGCAGGCGGAGAAGGGCGACGCCGCGATCTTCGCCTCGATGCGGGCGCAGGCGCTCGACGACCCCGCGAGCACCGCCGCCTACCGGTCCGTCATGTGCCTGGACCTCGAACCGGGGATCCGCGGCTACCGGGACCTGCGGGCCCGGCTGAAGCGGGTCCGCGCGCTGTCGCCCCGCCTGAGGGGGACCTCGGAGTTCTGGGACATGACGGTCGGCTGCCTCGGCTGGCCCGTGCCCCCGGCCAACCCGCAACGGCGGGTGGACGTGCGCGGCACCGCGCCGATCCTCGTCGTCGGCACCGCCCACGACCCGGCGACCCCGCTCGCCTGGGCGCGGAGCCTGTCGTCGCGCATCCACGGCTCCGGCCTGCTGACGTACGCCGGGACGGGTCACACCGCCTACATGAGGTCGGACTGCGCGACCGAGCACATCGACCGCTATCTGGTCACCGGCCGGCTCCCCCGGGCGGGGACCGTCTGCCGGGCCACCTGACGGGCCACCTGACGGGCCCGGCCTCGGTGAGGCCGGGTCCGTGCCGTTTCCCTCCGGCACGCGCCGCCGGGCGGGGTCACGAAGGGGACGAGAAGAAGCCGCCCAGGGCCTCGGCGAGGGCGTCCGGGGCCTCCTCGGCCACGTGGTGGCCGGAGTCGATCCCGTGACCCCGCAGGTCGTCGGCCCAGTCGCGCCAGATCGCCAGCGGGTCGCCGTAGAGGTCCTCCAGGTCGTCGCGCAGCGACCACAGGACCAGGGTGGGGCACCGCAGCCGTAGGCCGGCGGCCCGGTCGGCCTCCTCGTGGCGCAGGTCGACGGTGAGACCGGCCCGGTAGTCCTCCAGCATGGCCCGTACGACGTCGGGGTTCCTGGTGGCCTCGCGGAACTCGTCGTGGTTCTCCCGGCCCATGCTCTCCGGGTCGCCGTGGTACCAGGCGTCGGGGTCGGCGTTGATGACGCGTTCGGGGATGTCCGGCTGCGCGAAGAAGAACCAGTGCCACCACTGCGTCGCGAACTCCGTGCCGACGCGGGACAGGTGCTCGCTGATGGGCAGGCAGTCGACGATCGCCGCGTGGGACACCGCTCCGGGGTGGTCCAGCGCGAGGCGGAGCGCGACCGCGCCCCCTCGGTCGTGGCCGGCGAGGGCGAACCGGGAGTGTCCCAGGGAACGCATCACCGCCGCCATGTCGCCCGCGACGGCGCGCTTGGAGTGCGCGGAGTGGTCCTCGGCGGGTGCCGGGCCGCGCGAGCGGCCGTACCCCCGCAGGTCGGGGCAGACGACGGTGAAGCCGCGCTCGACCAGCCGGGGCGCGACGCGGTGCCAGGTCGCGGAGGTGCGGGGATGACCGTGCAGCAGCAGCACCGGCGGGCCCTCCCCGCCGTGGCGGACGAAGACGGACGTCTCCCCCACCTGGATCGGCCCTGCCTCGAAGCCCTCGAACATCGTTCCCTCGTCTCCCGCCACGGCATCCGGCCCGGCGGCCGCCCGCCCGCCGGGAAAGGGGGGCTCAGGGGAAGCGCCCGACGGCCCCGAGGATACCCGGCGCCCCCTCGTCGACCTCCGCGAGCCCTTCGCTGTCCTGCAGCAGGGGGCGCCAGCGCTCGACCCGGACGATGCCGGGCTCCAGCATCTCCATGCCCTCGAACCAGGCCGCGATCTGCTTGGCGTCACGCCCCACCAGCGGCCCGCTGTTGGTCCCGGAGTAGATGGCGACGGCCTTCTGGACCAGCTCGGCACGATCGCCGGGGAACATCTGGGTGACCACCAGGTAGCTTCCCGAGGGCACGTGGCGGCGCACGTGGGCGACGAGGTTCTCGACCTGCTCGTCGGACAGGAAGTGGGTGAGGGCGACCAGCAGCACCGCGACCGGCTTCTCCAGGTCGAGGTGCTCCCTCACTTCCGGGTTCCCGAAGATGCCCTCCGGGTCGCGCGCGTCACCGGTGACGGCGATCGTGGTGTCGTTCGTGGCCAGGAGCGCCTGGGCGTGGACCGCCACGACGGGGTCGAAGTCGACGTAGACGGTGCGGCTGGCGGGGTCGACCCGCTCGGCGATCTGGTGCACGTTCTCCTGGGTGGGCAGTCCGGCGCCGATGTCGAGGAACTGCCGGATCCCCTCGGTGGCCAGGACGTGCACGACCCGCCGCAGGAAGGCGCGGTTGTTCCTCGCCGCCTGCACCGTGCCGGGCAGGCGCATCATCTCCTCGGCCCTGGCCCGGTCGGCGGCGAAGTTGTCCTTGCCGCCGAGGTAGTAGTCGTAGATGCGGGCGACGTTGGGGACGTTCGGGTCGAGGCCGGGCACCTCCGGGCCGGAGGGGTCGGCGGCGGGCGCCTGGGGCGTCTTCTCGTCATCCATCGATCTCAGCTCTTCCGTGAGGGGGGCGGGGAGAGCGCGGCGTTCCGGTTCCACACTCCGCCGGGCGAACGCGTTCCTCCCGTGGACAGGACGGCGACCGCGGCATCCGTGCGGCTCCACCTCTGGCGCGGGGCCCGAACGGCGCTTCCATGATCGCGAGAAGTCACCGGCCTGTCAACGACGCCGGCCCGGACCGGCGGGGACGGGGCCGGCGGGGACGGCGGGGGCGGCGGGGGCGGCGGGGGCGGGGCGCGGCGTCACCAGGACGGCATCATCGCCTCCGGATACCGGGATCCGGCCGCGCCGCGCGGCAGGATCCCCTCGATACGGGCGAGGTCCTGCGGGGTGAGCGTGACGTGCGCGGCCGCGGCGTTCTCGGCGACGCGCCGCGCGCTGCGGGTGCCCGGGATCGGCACGATGTCCTCGCCCCGGGCCAGCAGCCACGCGAGCGCCAGCTGCGTGACCGTGATCCCCTTGGCCCGCGCGAGCGCGGTCAGCTCGCCGACGGCGGCCAGGTTCCTCTCGTAGTTGCCGGGCTGCCAGCGGTCGTCCCAGCTGCGCATGTCGTCCGCGGGGTAGTCGGCGGCGGGCCTCACCGCCTCGGTGAGGAAACCCCGGCCCAGCGGCGAGTACGGCACGAACCCGATGCCCAGTTCGCGTACGGCCGGCAGCACGTCGGCCTCGACGGCGCGCTCGAACAGCGAGTACTCGGTCTGCAGCACCGACACCGGGTGGACGGCGTGGGCGCGGCGGATGATCTCGGGGCCCGCCTCGCTGAGCCCGAGGTAGCGCACCTTGCCCTCGGCGATCAGCTCACCGACCGTTCCCGCCACGTCCTCGATCGGCACGTCCGGGTCGACGCGGTGCTGGTACAGCACGTCGATGCGGTCGGTGCCGAGGTGGCGCAGGCTGTTCTCGGTGACCTCGCGGATGTGCTCCGGCCGGCTGTCCAGCGCCGTCCCCACGTTCCGCGGGTCGCTCAGGTCGAAGCCGAACTTGGTGGCGATCACGACGTCGTCCCGGAAGTCCCTGACGGCGCGGCCGAGCAGTCGCTCGTTGCTGCCAGTGCCCATGCCGTACAGCTCGGCGGTGTCGTAGAAGGTGACGCCCAGCTCGTAGGCCCGGCGGACGGTGGCGATCCCGCCCTCCTCGTCGGCGGCGCCGTAGGCCATGGTCATGCCCATCGTGCCGAGGCCGATCGCGCCGACCTCCAGCCCCTGGGTGCCGAGCGCGCGCTTGGGCAGGTTCCGCTCATGCTGTGTCATGCCCCCACGGTAGGGACACCTCCCCCGGGAGGTCATGAGGCCGGGGCCGCATAGTATTGCCCGATCCTCTCAACGAAGGAGCACGGCATGCTGGACGAGCTCGCGGCGGCGATCGCCCGGCACAACGACGACCTGTGGTCCGAGAGCGCGGTCCCCCACCTCACCCTGGTCACGATCGACGAGCCCATCGGCCCCACCGAGCTGATGTACGAGCCGATGATCTGCTTCATCGCCGGCGGCGCCAAGCGCACCGTCACCGGCGACCGCAGCCGGGTGGCCGGGAGCGGTGAGATGATGCTGAGCTCGCTCCACGTGCCGGTCACCACCGTGTTCGAGCGGACGCCGTACCGCGCGGCGGTGCTGCGGCTCGACGGCCGGACGCTCGCCGGCCTGCTGCTGGAACTGGAGGAGGCAGCACCGGCCGCACCGGCCTCGACGGCCTCGACGGCCGGGCCCGGCGGGCAGGTCACCGCGCCGATGACGCCGGAGCTCGTCGACGCGGTCACCCGGTGGGTGCGGCTGCTCGACACCCCGGACGACATCCGCCCGCTGGCGGCCCGGATCGAGAGCGAGATCCTCTACCGGCTGCTCGGCAGCTCCCTCGGCCCCACCCTGCGCCGTTTGGCGCTGACCGGCTCGGCCGCCGCCCGGGTGAGCGCGGCGACCGGGTGGATCTGCGCGCACTACGCCGAGCCGCTCACCGTCGAGTCGATCGCGGCGGCGGCGCACATGAGCGCGGCCACGCTGTACCGGCACTTCAAGGCCGCGACCGGCCTGAGCCCGCTGCGGTTCCAGAAGGACCTGCGGCTGCGGGAGGCGCGGCGGTTGCTGGTCACCGGTGACACCACAGCGGCCCTGGTGGCCGAGACGGTCGGGTACGCGAGCGCGACGCAGTTCAGCCGCGAGTACCGGCGCCGCTACGGCCTGCCCCCGGCCCAGGACGCGGCCCGCCTGCGCGGGCGTCTCGCGAGCGCCCTGCCCGCCTAGGGACGGCACGTACGGGCGAAATCACTGGGGTGCACTGCAAAAATGCAGTGGACTTCATATTTGAAGTCCACTTAATCTTCTGCCCATGACCGAAGGGCTGCGGGAGCAGAAGAAACGCCGGACACGGCGGCACATCCACGACGTGGCGCTCGGCCTGTTCGTGGAACGCGGCTTCGACCACGTCACGATCGCGGAGGTCGCCGCCGCGGCGGAGGTCTCGGTGAACACCCTCTACAACTACTTCCAGGCCAAGGAGGACCTGGTCCTGGACCCGCAGCGGACGGCCGAGCGGCGGCTCGCCGACATCGTCCTGCGGCGCGACCCCGGTGAGTCCGCCGCCCGGGCCGTGCTGGACCGCCTGCGCGACATGGTGCGCCGCCACGACCGGGAGCTGGGCCTGACCGAGGGGTTCGGCCGCGTCTACGAGATGATGCGGGCCGCCCCCACGCTGACCGCCCGGCTGGACGATCTCGGCCGGCAGATGACCGCGGCCCTGGCGGCCGTGCTCGCCGAGGAGACCGGCACCGGCCCCGACGACCCGCTGCCCCGGGTGGTGGCCGCCCAGATCGGCCTGGCCCACTCGCTGGTCTTCACCGAGATCGGCCGGCTCACCGCGGCCGGAGAGTCCCCGGGGACGATCGCCACGGCGGTGCTGCGCCTCCTCGACGTCGTCGAGGACCTGCTCGGCGAGCCCGTCCTCACCTATGCCGTCCGGAAGGACCGATGATGTTCAGAGTTCTGATCAGCGGGACGTTCGACGGGCTGGGCGCCGCGGACCGCGCCCGCCTGTCGTCGGGAGCCGGCCTCCTGCCGGGCGGCTTCACCGAGGCGGGCACCTTCACCTGCGACTCCAGCCTCTCGTCGTTCACCTTCCGCTGCCAGGTGCCCCCCGAGGAGGACGACGACGAGCGCAGCGTCACCCTGCGGGCCACGGCGGCGCTGGAGGCTCACGGGTACCCGCACCGCATCCTGCGCGTCGCGGTGACGGACATGCGCGACATCAAGATCCGCCGCAGGGGCCACGCCCCTCCGGCCGCTCCCCGGTGACCCCGCCGGCGGCTCCCGGCCGTGAACAGGCCTCACCCGGTCGCGGGACGGGCCCGGCCGCGTGAGCCGCCGGCTTTCGGGGCCCGTCACCGGCGCGGGCCCCGGGGCGGTTCACCCCCGCGCCCGCCGGTCCGCGACGGTGATCGCGAGCAGCGGGAGCATCCGCCCGGGAACGGAGCCGGACGGGGTCGCCCCGATCCGGGTGGCGCCCATGGCCAGGTAGAACGGCTCGGCGTTCGGGTCCGCGTCGATGGTGAGCCGCTCGAAGCCGAGGTCCGCGGCCGTGCCGACGGCATGCTCGAACAGGTGCCGGCCGACGCCCCGGCCGATCGCGTCGGGTTCGACGAAGAGCATGCCCAGCGCCCCCTCCGGCGGGTCCCCCTCCAGCGTGGCGAAGCCGAGGACGCGGCCGTCGTGCTCGGCCACCGTGGTCCGCATGCTCTCGACCTCCGAGGCGGGGACGGCCAGCTCGTCCCGGCAGGCCGCCATGAACGCCTCGTCGTAGCCCCAGTGGGCCTTGGAGCGGATCGCCAGCTCGCTCAGGAACCCGGCCTCGTCCGTCCGCGCCGCCCTGATCACCATGCCCGTCCCCCGTCCGCCGGCGCCGATCGGCATGTCCCCGCCTCGCCCACCGGCGCCGTCCCGATCAGCATGGCCGTCCCCCGTCCGTGCCGTCGCCGCCGGTCGCGCGGGACAGCCCGCGCAGGACGAGGTCGAGCACGTCCCGGAGGTCCCGCTCGAACGACGGCCTGCTCCAGTCCTCGGCGTAGGCGGGGTTGTGGAACGGGCTCGTCGCGTTGAGCACCGCGCGGGCCGCCGCGCCCGGATCCGGCGCCAGGAACGCCCCCTGCTCGACGCCCGCGGCGATGATGCCGGTCAGGTCGGCGAGGAGCTCGCAGACGTGCGCCTCCACCGCGCCGCTCGAATCCCGTACCAGCGTCACGTAGGTGGCGAACAGCTCCGGGTCGCGCAGCGCGCGCTCCCGCTTCCGGTGCGCCAGCACCGTCAGCCACTCCCTCAGGAGCGGCGCGGCGGGCCGGCCCTCCCCGGCCCGCACCTCCTCCAGGGGCTGCCGGACCCCGGCCAGCCAGGCGCTCGTCACCGCCTCGCGCAGCGCGGTCTTGCTCGGGAAGTGCCGGTAGACGGCGGCGTGGCTCACCCCGAGGGTCCGCGCCACGTCGACGACGGTCGCCTTGGCGGGCCCGAACCGGCGCAGCGTCTCCTCGGCGGCGGCGACGATCCGCTCCGGGGTGAGCACGTGGTCGGGCCTGGTGGGCGTCGTGGGCGTCGTGGGCGTCGTGGGCACGGTAGGCACGGTGGGCAACCCTAGCGTTCGCTGTCGAGCATCGCCATCTGCGCCGATTGGTAGCGGTCACCGGCCGCGGCGCCGGGCGGCACCGCCCGCTCGATGCGCGCGAGGTCCTCGGCGGACAGGGACACCTCCGCCGCGCCGAGTGCCTCGGCGAGCCGGTCCCGGCGCCGGGCGCCGACCAGCGCCACGATGTCGTCGCCCTGCGCGAGCACCCAGGCGATCGCGATCCGCGCCACCGACACCCCGCGCTCCTCGGCGATCGCGCGCAGCCGTTCGACCAGCGCCAGGTTGGCGTCGAGGTTCGCGCCGGTGTGACGCGGGCTGTGCGCGCGGAAGTCGCCGGCGGCGGGCGGGCGCTCCTTGGACCAGTGCCCGCTGATCAGGCCCCGGGCCAGCACCCCGTACGCGGTGACGCCGATGCCCAGCTCCCGGCAGACCGGCAGGATCTCGTCCTCGATGCCGCGTGACAGCAGCGAGTACTCGATCTGCAGGTCGGCGATCGGGTGCGTCGCCGCCGCGCGCCGGACGGTCTCCGCGCCCACCTCGGACAGCCCGATGTGGCGCACGTACCCGGCGGTGACCAGCTCGCCGATCGCGCCCACGGTCTCCTCGATCGGCACGGCCGGGTCGAGCCGGGCCGGGCGGTACACGTCGATGTGGTCGGTGCCGAGCCGCCTGAGCGAGTAGGCGACGAAGTTCCGCACCGCGGCCGGGCGGGAGTCGAAGCCGCCCCACCCGCCGTCGGGCCCGCGCAGGCTGCCGAACTTGACGCTGATGGCGACCTTGTCGCGGTCGCCGGGCCGGGCCCGCAGCGCGTCCCGGATGAGCAGTTCGTTGGCGCCCATGCCGTAGAAGTCGCCGGTGTCGAGCAGGGTGACCCCGGCGTCGACGGCGGCGTGGACGGTCGCGACGCTCTCGGCCTCGTCGGACGGCCCGTAGAGGTCGGACATGCCCATGCAGCCGAGCCCGATCGGCGCGCTGACGACGCCGTTCCTTCCGAGTGTTCGTGTGGTCATGCCCCGACCGTACAGTTACGAGTTACATATTTCAAACTCTGTAATGCGTAATCAGCGGATCCCCGAAGGCCTCCGGCGAGCCTCGGGCGGTCACGGGGAGATCAGTCGAGAACCTTGATCCTCTTCATGGTGGGCTGGGAGATCACCCGCGCCACGCCGGGAATGCCGATGATCTTCTCGGTCTGGAACCTCTCGTAGGCGGCGTAGTCGGCGACGAGGACCCGCAGGTGGTAGTCGGGGGTGGCGAACAGGCGGCGGAACTCGACGACCTCCTCGTAGGCGGCGATGGTCCTCTCCAGCCCCTCCAGCGTCCCCAGGTCGCTCACGCTCACCTCGATCGAGACGATGACCTCCAGCCCGGCACCGAGGGCCTGGTGATCGACGACGGCCCGGTAGCCGGTGATGACGCCCGCCTCCTCCAGGCGGCGCACCCTGCGCAGGCACGGGGGCGGGGTGAGCCCCACCCGCCTGGCCAGCTCGACGTTGGTCAACCGGCCGTCCCGGGACAGGTGAAACAAAATATCCCTGTCAATGGCATCGAGTATGTTTTCATTGCTCACATCGGCATTCTAGGGATCGAATCAGAAATCATATAAGGCCGTTTTCATCCTAGAATTACTCGTATGTCTCCCCCGTCCGCCCGTGCGCCGCTCTCCGCCGGGCGACCCGGGCGGCGGGCCGGACCACACGAGAGGTGACGCCTTGACGAACCGCGCCGCACGGGTCGAGACCTGGCTCGACGAACGGGCCGAGGAGATGGCGTGTCTCCTCGGACGCCTGGTGGCCGTCGACTCCGAGAATCCCCCCGGGCGCGGGCTGGGCCGCTGTGCCCGGATCCTGCACGAGGCGATGGACCGCCTCGGCCTCTCCCCGGAGACCATCGGCGTCCCCGATCCGTCCGGCCGCCTCGAGGACCCCTGCGTCGTGCGCGGCACGGTCGGCGAGGGCGGCCCGGTGCTGTACTTCCACGGGCACTTCGACGTGGTGCCCGCCCAGAGCCGCGACCAGTTCACCCCCGTACGCCGGGACGGGAGGATCGTCGGCCGGGGCACGGCCGACATGAAGGGCGGCGTCGTCGCCATGCTCTACGGCGCCGCCGCCGCCGGGGAGCTCGGCCTGATCGGCACCGGGCGGATCGTCGTCCACCTGGTCTGCGACGAGGAGACCGGCAGCGTCCTGGGCGCCGGCCACCTGCGCGACGCCGGGCTCGTCGAACCGTCCGCCCTGGCGATGATCACCGCCGAGCCCAGCGGCGGCGTCGTCTGGAACGCCGCCCGCGGCGCCCTGTCCCTGCGGGTGGAGGTCCGGGGCCGTGAGGCCCACGTCGGGCAGGCCGACCGCGGCGTCAACGCCTTCCGGCACATGCTGCACGTCGCCCGCCGGGTCGAACGCCACGCCGAGGAGATGGCCGGCCGGCACACCGCCTTCCCCATGAACGCCGAGGACGCCCGCGGGAACATGCTCGTCGTCGGCGGCCTGTCAGGCAGCGGCTCCTCGTTCAACGTCGTCCCCGGCTCGGCCTTCTTCACCGTCGACGGCCGCTACAACCCCGAGGAGGACCTCGACGCCGAGCTGAGGCGCCTGACCCGCGTCGTCGAGGACGCCGCCCGCGAGATCGGCGCCGAGGTCTCCGTCCGCACCACCCAGTCGCAACCCTCCGCCGGAACCCGGCGGGACCACCCCGCCGCAGTCGCGCTCGCCCGCGTCGTCGCCGACCTGCACGGCGCCCCGGCCCGCTTCGAGATGTGCCCGGGCATCCTGGAGACCCGCTGGTACGCCCAGCTCGGCATCCCCGCCTTCGGCTACGGCCCCGGCCTGCTGGAGGTCTCCCACGGTCCCGGCGAGTACGTCGACGAGGCCGCCGTGCGCCGCTGCGCCGCCGTCCACGCCCTCTACGCCGGCGCCATGCTGCCCTGACGGGCCGGGGCCGCGGCGGATCGCGACGGCCCCGGCCCGTCAGGCGCCGTCCGCCTCGCGCCCCTCCCGCAGCTCGCGGGCGATGACGGCGGCGATCTCCGTCAGCGGCCCGGCTCCCATCAGGTCGTGATGGGTGGCGGCGATCCGGTGCACCCGCATCTCCCCGGCGACGAACTTCCCCCAGTCCCCGGGCCGGACGGCGTCGCCGTCGCCGTCGGCCTGGAAGAACAGCACGTCCCCCGCGAACACCCCCGGTTCGTGGGCGCGGGCCAGCTCGGCGTTGCCCAGGAGCACGGCTGTCAGTTCGGCCTGCCGCTCCGTGGCCATCGCGCCCGCGGCGGCCAGGTACCGATCCAGCTCGGGCTCCGCGGCGCCGGGAGTGCCGGGGGCGCCGGGGGTTTCGGGGGTTCCGGCCGGTGAGGCGCCGGCGTAGGGGTAGGAGTCGAACATGGCCAGCAGGCCCACCTCCTCCCCCGACCTGGTCAGCGACACGGCGATCTCGTGGGCCACGTTGCCGCCGAACGACCAGCCCGCCAGGCGGTAGGGGCCACGGGGCTGGACCGCCCGGATCCGCTCCAGGTAGTCGGCGGCCATGGCCGCCAGGGTCGGGGGGAGCAGGCGGGGGTCACGCACCCCCCTGGACTGGAGGCCGTAGAGGGGCACCCCGCTCAGTCTCGCCGCGAAACCCGCGTAGCACCAGCTCAGGCCGACCCCCGGGTGAACGAAGAAGATCGGCGTGCCCGTCCCGCGCGGCCGGATGGGCAGCAGCACGTCCAGCTGGTCGTCGGCGGTGCCCGCGCCGATCAGTTCGCTCAGCTCGGCGACCGTCGGGGCCCGGAACACCGCGCCCACGGTCAGGTCCGCGCCGAGGGCGGACCTGACCGCGTCGACCAGCCGGACCATGAGCAGGGAGTGCCCGCCGAGTTCGAAGAAGTTCTCGTCGGCGCCGACCCGTTCCACGCCGAGCACCTCGGCGAAGAGGCCCGCCAGCACCTCCTCCCGGGGGGTACGCGGTTCCCGCCCCGCCGCCCGGCTCTCCGGCACCGGCGCCGCGAGCGCGTCCCGGTCCAGTTTCCCGTTGCCGGTCACGGGGAGCCGGGGGAGCTCGACGATCGCGGCCGGCACCATGTACCGGGGCAGCCGGTCGGACAGGTGGTCCCGGACCGCGTCCAGGTCCAGGCCCGGCCCGTCGGCGACCAGGTACGCCACCAGCCGCCTGTCGCCGGGACGGTCCTCGCGGGCCAGCACGGCGGCCTGGAGCACGCCGGGGCAGGTGGCGAGCGTCGCCTCGATCTCGCCGGGCTCGATCCGGAAGCCGCGCAGCTTCACCTGGTCGTCGCCCCGGCCCGCGAACACCAGGTCCCCGTTCCGGTTCCGGTAGGCCAGATCGCCCGTCCGGTACATCCGGCCCGGCCCGAAGGGGTTGGCGACGAACCGTTCCGCGGTCAGGGCGGGCCGCCCGAGGTAGCCGCGGGCGAGACCGGCGCCGGCGACGTACAGCTCACCGGCCACCCCGTCCGGGACCGGGTTCAGGTGGTCGTCCAGTACGTAGACCTGCTTGTTGTCCATCGGGCGGCCGATCGGGACCGTCTGCTCCGGCTCCGAGGACGACGTGACCGGGTGCCTGGTGGCGAAGGTGGTGGTCTCGGTCGGGCCGTAGCCGTTGCGGAACACCAGGCCTGGGCAGGCCTCCAGGGCCCGCCGCACCGCCGCCGGCGGCACCACGTCACCCCCCGCCCACACCTCGCGCAGGCCGCGCAGGCAGTCCGCCCGGTCGGCCACGACGTGGTCGAACAGGGCGGCCGTCAGCCACAGCCCGGTGATCCGCTCCCGTTCGACGACGGCCGCCAGCCCGTCGGCCGTCACCATGCCGGGCGGCAGGACCACGACCGTGCCCCCGTTCAGCAGCGGGACCCAGATCTCGTAGGTGGAGGCGTCGAAGCTGTGCGGCGAGTGCAGGAGCACCCGCTCCTGCGCCCCTGTCCGCCAGCACCGGTCCGACGCCAGGGCGACCACGTCCCGGTGCCGGACCGCGACGCCCTTCGGGGTGCCGGTGGATCCGGAGGTGTACATGACGTAACACAGGTTGTCGGGGCTGATGACGACCTCCGGCCGGTCACCGTCCCCGGCCGCGTCGAACCCGGCCGCGTCGAGCTCCGCCGCGTCCGGGCCGGCCGTGTCGAGCCCGGTCCCGTCGAGGCCCGCCGTGACGAGGCCGCCCGCGCCCAGGCCGGTCACGACGAGTTCGGCGCCCGTCTGCTCCAGGATCCACGCCGTCCGGCCCTCCGGCTCGCCGGTGTCCAGCGGGACGTACACCCCGCCCGCCCTGACCACGGCCAGGATCGCCACGACGAGGTCCGCGGAGCGCTCCATCCGGATCGCGACCGGGACCTCCGGGCCGACCCCCCGTTTCACCAGCCGGGCGGCGAACGCGCCGGACAGGGCGTCCAGCTCCGCGTACGTGAACCCGCGACCGGCGGCGACCAGCGCGGTCGCGTCCGGGGTCCGGGCGACCTGCGCGGCGAACGACTCCGCCAGGCCGGCCTCCGGCAGTTCGGTGGCGGTGTCGTTCCAGTCCTCCAGGATCGACCGCCTCCGCTCCGGGCCGAGCAGGTCCAGACCGCTGACGCGCGACGCCGGGTCGGCGCCCGCCCGGTCGAGCAGGTCCAGCAGCAGGCCCACGTACCGCTCGGCGGTGTCGTGGTCGAAGAGGTCGGCGCTGTACTCCAGGCGCCCGGCGCAGGTCCGCGCCCCGCGGTCCTCCCAGAAGCCGAACATGAGGTCGAACTTGGCCACGTCCAGATCCGCCGGTTCGGCCTCCGTGAACGGTTCCGACGGGTCCGGCGGACCCGCCTCCCGCCCCCCGCCGGGGTGGGAGACGACCATCACCTGGAACAGCGGATGCCTGGCCGCGGAGCGGACCGGGTTGACCAGGCCGACGACGTGCTCGAACGGCACGTCCTGGTTGTCGTAGGCCGACAGGTCGGTCTCCCGCACCCGCCCGAGCAGTTCGGCGAAGGTGGGGTCGCCGCTCAGGTCGTAGCGCAGTACCTGGGTGTTCACGAAGAACCCGATCATGTCGTCGAGCGCCTCGTCCACCCGTCCCGACACCACCCCGCCGACCGGGATGTCGGTGCCCGCGCCCAGCCGGTGGAGCAGGGCCGCGACCCCGGCCTGCAGGGTCATGAAGAGGCTGGCGTCGGCGTGCCGCGCGACCGCCTCCAGCCGGCGCACGGTCTCCGGGCCGAGTTCGAACAGCACCGAGCCGCCCCGGCCACCGGGAAGAGCCGGGCGCGCCCGGTCCCTCGGGATCGGGATCTCCTCGGGAACGCCGTCCAGCGCCTCGCGCCAGTAGGCCGACTGCCGCGACAGGACGCTGTCCGGGTCGTCCTCGGCGCCGAGGACCTCGTGCCGCCACAGCGCGTAGTCCGCGTACTGGACGGGCAGCGGCGGGAACTGCGGGGCCGCGCCGGAGCGGCGTGCCCGGTAGGCCTTCGTCAGGTCGTCCGTCAAAGGCCCCAGCGACCAGCCGTCGCCGGCGATGTGGTGCATCAGCAACAGCAGGACGTGGCGGTCCGGGGCCAGCCGGAAGAGCCAGGCGCGCAGCGGCGTGTCCGTGGCCGGGTCGAACACGTGGCCCGCCGCCGCCTTCAGCGCGGCCTGCAGGCCGTCCTCGGTGACGTCGGTCACGGTGAGGCCGGGACACCCCTCGGCCGGGCCGAGGATCCGCTGCTCGCCCCGCCCGTCGCGCTCGGGGAACACGGTCCGGAGGATCTCGTGCCGTTCGGCCACGTCCCCGACGGCCAGCGTCAGCGCCTCGACGTCCAGCGCTCCCGGCATCCGCCAGGCCACCGGGATGTTGTAGGCCGGGCCGTTCCCCTCCGCCCGGGTGATGAACCAGAGGCGCTGCTGGGCCGGGGAGAGCGGGATCGGGTCCGGCCGTTCCGCCCGGCGCAGCGGTGGCCGCGCGTTCGCCGTCTCCTCCAGCAGCGTGGACAGGCCGGCCACGGTCGGGTGTTCGAAGACGCTCCGCACGCCGAGGCCGGCGCCCAGCGCGGACCGGACGCGGGCGATGAGCCGGGTGACCAGGAGCGAGTGGCCGCCGAGGTCGAAGAAGCTCTCGTCGGCGCCGACCCGTTCCACGCCGAGGACCTCCGCGAAGAGGGCAGCCAGCACCTCCTCGCGGGGGGTGCGCGGCTCTCGTCCCCTCCCCCCGCCCTCCGGCGGCGCCGGTGCCGGAAGCGCGTCGCGGTCCAGCTTTCCGTTGGGGGTCACCGGGAGTTCGGCGAGCGCCACGATCGCGGAGGGCACCATGTGCTCCGGCAGGACCTCGGCGCAGCGCGCCCGGAGCTCCTCCGCCGGGGCCGAACCCGTGTGGTAGGCCACCAGGCGGTCGTCGCGGAGCAGCACGGCGGCGCTCCCCACCGACGGGTGACCGGTCAGTACCGCCTCGATCTCGCCCGGCTCCACCCGCATGCCGCGGATCTTCACCTGGTGGTCGGTGCGTCCCAGGTACTCGATCGCGCCGTCGCCCCGCCACCGGGCCAGGTCACCGGTCCGGTAGAGGCGCCCGAGCCGGGGGTGGGCGATGAACCGCGAGGCGGTCAGTTCCGGGTCGCGGTGGTAGCCCTCGGCCAGCCCGGCCCCGCCGATGTGCAGCTCCCCGGTGACCCCGACGGGCACCTCGCGGCCGTGGGCGTCCAGCAGGTGGATGCGGACGTTGGCGATCGGGCGCCCGATCGGGACCGGCCCCCGCTCGCCCGGCACGCACCTCCAGCAGGTCACGTCGACGGCCGCCTCGGTCGGGCCGTAGAGGTTCACCAGCGCCGACGCGGACTGGGCGTGGAAGGCGTCGGCCGTCGCCCTGGGCAGCGCCTCGCCGCTGCAGACCACCAGCCGCAGGCCGGGACACCTGCGGGCCCCCGCCACGTCGAGGAAGGCACCGAGCATCGACGGGACGAAGTGGACGACCGTGACGCCCGCCCGGTTGATCACGTCCACCAGGTACTCGGGGTCGCGGTGGCCGTCCGGCTCCGCCACGACCAGGCAGGCGCCCTCCATCAGCGGCCAGAAGAACTCCCAGACCGAGACGTCGAAGGTGTAGGGCGTCTTCTGCAGCACCCGGTCGCCGGGGGTGAGGGCGAACTCCTCCTGCATCCATCGCAGCCGGTTGCAGATCGCCCGGTGGGAGACGAGCACGCCCTTCGGCCGTCCGGTGGAACCCGAGGTGTAGATCAGGTACGCCGGGGTGTCCGCGCCGATCGTGACGGCGGGCGGCGTGCCGGGGAGACCGGAGAGGTCCGGGAGCGCGGTCAGCACGATCCGCGCGCCGGCGTCGGCGATCAGGCTCTCGGCCCGCGCGGGCGGGTGGTCCACGTCGATCGGCAGGTAGGCGCATCCGGCCTTGAGGACGGCGAGCAGCACGACGGGCAGGTCGGCCGAACGCGGCAGGCGGACGCCGATCGCGTCCCCGGGGCGCGCGCCCCGCTCGACGAGGTGGTGGGCGAGCCGGTTGGCCCGGGCGTCGGCCTCGCGGTAGGTGAGCGTGGTGTCGCCGAAGACGATCGCCGGGGCGTCGGGGACCAGCCGCGCCCTCTCCTCGACGATCCGGTGCAGCAGGTACGGCCCGGGGTGGTCGGTCTCCGTCCGGTTCCAGGCCTCCACGGCCCGGATCTCCTCGGCTCCGCGCAGCTCGGCCCCGGAGTGGGCCGCGTCCGGATCGGCCACCAGCGAGCCGAGCGCGGCCAGGTAGTAGCCGTGGAAGCGTTCCGCGTCCGCCTCGGCGATACGGGAGGCGTCGAAGCGGATGCCCATGCCGACCTGGCCGGTGACGGCGTCGGTGTTGAACTCCACGCCGAACAGGAAGTTGGTGGGCTCCGCGCTGTCGGCGTCGAGCACCTCCACGGCCAGCCGCCGCTCGTTGTGGAAGTGCGTGTAGTTGAAGTACACCTCGAACAGCGGCGCGCCGCCGTTCATCCGCTGCAGCTCGGCCATGGGGAAGCGGCGGTTCGGCTGGATCGCCTCGTCGGTCGCGGCCACCTTCGCGACGAGCTCCGCCCAGCTGCCGTCGCCGAGGGCGCAGCGGAAGGGCAGCGTGTTGAGGAAGAGCCCGATCACCCGGTCGCCGTCCGGTTCGGGCACCCGCCCGTTGTAGACCACGCCGGAGACCACGTCGTCGGTGCCGCCCAGCGCGGACAGCACCCGCAGGTGCACGGCGAGCAGCAGCAGGCGCATCGGGACCCGGAGCCTCTTCGCCAGTTCGACGAGCCTTTCGCCGTCCGGCAGGTCCCACACGCGCATGGCGGGCTCGGGCTCCGCCCGGCCCGGAGCGGCGGGGACCGTCGTGGCGGTGAGGCCGGCGAGCCGGTCCCGCCAGAACGCGGCCTGCCCGGCGTCGCGCAGGGCGGCCAGTTCCAGGGCCACGAACGCGTCGTAGCGCGCCGCGGGCGGGGGCTGGGGCGTGGCCTGTCCGAGCTCGGCCAGGTAGAGCGTGAACAGGTCGTCGAGGAGCACCTGCTGGCTCCATCCGTCGACGATCGCGTGGTGGCTGACGAGCCACAGCTGGACGTCGTCGTCGCCGAGGCGCTGGAGATGGAGCCGCAGAAGGGGTCCGCGCTCCCGGTCCAGCGGCAGTTCCGCCTCCAGGCGGGCACGGCCGGCGACGAGCTCCGCGGCGCGGGGGTGTCCGCGGAGGTCCTCGAAGGTGATCGGCGGTCCGGCCGTCCGGTCGTGGACGATCTGCAGGGGGACGGTGAAGTCGCCGGGTGAGAAGGAGGTGCGCAGGACGTCGTGACGGTCCACGAGGCGGGCGGCGGCCGTCCTCCAGGCCTGTTCGGAGTAGGCGGGCAGCCGCAGCCGGAACCGGACCACCTCGTGGTAGGCGCCGTCCAGCTCGGTGTGGTAGAGCATGCCCGCCTGGAGCATGGCCAGGGGGTAGGCGTTGACCGCGGTGGGCGGAAGCGCCGCGCGGTCGGCCGGGTCGAGCAGGGCGAAGGGTTCCGGCCGTGGCCGCACGGGCGCGGCGTGGCCGACCCGGGGGGCCAGGGCCCTGATGGTCTGGTTGCGCAGGACGTCGCGGAGCCGGAAGGCCAGGCCGCGTTCGGCCGCCTTGGCCACGAGCTGGACGATCCGCATGGAGTCGCCGCCCAGGGCGAAGAAGTTGTCGTCGATGCCGACGGGGTCCCTGCCGATCACCTCGGTCCAGAGTTCGGCCAGGACCTTCTCGGTGTCGTCGCGGGGAGGGACGTAGCCGTGCCCGGCGGCCGTACCGCCGGTCGCGGGGGCGGTGGCGGCCTTCCCGGTCAGGAAGTCCGCGAGCGGCCGGTCCGGGTCCTCCGCCGCCAGCTCCAGCGCGCGGACGAACCCCTCGGCCAGGTCCGGGGTCGCGCCGTGCAGGATCGCGACGCGGCCGCCCAGGTCGACGTGCAGCTGGAGCCGGTACTTGACGGTGTCCAGCTCGACCTGGACGGGGACGAGGCCGGCCGCCGGCTCGACCGTGACGTCCTCCACCGAGAAGGCCGCCTGGAAGATCGGGCTGTGCTCGGAACGTGGCGGGTTCACCGCGCGCAGGACGACCTCGAACGGCACGTCCTGGTGGTCCTGGGCGTCCAGGGCGGAGGAGCGTACCCGCTCCATCGCCTCCCGGAAGGTGGTGGCGCCGTTCAGGTCGGTCCTGATCGCGATCATGTTGGCGAAGCAGCCGACCGTGCGCTGGAACTCGGCCCGGCCCCGGTTGACCGACGGGGTGCCGATCACGAGGTCGCGCAGTCCGCTCCGGTCGGCCAGCACGAGCTTGTAGGCGGTGAGCATCGTCACGAAGAGCGTGCTGCCGCTCCGGGCGGCCAGCTCACCCAGCCGGGTGAGCGCGGCCTCGGGCAGGGACCGTCGCTCCTCGGCGGTCCCGCCGGGCGGCGATCCGGGCAGGGACAGGACGGGGAGGTCCCCGCCGAGGGTCTCCGCCCAGTGGGCGATCTTCCGCCGTCCCGCCAGGCTGTCGAGCCACTCGTTGTGCCAGAGGGCGTAGTCGCCGTACTGGAACGGCTCGGGGTCGAGCTCCTCCCCCGCGATGACGGCGGCCAGTTCCTCGGTCAGCACCCGTATCGACCAGCCGTCGCAGACGATGTGGTGGAAGCAGAGCATCAGCACCGGATCGGCGTCCGGGCAGCGCAGCAGCCCGGCGCGGAACAGCGGACCGGCGTGCAGGTCGAAGGGGCGCCGGGCCTGCTCGGCCAGGTCCCGCCGCCGCTCGGTCTCGTCGGCGTAGGTGATCTCCACCCAGTCGAGGACGGGGGCGTCGGCGACCACCTGGAGCAGTCCCTGGGCGCCGGGCCTGAAGGTCGTGCGCAGGGCCTCGTGCCGCTCGGCCAGGCGGGTGACCGCCTCGCGCAGCGCGCCGGCCGGTTCGCGCACCCGCAGGAAGAGCGGCGCGTGGTAGGTCGTCGCGTCGCCGAGGGCCTGCTGCGCGACGTAGAACTGTTCCTGCACCTTGGAGGCGGGAAAGGCCTCGCTCACCGGCGTTCCTTTCGATCAGCTCAGGGTTCGATCGGCT
>NZ_JBFABE010000029.1:33645-73392 GCF_040640155.1 Streptosporangium sp. NPDC023615
GCTCAGGGGTCGATCGGCTCAGGGGTCGATCGGCTCAGGGGTCGATCGGCTCAGGGGTCGATCGGCTCAGGGAGAGCGGCAACCGGCCGGGACCGCCGATGACCGGGGATTCCAGGAACTCGGGCGCGCCGTCGAGGGCGACCCGGCCGACCCGGCCGGTGAACTCACGGAGGATCGCCCTGATCTCCAGCCGGGCGAGCTGGGTGCCGACGCAGTAGTGCGGGCCGAACCCCAGGGTCAGGTGCTGGTTCGGGGCGCGGGTCAGGTCGAAGACGTCGGGCCGGGGGAAGTGCGCGCCGTCCCTGTTGGCGGAGGGGAGCCAGCAGACCAGGAGGTCGCCCGCGGCGATGGCGCGGCCGCCGAGCTCGGCGGGGCGGGTGGCGCGCCGCATCGTGTGCGTGCCGGTGGAGGTCCAGCGGAGGATCTCCTCGATGGCGGGGTCGGCGAACCGCTCGAAGTCCGCGCGGAGCAGTTCCCACTGGGCGGGGTGTTCGAGCAGGGCCAGCATGCCGGCGGCCAGCGTCTGCCTGACGTTCTCCGTGGCCCCCACGAACAGGCTGTCGCAGTTGAGCACCACGTCCTCGACGGGCAGGAGCTCGCCGTCCAGCCTGACCCGCGTCAGCACGCTCACCAGGTCCTCGCCGGGTTCGTCGCGGCGGCGCTCGGCCAGGTCGGTGAAGTACTCCAGGATCTCCAGGTGGGCGAGGCTGCGCTCGGTCGGCGTGTCGGCGCAGAACGCGGCCGTCGCCCATCCGACGAGGTCGGGCCGGTCCGTCGCGGGGATGTCCATGAACGAGCAGACCACCTCGACGGGCAGCTTGGCCGCCACGTCGGTCACGAAGTCGATCCGGCCGGCGGCCAGGCACTCCCCCACGATGGCGCTCGCCGTACGCTCCATCGACTCGGCCAGCCGGCGCAGGGCGCGGGGGGCGAACCAGTTCGCGACGGCGCCGCGCAGCGCCTGGTGCCGTCCGGGGTCGGACAGCGCCAGCGTCCGGCCGCCGCCGGGGTCGGCTCCCTGTTCCAGCGGCCTGAGCAGGATGCCGGAGGAGGAGCTGTAGGCGTCCGCGTCCCGCAGCACCTCCTTGATCTCGTCGTAGCGCGTCAGCGACCAGAATCCGGGGAAGGCCCCGGGTTCGTGCCGGTGGACCGGGGCGTGCTCGCGCATCCACGCCCAGATCTCGTGCTGCCTGCCCGTCCGGTAGGTCGAGCCCAGCAGGAGGGCGTCAGGCTCCATCCCGTCCTCCTATCAGCGCGAGCTGCTCGTCCAGCGTGCTGTGCCGGTAGAGCTCCCTGGCGGTGATCCGGCGTCCCGCCACGGCGCTGAGCGTGCGGGCGAGCTTCAGGACGGACAGCGAGTTGCCGCCGAGCCCGAAGAAGTTGGCCCCCTCCATCGCCTGCACCGGGCTGACGCCGAGCACCGTCGCCCAGGCTCCGGCGATCCGCCCGGCCAGGGTGCCGTCGTCGGCCTCCACCGGGGCGGGGAGCGCGTCGGCCAGCAGCCGTTCCCGGTCGACCTTGTCGTGCGCCGTGCGCGGGAGCGTCTCCACGACGAGCACGTGGTCGGGCACCAGCGCCGGGCCCAGCAGCTCGGCGACCCGCGCGCGCACCCCGGCCGCCCGGCCCACCACGAAGGCGTAGCAGGTCGAGTTCGCCGCGTCGTAGGCGACGGCGGCGGCGAGCACGCCGGGGGCCGCCGCCACGGCCGCCTCGATCGTCTCCAGGGTGACGCGCACCCCGCGCATCTTGATCTCGTTGTCCAGCCGTCCCACGAACTCCAGCTCGCCGTCCGCCCGCCGGCGTCCGAGGTCGCCGGTGAGGTAGCGTCCGCCGGCGAACCTGGCCGCGGTCTCCTCGGGGTCGCCGACGTACCCGGCGCTCACCCCGGGGCCGCTGACGGCGATCTGCCCGACCTCGCCGTCGGGTACGGCGCGCAGCCGGTCGTCCAGCAGCTCGATCTCCGTGCCCGGGATGGGGAAGCCGATGGCCGGGGGCGCGGGGCTGTCGTAGGTGCGGTAGGAGGCCCAGATCGTGCACTCCGTCGGGCCGTACTCGTTGCAGAGCGGCACCTTCGGCAGGAGCGCGAAGTGCTGGTCGATGACCGCCCGGGTGAGCGCCTCCCCCGCCACGACCATGAGCTTCAGCGCGGGCCGCCGGTCCGCCAGCACCGGCAGCAGCTCGGCGTGCAGGCTCGGCACGGTGATGGTGTGGGTGACGGCGTGCCGTTCGATCAGGTCGGCGATGGCGTCGGGGTCGCGCCGCTCGGCCTCGTCCGCGATCACCAGGTGGCCGCCCGCGGCGAGGGTCCCCCAGATCGACGCCATCGCACCGTCGAAGTGCAGGGGGAAGAGCAGGAGCGAGACGGGGACTCCGGACCGGCCGTGGACCGCGAACCGGGCCCCGGTGGAATACGCGAGATTGCCGCGGGAGATGGACACCCCTTTGGGTCGTCCGGAACTACCAGAAGTGTGCAGGAGGTATATCTCTTCACCGACGGGCGAAGGAACGAACCGGTCATCACGGTGCAATTCGCCAGTTAGCGGATCTATCACCAGCTGGATTCCGGCCGTTTTTCTAAGATCAAATCTTAGGCCCTCGGGGTTTTCCGGATTCAGCACCGCGAACGAATGCCCCGCCGACGATATCCCGAGCATGGCGACAATCGCCGCGATGCTCCGATGGCCCTCGATCCCGATTCTCTGCGGCGGTAAACCGGTTAACTCCCTTACCAGTTCCAGTGCCCTGTCACTCAACTCGCCATAGTCAACGGTTTCGTCCCCCAGTGTGACGGCGGGGTGACGAGGGCGCTCCCGGGCAATCGTCAAAACCGCCCGGTCCACGGATAGATCGCGACATAGATGCACGTCAGCCTCACCCATGGCGCGAAACCGTATCACACGCTAGCCGATCCGACATCTCTTTCATATACCCATTGCAGTCCCTATCCTTGTTCGCTATGGTCCTTTACGGCTCAGGGTAAACATCTCTTTGACACCGCTCGGGGGACGCCGTGCTACGAGATTTCGAGATTCGGACAATCGCCGCTATCCAACCGATTCGGCAGTTCTTTCTGGCACAGGTTCTTGAGTATTCAATGACCAGCGGTCTCATGGATGCCCTCACGGGGGAGCGGAAGCTCGACGACCTCGCGGCGGGGCTCTCCCTCGACAGCGAGCGTGTCGCCGGCCTCCTACGCTACCTCGCGGCCGAGGGCATCGTCATTGACCCCGAGCGCCAACCCGAGCTCACCGCGAAGGGGCGTGAATTCCTCGCCTTCCGCCCCTGGTACGAGCTGCTGATCGGCGGCTACGGCGGCACCCTCCTGGAATTGCCCGAGGTGATGGCCGACCGGAACGTCTACGCCTCGCGCAACGGCACGATGGTGGGCCGCGGCAGCTGCGGCATAAGCCGTCACGACGCCATCCCGCTGGTCCACGACCTGCTGGCCACGCTGCCGGCGCCCCCGGACGCGGTGATCGACCTGGGCTGCGGGGACGGCACCTTCCTGCTCGACCTGTGCGCCGGGGGCGTGCGCGGCATCGGCGCGGACCCCGACGAGGGCAACATCGCCAACGCCAGGGCCGCCGCGGCCGAACGCGGCATGGACGGGCACGTGGAGTTCGTGGTCGACACCGCCGAGGGCTACATCGCCCACGCCGCCACGGCCGCGGCCTCGCCCTGCTTCGTCACGGCCTTCTCCCTGCAGGAGGTCCTGGAGCAGCAGGGCCGCCCGGCCGTCGTCGAGGTGGTGCGCACGGCGATCGGCGCGACCGCCGGTGCCCACCTGGCGATCGTCGAGGTGGACCACAGGCCGCTCGACCCGGGGGTGACCCGCCACGGGCTGGGCCTGGCGTACTACAACCCGTACTACCTGATCCACCAGATCACCAGGCAGCGGCTGGAGCGCCGGGAGTTCTGGGAGGAGCTGATCGAGGAGGCGGGCGGCGAGCTCGTGGCGCGCGCGACGACCGATCCCGGTGTCGACTCGACAGGCCTCGAACTCGGCTTCCTGGTCCGTCAGAAGTAGCCCTCCCCAACGGCGAGAGAGTCTCCGTGGCATCGACCTCCACCGGGCTGTTCAGGCTGCCCGACTTCCGTAACCTCTGGTTCGGCCAGACCTCCTCCATGTTCGCCGCGAACATGATCGCGGTGATGTTCCCGTTGCTGGCCACCCTGACGCTGGACGCCTCGGTGTTCGAGGTGGGCCTGCTGGCCGCGTCGGGGCACGTCCCGGTCCTCCTGGTGAGCCTGTTCGCCGGCGCCTGGCTGGATCGCCGGCCCAAGCGGCCGATCGTGATCGCGGCCGACGGTGCCCGCGCCGTCCTGCTCGTCGTCATCCCGGTGGCCGGGTGGCAGGGCTGGCTGAGCGTGCCGCTCCTGGTCGCGGTGGCCTTCGGCGTCGGATTGTGCAGCGTGGTCGCCGACATCGGCAGCGCCTCCCTGCTGCCCGAGCTGGTCGAGCCGGAGGATCTGGTGGAGGGCAACGCCAAGCTGGAGCTGAGCGCCTCGGCCGCCGGCATCGGCGGCCACGCCCTCGCGGGCGTCGTCTTCCAGTTCCTGGCCGGGCCGGTCTCCATGGTGGTCAACTCGGCGCTGTTCGCGCTCTCCGCCGTCTTCACCGCCCTGATCAGGAAGAGGGAGGAGCCGGTCGAGGCCGAGGAGGGCCGATCGATCCGGCGCGACATCGTGGAGGGCGTCCGCTTCGTCGCCGGGCACCTGACCGTGCGGACGCTGATCCTCGCCACGCTGATCGTCAACTTCTTCACCGCGCTGGCCGAACCCGCCGCCCTGACCTTCGTCACCAGGACGCTGGGCATCGAGGCGTTCTGGGTGGGCGTGATCTTCGCGGCGTCCGGCGCGGGCGCGCTGATCGGCGCGCTGGCCGCCACCTCGGTCAGCAGGCGGCTGCCGCTCGGCCGGCTGCTCGTCCTGACCTCCACGCTGGCCGCGCTCGCCTCGCTCCTCACGCCGCTGGCCACGCTGATGCCCGTGCCGCTCGCGATCACCCTGATGGTCGCGATGTACACCGTGGACGCGGCCCTCGTCGTGATCTACAGCATCAACGTGCGCAGTCTCCGGGCGGCGGTCACGCCGGACGAGTTCCAGGGCCGGATGAACGCCGCCAGCCGCATGGCCGTCATGGGCCTCGTCCCGATCGGCGTGCTGCTGGGCGGCGTCCTGGGCAGCTTCGCCGGCGTCACCATGACGCTGGTCATCGCCTCGATCGGCATGCTGGGCACCCCGATCCTGCTCGCCCTCTCGCACGTGCGGAAGGTGGAGCGCGTCCCGGAGAGAACCCGGGAGGCGGGGTGAGCGACCGGTGGAGCGGGCGCGTGAGCGGCGGCCCCGGCCGCCTGCTCCGCGAGGAGGTGCTCGACCCGCAGTTCCGTCACGAGGTGGCCCACCTGCTGCCCTCCTACGTGGCCATCGAGCTGGCGCTGGTCGCGGAGTACGTCAGGATGGCCGTGATCCGCCCGGAGGAGGGGCGGGCGCTCGCCGCCGCCCTGAGGTCGATCACCGCCGCCGACATGGAGGACCGCCGGCAGGAATGCCTGTCGGACCTCGCGCTGGCCATGGAACGCCTGGTGGGTGAGCGGTCGGCGTCGGCGGTACCGGCCTGGCACGTCGACAGGAGCCGCAACGACCTGCAGGCCTGCGCGCAGCTCATGGCGGGCAGGCGGCTCCTCGTCGAGCTGGCGGCCGACCTGGACGGGCTGATCGAGGCGGTCCTCGGCAACGCCGCCCGCTCGGCGGAGCTGCCGATGCCCGGCCACACCCACTTCCAGGCCGCCCAGATCATGAGCCCCGGGTTCTACCTGGCCGCCCTCGCCGACCGGCTGCTGCGCAGGTCCTCGCGGATGCTGGCGACCTTCGACGAGATCGACGCCTGCCCGCTGGGCAGCGGTGCGATGTCCGGGCAGGAACTCGGCTGGGACCGCGACCGCCTCGCCACCCTGCTGGGGTTCGCGCGCGCGGAACCGCTGGCGCTGAACGGGGTGGCCTCCCGCGAGTGGGCGGCCGAGCTGACCGCGGAGCTGAGCCTGCTGGGCTCGCTGCTCAGCCGCTTCTGCACCGACCTGCTGACGTGGGGCGGCGCCGGCCACGGCTTCTTCGACCTGCCGGACGCGCTGTCGGGGATATCCGCGGCGATGCCGCAGAAGCGGAACTTCCCGGTGCTCGAACGCGTGCGGGGCAGGACCGCGCACCTGGCCGCCTTCCACGTCGACGTGCTGCTCGGGCAGCGCAACACGCCCTACACCAACCTGGTCGAGGTCTCCAAGGAGGCGGGGACGCACGTCCGCGCGGCCTTCGAGACCGGCCGTTCGGCCCTGCTGCTCCTCACCGAGGTGCTGCGCGGCCTGGAATGGCGCGAGGAGCGCCTCCGGGCGGCCTGCTCCGAGGAGTTCTTCGGCGGGTTCAGCCTCGCCAACGCGCTCACCCTGCGGGCGGGGGTGCCGTGGCGGACCGCCCAGGTGATCGCCGGGGCGTACGTCACCCGCTCGCTCGCCGACGGCCGCCCGCCCGGCGCGCACGCCCCCGGGGTGCTGCGTGAGGCGGCCGGCGAGCACGGGTACGCCGTACCGGAGGCCGGGACCCTGCTGGCGGAGGCCTTCGACGTGGAGACCGCGCTGGAGCGCCTGACCTCGGCCGGGTCGGCCAACCCCCGGCAGGTCCTGGCGGCGCTGGCCGACCAGGCCGGGCGGCGGGAGCGGTCGTCCGCCCGGTGGGCGGCCAGGGCGCGGACGCTCGCCGGCGTTCCCGCCGGTCTCGACCGGGCGCTGGGGCTCACGTGATCGGAGTCGGCCAGGCCAGGGGGACCTTCGGGGAGCTGCTGCAGGGAGTGCTGCCCGACGGCGAGCACTTCCTCGTGACGCTGCCCGTCACGCAGGGGACCACCGCCTTCTTCACCCCCACGCCGGAGTCGCCGGCGGTCACGGTCGAGCCCGGCCACAAGCACAAGGCCCTGACGCTGGCCCGCCTGGCGCTGGACGTCCTCGGCCTGCCCGGGGGCGGGCACCTGCTGCTGACCGGGAACCTGCCGGAGGGCAAGGGGATGGCCAGTTCGTCGGCGGATCTGGTCGCGACGGCGCGGGCCGTGGCCGACGCCGCCGGCAGGGTCCTGACCGCCCCCGAGATCGAGGCGCTGCTGCGGGGCCTGGAGCCCACCGACGGGGTGATGTACGACCACATCGTCGCCTTCCACCACCGCGACGTGCGGCTGCGCAACACCCTCGGGTGCCTGCCCGGGCTGGTCATCGTCGGCTACGACGAGGGCGGCCAGGTGGACACCGTCGCCTACAACCGCGACCTCCCGGTGATCGGCCCGGCGACCCGGCGCGAGTACGCCCTGCTGCTCGACCGCCTGACCACCGCGGTGGCCCGCGGCGATCTGGCCACGGTCGGCGGGATCGCCACCCGCAGCGCCGAACTGCACGCGGGCCGGCACGGGCGGGACGCCTTCCGCCCGGTACGGCGGGCGTGCCGCGCCGCGGGCGGCCTCGGCGTCGTCGCGGCGCACAGCGGCACCATGCTGGGCGTCCTGCTCGCCGCCGACGACCCGGAGCTGGCCGCGAAGATCGACGACATCAGGGGTCGTTGTGCGTCGCTGGGCGGCAGGACCAGCGTGCACCGATCCGTCACGCTCACCGACGCGGGGGTCTCCGGTGCTTCATGAACACATAGGCAACACCCCGCTGGTCCGGCTCGGGCTCGGGCCGGCCTCCGTCCACGCCAAGCTGGAGCTGGCCAACCCGTTCGGGATGAAGGACCGGGTGGCCAGGAACATCATCGTGTCGGCCCGCAGGATCGGCGCGCTGGCCGAGGGCGCGCCGATCGTGGAGAGCTCCTCGGGGACGATGGCCCTGGGCGTCGCGCTGGTGGGGCGCTCCCTCGGGCACGCGGTGCACATCGTGACCGACCCCCGCATCGACCGGCTGACCTGGACCAAACTGCGCGCTCTCGGCTGTGAGGTGCACGTGGTGGAGGCGATGACGAGCCACGGCTGGCAGAGCGCGCGCCTGGAACGGCTGGAGGAGCTGATGGCCGGCCTGCCCGGGGCCTTCTGGCCCCGGCAGTACAGCAACGCCGACAACCCCGGCGCCTACCGCGAGCTGGCCGGGGAGCTCCTGACCGCCCTGGGGCGGGTCGACGTGCTGGTGGGGTCGGTGGGCAGCGGCGGTTCGCTGTGCGGCACCGCGCGGGCGCTGCGCCGGGACAACCCCGGGCTGCGGGTCGTCGGCGTGGACTGCGTGGGCAGCGCCCTGTTCGACCAGCCGGACCGGGCCGGGCGGCTGCAGAGCGGGCTCGGCAACAGCATCCGGCCGCAGAACCTCGACCACACGCTGATCGACGAGGTCCACTGGCTCAACGACCACGAGGCCTTCGCCGCCACCCTGGACCTCGCCGCGGAGGAGCAGATCTTCGGCGGCAACACCTCGGGCTCGGTCTACCAGGTGCTGAAGGACGTGGCCGGCCGCGTGGCGCCCGGGACCCGGGTCGTCGGCATCCTGCCCGACCGGGGGGACCGGTACGCCGAGACCATCTACGATCCCGGCTACTGGACCGAGCACCGCCTGACGTCGCTGCCCCGCGCGAGCGCCCCCACCGTGGTGCCCTACGGCACCGAGGTGTTCACCTGGTCCAGGGCCGAGGTCCGGCACGAGGCGCGAAGGCGCATGCTGTTCGTGGAGTCCAACACCACCGGCACCGGCATGCTCGCCCTCGCCGCCGCCCGCGAGCTGGGCGTCGAGCCGGTGCTGCTGACCGGCGCCCCCGAGCGGTACGCGGGGCTCGGCGACACCGGCTGCGACGTGGTCGTCTGCGACACCAACAGCCATGTCGAGCTCCGCGAGGTCGTCCAGAGCCGTTTCCACCGCGCCGACCTGGCCGCGATCACCACGACCAGCGACTTCTACGTCCCGGTGGTGGCCGAGCTGGCCGCCTGGCTGCACCTGCCGGGCAACCCCCCCGAGTCGGTCGCGATCTGCCGGGACAAGAGCAGGCTGCGGGCCGTCCTGGCCGAGGCGGGGGTGCGGCAGCCACGGTGGAGCAGGGTGACCGAGCCGGGACAGGTCGCCGCCGCCGTGGCCCTGGCCGGGCTGCCCTGCGTGGTCAAGCCCGCCGACGAGTCCGGCTCGCAGGACGTGCTGCTCTGCTGGGACGCCGGGCAGGCCGCCGCGCACGCGGAGGCCGTGCTGGCCAGGAAGGTCAACGTGCGCGGGCAGCCCACCGCGGGCGCCGTCCTCGTCGAGGAGTTCCTGGACGCGCCGGAGTACAGCGTCGAGATGTTCGGCCACGAGCTGGTCGGCGTCACCGCCAAGTCCGTGCGCGGCCTGCCGTACTTCGTGGAACACCAGCACCTGTTCCCCGCGCGGGTCGACCCCTCGGTGGCGGAGACCGTGCGGGCCGCGCTGATCGCCACCGGTCTCACGCTGGGGCCGTCGCACACGGAGGTCAAGCTGACCGCTCACGGACCCGCGATCGTGGAGATCAACCCCAGGCTCGCCGGCGGGATGATCCCGGAGCTGATCCGCCAGGTCACCGGCGTCGACCTGCTGCGGCAGCAGCTCCGCGCCGCCGCCGGGCTGCCGGTCGAGCTGGAACCGCTCTCGCACGGCCAGGGCGGGATCAGGTTCCTGCTGGCCGAGCGGGCCGGGCGGCTGGAGCGGGTCGAGGGCGTCGAGCGGGCGCTGGCCGTGCCGGGGGTGACGGCCGTGACCGTGACCGCCGTGCCCGGACAGGAGATCGGGCCGCCCCGGGACGCCTACGGGCGGCTGGGTCACGTCATCGCCGTCGGCGACGAGGCGGACAAGGCCCTGGTGGCGGCCGAGAACGAGATCCGATTCCTGCTGGAGACCTCATGATCGAGATGCGCAGCGACACCTTCACGCTGCCCACGGCCGCCATGCGGCGGGCCATGGCCGACGCCGAACTCGGCGACGACGTCTACGGCGAGGACCCGACGGTCAACGCCCTGGAGGAGCGCACGGCGGCGCTGCTGGGCGTCGAGGCCGCGTGCCTGATGCCGAGCGGCACCATGGCCAACCTCACCTCGATCATGACGCACTGCCCGCGCGGCTCCAAGGTGCTGGTCGGCGCGGAGACCGACGTCTACCTGTACGAGGCGTTCGGCGCGGCGGTGTGCGGCGGGGTGGGCTACGAGCCGCTGCGCAACGAGCCGGACGGGCGGATCGCGCTGGAGACGCTGGCCGCCGGGTTCCCGGAGGAGGAGGGGGACCCCCAGTTCGCGCCGGTCGGGCTGATCTGCCTGGAGAACACCCACAACCGGTGCGGCGGGCGGTTCCTCGGCCTGGACTACCTGGCCGAGGTGCGGGCCTTCGCCGACGGGCACGGGCTGCCCGTCCATCTGGACGGGGCGCGGCTGTTCAACGCCGCCGTGGGCCAGGGCGTCGAACCGTCGGTCATCGCCGGGTACGCCGATTCGGTGCAGTTCTGCCTGTCCAAGGGGCTCGGCGCGCCGATCGGGTCGATGGTCGCGGGAGGGGCTGCCTTCGTCCGCCGGGTCAGGACCGCCAGGAAGATGCTCGGCGGCGGCATGCGGCAGGCCGGGGTGATCGCGGCCGCCGGGCTGATCGCGCTGGAGACCTACCACCGGCTGGCCGAGGATCACGAGCACGCGAGGATCCTCGCCGAGGGGCTCGCCGAGCTGCCCGGCCTGGAGATCGAGCCGGCGCACGTGCAGACCAACATCGTCCTGTTCCGGGTACCCGGCCACGAGCCGGCCGAGCTCGTACGGACCCTTCGGGGTCTCGGGCTCGCGGTCGGCGAGTTCGGGCACGGCCGCGTCCGCGCCGTCACCCACTCCGGTGTCTCGCGCAAGGACGTCGACGACGCGTTGAACATCATGCGGAAGGTGGTTTGACCTCGTGAATTACCAGGTCGTCAGCAACGACGAGGAGCAGTACTCGATCTGGCCTGCCGAGCAGGCGATCCCGGCGGGCTGGCGTGCGAGCGGGTTCACCGGCGGCAAGGACGACTGCCTCGGCCACATCGCCACGGTATGGACCGACATGCGCCCGCTGAGCCTGCGACGGAAGCTGGGCGAGGCGTGAGCGGGCAGATCTCCGCGCTGCAGCGCAGGCTCAACTACGCCGAGGCGCACCCCGGGCGCGACTGGTCGATCCTGGTCGAGAACGTCCCCCAGTGGCCGGAGGGCTCGGCGCCGGCGGTCCCGCCCGCGGCGGGGACGATCCCCTACGGATACGCCCCTTCCCAGGGACACCCGCTGCTGCTGGAGGCGGTGGCCAAGCGTGAGCTGGTGAACGAGTCCAGCATCCTGATCACCGCCGGCGGCATGCACGCGGTCGGGCTGGTCCTGCGCGACCTCGCGGCTCTCGGCTACCGCACGGCGCTGCACGCCACACCGGTCTTCGTCGGCGTCCACGATCTCATGCGCGCCGCCGGGATACGCGCCAGGGCGCTGCCGCTGACCGGGACCCCGGCCGACCTGGCGCTCCTGCTGGCCGAGGTGGACGGGCCGACGGTCGTCTACGTCAACCTGCCGCACAACCCGACCGGCGCGGTTCTCGAACCCGGCTACCTCGACGTGCTGGGCGAACTCGCCGCCCGCCCCGAGGTGTTCGTCCTGTACGACGCCGTCTACGACTCCTTCGACTTCCGCGCCGAGCCGGTCCCCGCCCCGGTGGAGCTGGCCACGTCCGGCCCGCGGATGGCCGTGGTCAACTCGGCCTCGAAGAAGCTGGGCCGCCCCGGTGACCGGATCGGCTGGGTGGTGGCCGCCCCCTCGGTGATCGACCGGCTGGTACCGCGCCTGGAGTGGGAGCTCGTGGCCGTCAGCGGCCAGGCGCAGCACGCCGCCGCCGCCGCGCTGACCATGGGCAACATGGCCCTGGTCGAGGCGGTACGACGCGGCCGCGACGCCTTCGCCGCCGCCGCCGCGGGGACGCGGCTCGACACGCCGCTCCCCCCCGGGGGGACACAGATCTGGCTGGATCTGAAGGTGCCCGACGTGGAGGCGTTCGCGGACTTCGCGCTGGAGCGTCACGGGCTGGTGCTGACGACCTCGGCCAACTACGCGCCGGTGATCGGCGGGCACATCCGCTTCCCGACGGGGATCCCCGGTGAGCGGATCCGGGCGGCGCTCGCCGCGCTGGCCGAAGCGGTCGCCGACTGGGAGCGCCGGTGACCGGTTTCGCCGCGACGCACCGGCTCTTCGACACGGTCGCCGCGGAGCGCCCCTCGGCGGTCGCGGTTGAGGCGCCCGACGGCGAGCTGACGTTCGCCGAACTGGACGCCCGCTCGCGCGCGCTCGCCGCCGACCTGCGGGGACGCGGGATCGGGGCCGAGGACGTGGTGGCCGTCAAGTGCGCCAGGAGCACCTGGCTGATCGTCGCCATGCTGGGGGTGTGGCGCGCGGGTGCCGCCTTCCTGCTCCTGGACCCCACCGAGCCGGAGGCCCGCATCGCCGAGAAGCTGGCCCTGGCCGGGGCGAAGGCGGTGATCGGCGACGACTGGCCGTCCGGTCAGGCGCGGAGCGCGCCGGAGGAGACGCGACCGGGCGTGCCGGAGGAGGTCCACCCGCGCCTGCTGGCGTACGTGGTGTTCACCTCGGGGTCCACCGGCTCGCCCAAGGGCGTCCTCATCGAGCACCTGGGGCTGGCCGAGCACGTGCTGACCCAGCTCGCCCCGGCCTACCGGAAGGTCGCCGCCGACGGCACGCTCCGGGTCGGCGGCGGCGCCCCGGTCACCTTCGACTCCTTCATCGACCAGGTGCTGCCGACCATCGCGCTCGGCCACCGGCTGGTGCTCTTCGACGAGATGGAGCGCCGCGACCCGGGCAGTTTCCTGACCGGGAACCTGGACGTGGTGGACTGCTCCCCCTCGCAGCTGGCGCTGCTGGTGGAGTTCGGCCTGCTGGACGAGCCGCTGGACCTGCTGGTCTTCGGCGGGGAGAAACCCGGCGCCGAGCTGTGGAAGGCGCTGCGCGCCTCCGGCACGACCGCGATCAGCATCTACGGCGCGACCGAGTGCTCGATCGGCTCCGTCGAGGCCGAGGTGCACGAGACCGAACGGGTCTGCCTGGGGTTCCCGGCGGGCTCCGCCACCGCCTACGTGCTCGGTCCCGACCTGCTCCCGGTACGGCCCGGCGAGCCCGGCGAGATCTACCTGGGCGGCCCCGGTGTCGGCCGGGGGTACCTGGGCGACGCCCGGCAGACGGCCCGCTCCTTCCTGCCCGACCCGTTCGCCGGGGAGCCCGGCGTCCGCATGTACCGGACGGGTGACCTGGGGCGGGTCGGCGAGGACGGCCGCCTGGAGTTCCTGGGGCGGGCGGACGACCAGCTCAAGATCAGCGGGTACCGGATCGAGCCCGGCGAGGTCGAGAGCGTCCTGGACGGCCTGGCCGGGGTCCGCAGGTCCGCCGTGGTCCCCGCCGGTACGGGCGGGCGCATGTCACACCTGGTCGCCTACGTCGAGGCCGCCGAAGGCTTCGACGCCGACGAGGTGCGGGCGCGGCTGGCGGAACGGCTGCCCGGCTACCTGGTGCCCAGGCGGATCGTGCCCGTCGAGGCGATCCCGCTCACCCACAACGGCAAGACCGACAGGAAGCGGCTCGCGGCGATGAACGGGGAACGGTGATGATCACGTCCGGCGAGGTGGTGACGAGCGTCCGCGGCGAGGACCTGCTCGATCGCGTCGAGCGCCTTCGCCACGTCCTGCTGACCCTCACCTCGAGGGGGACGACGCTCAGCGTCCCCCTGGAGCGGGCCGAGGTCGACGGCGACCGGGTCCGGCTGTGGGGGACGTTCACGCTGGACCGGGTGCCGGTGCGCTGTGTCGCCGACCTCTCCCTGCGCACCGGCGCGGGCATCCTCACGGGGGAGGCGGCATGACGGACAGGCAGGAACGGCTCCGCCGGATCATGGCCCGGCGGCGGGCCGAGGCCGAGGCCCGGCCCGACGCGCCTCGGCGCGTCGGCGCGGACGAGGTGGTGCCCGCCTCCTACGCCCAGCGCCGGCTGCTCTTCATCCACCAGCTCGCCGGGCCGAGCGCCGCGTACAACGTGCCGCTGGTCTTCGGGCTGACCGGCCCGCTCTCGGTGACCGTCCTGCGTGAGGCGTTCGCGGAGGTGTACGGCAGGCACGAGGCGCTGCGCACCCGCTTCACCCGCGCCGGCGACGGCACGATCGTCCAGGTCGCCGGCGCGCCCGTGGACCTCGTCGTCGAGGAGTCGGGCTCGTGGCCGGAGGCGGTCGCGCGGGCGGCCGAGGTGGCGGCGGAGCCGTTCACCCCGCTGGACGCCGACCTGTCCCGGCTTCTCGTGATCAGGGTCGGCCCGGAGCTGCACCTGCTGGTCCTGGTCCTGCACCACGCGCTGTCGGACGGCTGGTCGGAGCGGATCCTGCTGGAGGAGCTCACCACCCGCTACACCGGCGGGGAGCTCGCTCCCGCCGGGCCGCAGTACCGCGACCACACCGCCTGGGAGTACGAGTTCGCCGCCTCCGGGGGGTTCGAACCGGGGCTGCGGTACTGGTCGGAGCGGCTGGCCGCGGCACCGGCCCTGCTCACCGTGCCGGGCGACCGCCCGCGCCCGGCACGGCCCTCCGGCCGTGGCGACACGCTGGCGTTCGAGCTGGGCGTCGAGCCCGAGGCGATGGAGAACGCCTCGCCCTTCATGACGGCGACCGCCGCCTTCGCCGCGCTGCTCCGCGTCCACACCGGTGCCACGGACGTGATCATGGGCGTGCCGGTGGCCAACCGGGACTGGCCGGGGGCGGAGCGGACCTACGGGCTCTTCGTGAACACCGTCGCGCTGCGCCTGGCCGTGACCGGCGCGAGCACGCCGCGCGAGCTGGTGGCGGCGGCCCGCGACGAGCTGCTGGCCGCCCAGGACCACCAGCGGGTCCCCTTCGACGCGGTGGTGGACCGGGTCGGCGCGCGCCGCGACCCCTCGGCGCCCCCTCTGGTCCAGGTGATGTGCAACCTGGAGGATCCCCCGGCGCCCTTCCGGCTGGGGCCGGTGCGGGCCGAGCCGGTGCGGATCGAGACGGCGACGGCCAAGTTCGACCTCAGCCTGCACCTGGCGCTGCCGGGCCGGGCCACGCTGGAGTACGCCACCGACCTGTACGACCGCGCCACGATCGAACGGCTCGCCGGGCACTACCGGCGGGTCCTGCGCGCCTTCGCCGAGCATCCCGACCGGCCGCTCCGCGAGCTGGCCCTGTGCGCCGGCGAGGAGGAGGTGGACCTGGCCGCGGCCCTCGCCCTGGTGCCGGGCCGGGCGGAGGCCGCCTACCTGCTGGACGACGACGGCAACGCGGTGCCGCCCGGCGTGGTGGGCGAGCTCTGTTTCGCCACGACCACGGACACGACCACGGACACGACCACGGACACGACCACCGACACCGGCACCGACACCGGCACCGGCACCGGCACGACCGCGGGCACCGGCACGACCGCGCCGCGCCGCTCCGGCCACCTGGCCAGGCGACTGGCCGACGGCCGGCTGGAGTACGCGGGGGCCCGTGACCGGGCGGTGACGATCGACGGCGTCCGTGTCGCCCCCGACCTGATCGAGCGGGCGATCCCGGGCCGGTCGGCCGTCGTGCCCACGCCCGCGGGCCTGGTGGCCTTCGCGGAGGAGCCGGAGGGGCTGCGGGAGTTCCTCGCCGGGCGCTTCCCGCGCGCCTGGCTCCCGGTGGCCGTCCACCGCCTGCCGGAGGGCGAGATCGACCGCGCGGCGCTGGCGGCCCACGAGCCGGAGGAGGAGGGGGACTGGAACCCGACCGAACGCCGGATCGGCGACCTCTGGTCCGAGGTGCTCGGCAGGCCGGTGGGGCGGCTGGACGACTTCTTCGCCTCCGGCGGCCACTCGCTCCTCGCCATCAAGGCGGTGGCCAGGATCCGCGACCGGTGGGGCGTGGAGGTCCCGCTGCGCCTGCTCTTCGACGAGCCGACGGTCGCGGGGTTCGCCGCCCGGCTCGACCGGCTCGCCCCGGAACGGGTGATCCCGATCGTCGCGCGCCCGCCGGGCACGCCGGCGCCGCTCTCCACGAACCAGGAACACCTGTGGTTCATGGAGCAGCTCCGCCCCGGGGACCCGATCTACACCGTCACCCAGGAGTACGAGCTCGACGGCGACCTCGACCCGCGCGCGCTGCGCCGGGCCCTCACCCGGGTCGTCGCCAGGCACGAGATCCTGCGCAGCCGGATCGACGTGCTGGACGGGCGTCCCGTCCAGATACCGGTCGAGGTGAGCGAGAGCGACCTGTGGGACAGCGGCACGGCGGTCGACCTCGCCTCCGGGCCGCTGATCAAGGCCGAGTTGCACGGCACGCGCCTTCGCCTGCACGTCCACCACATCGCCTACGACGAGTGGTCGGCCGCGATCCTCTACCGTGACCTGGCCGACGCCTACACGGGCGGGGAGCCGGCGCCGCTGCCCGTGCAGTACGGCGACTTCGCCCACTGGCAGCGCGCCACCCACACCGCCGAGAGGGAGGCCGCCGGCCTCGCCTACTGGCGGGAGTACCTGGCGGGCGCGCCCACCGTGCTGGAACTCCCCCAGGACCGTCCCCGGCCGGCCGTGCGGACCTTCGCGGGCGGGACCGAGCACCACCGGGTCGGCCCGGACGTCGCCGGGCACCTGGCCAAGCTGGGCGCCGAGGAGGGCGCCACGCTCTTCATGACGCTGCTGACCGCCTTCACGGTGCTCATGCACCGGTACGCGCGAACCGGCGACCTGCTCGTCGGCACCGGGGTCTCCGGCAGGCAGGCGGCCGAGGTGGAGGAGCAGATCGGCTACTTCCTCAACGTCATGGTCGTCCGCTCGACCGTCACGGAGCACACCACCTTCCGTGAGCTGCTGCGGGAGACCAGGCGGCGGCTGCTGGAGGGGTACGGCTTCCGGGACCTGCCCTTCGCCAGGCTCGTCGAGCACCTGGTGCCCGAGCGCTCGGCCAGCTTCAGCCCGCTCACCCAGGTCGTCTTCAACCTGCGGGACGACGACGAGGCGATGCCCGTGCTGCCCGGCGTGCGGGTGAGGCCGGTTCCGCGTGACGACACGCCCCTGGACATGGACCTTCTGCTCTCGATGCGCCGGGACGCGGAGGGGCTGGAGATCCGGGTCGACTACAGCCGCGACATCTGGGAGGCGGGCACCGCGCGGCGGCTGGCGCGCCATCTGGAGACCCTGCTCGAGTCGATCGTCGCCGACCCCGACCGGCCGGTGCTCCGGCTCTCCCTGACGAGCGCGGCCGAGCGGGCCGAACTGCTGCGGTCGGCGGCCGGGGCGGACCGCGCGCCGGCCGTCTCGCTGGTCCACCACCTGTTCGAGGAGCAGGCCGTGCGCACTCCCGACGCCGTCGCGCTCGTGCACGGGTCGGAGCAGCTCACCTACGGGCGGCTGGACGCCGAGGCCAACGAGCTCGCCCACCGGCTGCGTGAGCTCGGCGTGGGCGCCGACCGGGTGGTGGGCGTGCACGCCGACCGGTCGATCGAGATGTTCGTCGGGGTGCTCGGCGCGCTCAAGGCGGGCGGGGCCTACATGCCGCTCGATCCGGGCCAGCCGCTCGCCCGCCTGCGCGACCTGGTCGCCGCGACCGGCGCGGTCGCCGTGGTCACCCAGCCGGCGCTCCAGGGCGTCGACCTGGGCGCGCCGGTCGTCGTGGCGGACGGTCGCGCGCGGCCGGAGGCGCCGGAGTGCGACGCGTGGCCGCAGAGCCTGGCCTACGTCCACCACACCTCGGGTTCGACGGGCGCGCCGAAGGGGGTGGGCCACAGCCACGAGGCGATGGCCTCGCTCATGCTCTGGGACGGCGAGGACATCCCGGTACGGCGGGGCGGGGCCGTCCTGCAGTACAACTCGCTGACCTTCGACCCGTCCTTCCTGGAGATGTTCTCCGCCTGGCAGGTCGGCGCGCGGCTGGTCACCCTCGGCTCCGACGCCGTCCGCCGCGACGCGCGGGCGGTGCTCGGCCTGCTGGAGCGGGAGGAGATCGAACGCTGGGGCGCCGCCTACTCCGCCGTCCTCAACGTGGCGTCGCTGGCCCGGGGCGCACGCCTGGCGCTGCGCCGGCTGATCTCCGGCGGGGAGGCGCTGCGGATCACCCCGGACCTCGCCGCGTGGCTGGCGGAGCTGCCGGGCTGCCACCTGATCAACCACTACGGGCCGACCGAGGTCAACACGGCCAGCAGCCACGTGATGGAGACCGTGACCGAGGGCATGTCACCGCCCATCGGCAGGCCGGGCCACCGGACGCGGATCCACCTGCTGGACCCCTACGGCGAGCCGGCGCCGGCCGGGGTGCCCGCCGAGGTCTTCATCGGCGGGGCGCACCTGGCCAGGGGCTACCTGGGCAGGCCCGATCTGACGGCCGAGCGGTTCTGGCCCGATCCCTTCACCCCCGGTGAGCGGCTCTACCGGACCGGGGACCTGGCGCGCCTGCGGCCCGACGGTGAGCTGGAGTTCGCCGGCCGCGCCGACGCGCAGCTCAAGGTGCGCGGCCACCGGATCGAGCCGGAGGAGGTGGAGGCGTGCCTGGCCGAGGTGCCGGGGATCAGGGAGGCCGCCGTCACCGTCGCGGGGTCGCTGGTCGCGCTGCTGGTGGCCGACCGCGCCCCGGCGGCCGGGGAGCTGTCGGCCCTGCTGTCGGCCAAGCTCCCCGACTACATGGTGCCCGCCCGTTTCGTCACCGTGGACGCGTTGCCGAGGACGGGCAGCGGCAAGCTCGACCGGGCCGCGCTGCCGGCGCTCGCCGTCGTCGAGGACGGGGAGTCCGAGCCGCCCCGGGGTGAGTTCGAGCGGCGGATGGCGTCCCTGTGGGAGGGGGCGCTCGACCGGCGGGTGGGCAGGGACGACGACTTCTTCTCCCTGGGCGGGCACTCCCTGCTCGCCACCCGGCTCGTCGCCCTGGCCAGGGCCGAGTTCGGCCGGGAGATCTCGGTCGGCGACCTGTTCAACGCGCCCACCGTGTCCAGGTTCTGCGCCCTGGTCGCCACGCTTCCCGAGGAAGCCCCGATCCCGGTTCGCCGCCGCCGCGGGGGGGAGGCCCGATGACCGTCACCTCGATGTTCGGCTGGTTCGCCCGGTCCGCGGCGGAGTTCCCCGGTGAGACGGCGCTGGAGGTCGGGGCCGAACGGCTGACGTACGCGGAGCTGTCGGAGCTGGTCGACCGGTGCGCGGGGCGGATCCTGGAGCGGCTGGAGGGGCGGGTCCCCGGGCGGGTGGGGCTGCTCTGCGGCCGCACGGTGTCGGCATACGCCGGATATTTGTCCATTCTTCGGTTGGGTGCCACCCCGGTGCCGCTCAACCTGGGCTTCCCCGAGGCGCGCAACGCGGCCATCGCCCGTGCCGCAGCCCTCGACCTGGTCGTCCACGACGGGAACGACCACCTCGCTCCCACCGGCCTGGACCTCGGCGCGCGCGCCCTGGCGGAGCTCCCGCCCGCCGACCTGCCGCCGGGGCTGGTGGCCGGGCCCGACGACCTGGCCTACATCCTGTTCACCTCCGGGTCCACGGGCACCCCCAAGGGCGTCCCGCTGGCGCACCGCAACGTGGTCCCCTTCGTCGGCTACCTCGTCGGCCGCTACCCCGCCGGGCCCGGCGCCCGGATCTCCCAGGCCGCCGAGCTGACCTTCGACCCGTCCGTCCACGACATGTTCCTCGCCTGGGCGACGGGTGCCGCCCTGGTCGTCCCCAGCCGGCAGGAGCTCCTGGCCCCGGTCGAGTTCATCAACCGCAAGGCGCTGACCCACTGGTACTCGGTGCCGTCGATCATCTCCTCGGCCGACCGGCTCGGCGAGCTGCGTCCCGGCCGCATGCCCGGCCTGCGGTGGAGCATGTTCGCCGGGGAGCCCCTGACGCTCGGCCAGGCCCGCGCCTGGCGGGCGGCGGCGCCGAACAGCGAGCTCGACAACATCTACGGGCCGACCGAGCTGGCCGCGTGCTGCGACTACCGGCTCCCCGCCGATCCGGAGGCCTGGCCGTCGACCGCCAACGGGACCGTGCCCATCGGCGTGCCGTACACCGGGATGGAGCACGTCGTGGTGGACGGCGAGCTGCTCATGCGCGGCTCCCAGCGCTTCCCGGGCTACCTCGACCCGGCCGACAACGCCGGGCGCTTCCTGGTGGACGGCGAGGTCTGGCGGGAGGCGGCCACGCCGCCCGGCGACGCCTGGTACCGCACCGGCGACCTGGTGGAGGAGCGTGACGGCCTCCTGGTCCACTGCGGGCGCGGGGACCAGCAGCTCAAGATCAGGGGTTATCGCGTCGAGCTCGGCGAGATCGAGGCGGTGATGCGGGAGGTGCGCGGCGTGCGGGACGCGGTGGTGGCCGCGCACGAGGGCGAGTTGCGCGCGGCCTACACCGGGGCGGCGGAGCCGGGGCTCCTCGACGCGCTGGCCGTCCGGCTGCCCGCGTACATGATCCCGAATCTGGTGGAGCACTTCGACGAGCTCCCGATGAACTTCAACGGCAAGATCGACCGCGCCCTGGTCACGGCGGTCCTGTTCGACCGGGAAGAAGGCTGAGGCATGAGCGAGAACCTGACCGACCGGCTGGTCGTCCTCTTCCGTGAGGTGACCGGCGACGAGCGCCTGGGCCCGCACGACGACTTCTTCGACTTCGGCGACTCCATCCTGGCCGCCAAGGCGATCATGAGGATACGCCGGGAGTTCGACCGCAAGGCCCCGCTGAACTGGCTCTTCGAGCACCGTACCGCCGCGGCCCTGGCCGTCCCGCTCTCCGGCGAACCCGGCGGGACGGCGGGAGCGGAGGGGATGGCGGGGATCCCGCGTGCCGCACGGCCCGCCCCGCTCTCCTACGCCCAGCAGCGGCTGTGGTTCCTCCACCAGCTCGACCCGGAGGAGCCCGCCTACAACGAGCCGCTGGTCTACCGGGTGCGCGGCGACCTCGACCTGGACAGGCTCCGGGCGGCGCTGCACCGGGTGGTCGAGCGCCACGAGGCGCTGCGCACCGACTTCGTCCTGGACGGCGACGTGCCGGTGCAGGTGGTGAGGCAGGAGTGGGAGGTCGAGTTCGCGATCCTCGACGCCACCGAGGAGACCCTGCGCGAGCGGGTCGTCGCCGAGATCCGCCGCCCCTTCGACCTGGCGAACGCGCCGCTGGTGCGTGCCTGCGCCTTCCGGCTGGGCCCGCGTGAGTGGACGCTGCTGTTCACCATCCACCACATCGTCACCGACGGCTGGTCCAACTCGGTCTTCCTGGAGGACCTCGGCAGGGCCTACGCGAACAAGAGCGCCGAGCCGCTCCCCGTGCAGTTCTCCGACGTCGCCGCGTGGGAGCGCCGGACGGTCGAGAGGGACCTGGAGCCCCGGCTCGAACGCTGGGCGCGGGCCATGGAGGGCGTTCCGGGCACTCCGGCGCTCCGCGCCGACCGTCAGCGCCCACCGGCCCCCACCTACCCGGGTGAGGAGGTCCTGTTCGAGCTGAGCGACGAGGCGGTCGCCGAGACCGCCAGGACCTTCGGCGTCTCCACCTACACGCTGCTCCTGGCCGTCTTCACCGCCCTGCTGCACCGCTGGACCGGGGAGCGGGACCTGGTCGTGGGCACGCCGGTGGCCAACCGCCGCCACCCCGACCTGCAGGCCATGGTGAGCCTGTTCGTCAACACGCTGCCGATCCGCTCCCGCTACGACGGCGACCGCTCCTTCGCCGAGCACCTGGCGGAGATCGACGCCGCGGCGCGGCAGGCGATGGAGCTGGAGGACGTGCCCTTCGAGCGGATCGTCCAGCGACTCGGCCTCGGCGGCGGCGACGGCCTGGTGCAGGTGATGTTCGCCTACCAGAACACCTTCGACCGCAGGCTCGCGCTGGAGGGCCTGCGGGTCGAGATGACCCACGTCCACAACGCCGCCGCCCGCTTCGAGATGACGATGTTCGTCACGCAGGCACCCACCGGCGTGCTGGAGTGCGAGCTGGAGTACAACACCGACCTGTTCACCCGGCGGACGTGCGAGCGGTTCGTCACCGTCTACCGGATGCTGCTGGAGGAGGTCCTCGCCGACCCGCACCGGCCGCTGGGCGAGTACCCGCTGCTGCCGGAGCCCGAGCGGTCGCGGATCGCCGCCTGGAACGCCACCGAGGCCGGCTTCCCCGGGGACCGGTGCCTGCACACGCTGATCGAGGAGCGCGTGGACGCCCGGCCGGAGGCCGTCGCCGTGGTCTTCCGGGACCGGCGGCTCACCTACGCGGAGCTCGACGACCGCGCCGGCCAGCTGGCCCGCCGGCTGCGGGAGCTGGGCGTCGGCCCCGACGCGGTGGTCGGCGTCTGCATGGACCGGTCGGCCGAGATGGTCGTCGGGCTGCTGGGCATCCTCAAGGCGGGCGGCGCCTACCTCCCCCTCGATCCCGCGACACCGCGGCGGCGGCTCGACGTCATCGCCGGCGACGCGCGCTCCCGCTGGTGCCTGACGCTGGAGCGGCACCGCGACCAGGTGCCCGGGGTCGAGCACGTGCTGTTCCTCGACACCACCGACACGACCGGCACGACCGGCACGACCGGCACCACCGGCACGACCGGCACCGCCGACGCCGTGGACCGGGCGCACGCCGGACGGCCGCACGCCGGCGTCATGCCCGAACACCTGGTCTCGCTGTACTACACGTCCGGATCCACCGGCGCGCCCAAGGGAGTGGCCAGCACCCACCGCGGCTGGGTCAACCGGATGACGTGGATGCAGCGCGCCCACGACCTGCGTCCCGGCGAGACCGTGCTGCACAAGACCACGCTGACCTTCGACGACTCGGCGCTGGAGCTGTTCTGGCCGCTGCTCGCCGGCGGCAGGATCTGGCTGATCGAACCGGAACTCCACCGCGACCCGCAGGCCCTGCTGGCGGCCGCGGCCGCGAGCGGGACCGTGCACCTGCAGGTCGTGCCCTCCATGCTGTCCATGCTGGTCGACGCTCTGGAGGCGGGGGGCACCGCCGACCTCCCCGCGCTCCGCACGGTGGTCTCCAGCGGCGAGGCGCTCTCGGGCGACCTGGCCCGCCGCTTCCACCGGGTGCTCCCCGGCGTCAGGCTCGACAACACCTGGGGGGCCACCGAGGTCTCGATCGACTCGACCACCCACACCAGCGTCCCGGACGACTTCGCCGAACCCGGCACGGTCAGCCTCGGCGCGCCGTTCGACAACAACCGGGTCCACGTGCTCGACGAGCGGCTGCGGGAGGTGCCGATCGGCGTCGCCGGCGACCTGCACATCGCGGGCGTCGGGCTGGCCCGGGGCTACTTCGGCGATCCGGCCAAGACCGCCGCCGCCTTCCTGCCGAACCCCTTCGTCCCCGGCGAGCGCCTCTACCGGACCGGTGACCGGGGATACCGGCGCGAGGACGGCTCGCTGATGTTCCTCGGCCGCAGCGACCACCAGGTGAAGATCCGTGGCATGCGGGTCGAGCTGGGCGAGATCGAAGCCGTCCTGGCCGCCCATCCGGCGGTCAAGGAGTCCGTCGTCCTGGTGCGGAACGGCGGCGTGGTCGCGTACGTCACCGGCGCGGAGGTCACGGCCGGGGAGCTGCGCGAGCACTGCGCGACCTGGCTGCCCGGTCACATGCGGCCCGTTCACCACGTCCTGCTCGAACGGCTGCCCCTGACCCCCAACGGCAAGGTCGACCGGGCCGCCCTGCCCCTTCCCGACCCGGCCTCCGCCTCCGGCCACGAGCCGCCCAGCGGGCCGGTCCAGGAACTCGTCGCCCAGATCTGGAGCGAGATCCTGGGCACCGAGCGCGTCGGCGCCGACAGCGACTTCTTCGAACTGGGCGGCCACTCGCTGGCCGCGGCGCAGGTGGTGAACCGGTTGCGCCGGGAGCTGGGTCTTCAGGTGCCCGTCCGCTCCATCTTCGTCCGCCCCGCGCTGCGGGATCTGGCGGCCGAGGTGGAAGAACTGCTGCTCGCGTGAACCCGGTCACCGCGGCCCGGGCCCGCGTCTCCTCGTCGGCCCGTCGAAGCGGCGGACCGGGGAACCATCGCGTCCTTTCCCGACACGGTTCTCGATGATCGATCGGAGTGTTCAGTTGCTGGTGAGGGAGTCGCTTACGAGCGCCGCACGAAGTGAAAATATCTCGATATATCAGGAAGCGCTCTCCTGGGTGGAGGGCTTCGTCGCGCAACGGGACCCGCGGATCAACCGGGCGGGACCGGTCTGCCCGCGCGTCGGCTCCGCGCTGCGCGCCGACCAGATCTGGCTGATCAGCGCCCACGCCCCGGGCGGGCGGCTCGAGGAGGCCCGGTCGGCGGGGCGGGCGTTGATCGACCTGTTCCACGAGCTCTTCCCCGAGCCGCGGGCCTTCCGGGCCGGAGCGCTGCTCTGCCTCTTCCCCGACCTGCCCGCCGACCTGGCCGCGGGCTTCATCGACGAGGGACACCGGCTGCTGCGCATGGAGTTCGTCAGCCGCGGTCTCATGCTGGGCGAGTTCCACCCCGACAGCCGGGTCGCCAGCGTCCACAACCCCGACTTCCTGGTCATGCGCTCGCCCGTGCCGATGTTCGCCGTACGCGCGCTCTCCCCCCATGACCTGCTGTTCCTCGACAACCCCGCCACTCCCCCACACATCAGGATCGAATACCTCACCTGGTACCTGCACTACCTCGATCTGGGCGACACGCCCCGGCGCCGGGTCGAGCGGCGAATTCAGGAGCTGCGATGAAAGAGACCGTCGTGGTGCGGCGGCGCCACAACCCCGAGGCGGCCGTCCGCCTGGTCTGCCTGCCCTTCTGCGGCGGCGGCGCCGCCTCCCACCTGCAGTGGGACGGCGTCGTCCCCCCGGACGTGGAGCTGGCCGTCATCTGCTACCCCGGGCGGGAGGGCCGCTTCGCCGAGGACTACGCCACCCACTGGAGCGAACTGATCGACGACACCGTCGACGCCGTGCTCTCCGCCTCCGACATGCCGTACCTCCTGTTCGGCCACAGCATGGGCGGCTGGATCGCCTTCGACGTCGCCGCCCGCATCGAAAGCCTTGACGCCAGGCCGCCCGCAGGTGTCGTCGTCTCCTCCGTCAACGCCCCGAGCCGGGGTCTGACGGAACGTGACATGTACCCGAACCAGCGCGACACCGACGACGAGCTGATCGGCTGGATCTCCCGCCACGGCCAGGCCGCCGACCACGTCCTCTCCGACCCGGACCTGCGGGAGCTGGCCGTCGAGCTCATGCGGGCCGATCTCACGGTCCGCGACACGTTCTTCCACACACCCGGCACCCGGATCCGGGCCCCGCTTCAGCTGCTGACCGGCGAGCACGACGACGTCGTCGTGCCCGAGGTCGGGGAGCAGTGGGGCGAGCTGACCACCGGGGCCTACCGGCACGACCGCCTGCCGGGCGAGCACTTCTTCACCCCCGAGGTGTGGCGGAACCTTCCCCGCTACATCGGCCTGTGGCCGTGAGGAGCCCGTGCGCGTCCTCGGGGACGACGCGGCCGCGACCCCGGGCGCCCGCCTCCCGGGAACCGGGCGTCCCGCACCCAATACGATGGCCGGACCCCGGGACGGAAAGGCGGGCCCCCATGCCCCACGGTGAGCACCTGCGCTACGTCGCCCTCGGCGACAGCCAGACCGAGGGACTCGGCGACGGCGACGACACCGCCGGCCTGCGCGGGTGGGCCGACCGGCTCGCCGAGCACCTCGCCGATGACGACCCCGGCCTGCTGTACGCCAACCTGGCCGTACGCGGGCACCTCGCCGCCCAGGTCCGCGCCGGGCAGCTCCCCGCCGCGCTCGCGCTGCGGCCCGATCTGGCCACCGTCGTCGCCGGGGTCAACGACATGCTGCGGCCCCGCTTCGACGCCGACGAGGTCGCCGCCCACCTGGAGGCGATGTTCGCCGCCCTCACCGCGCAGGGCGCCCGCGTGGCGACCGTCACCTTCCCCGACATCACCCGGATCATCCCCGTCGCCCGCCCCCTCTCCCCGCGCGTCACCGCCCTCAACCACCGCATCCGCGCCGCGGCCCGCCGCCACGGCGTCGTCGTCGCCGAGGCCGCCCACCACCCGGTCGTCGTCGACCCGCGGCTGTGGACCGTCGACCGCCTGCACGCCGCCTCCCTGGGACACGAGCGGATCGCCGCGGCCATCGCGCACGCGCTCGATCTCCCCGGGAGCAGCGACTCCTGGACCCGCCCCCTCCCGACGCCGCCGGCCGCCCTCTCCCGGTGGCACGCCACCGTCCACGAACTCCGCTGGGCGGCCACCTTCCTCGGCCCCTGGGTCGGCAGGCGGCTGCGCGGTCGCTCCTCCGGGGACGGCCGCGCGGCCAAGCGCCCGCAGCTCCTGCCCTTCCTTCCCGCCCAGGCTCTCCACGGTGACGGCGGGGCCGGCGGGGCCGGCGGGGCCGGTGACCGTCTCGGCCCGGTTCCGGGCGACGGCCCCCGCCCCTGACCGTCGGACCGGACGCGGGAGGGTCAGCCGGCCGCCTGGAAGGCGCGGCCCGCCGCGGTGGCGGCGCCGTCGCCCCGGAACAGACCGCTGCCCGGTTCGGTGTCGGAGGAGGGCAGGCCGAACCAGGCGTAGCGCTGCACGTACGGCAGCGAGGCCAGCATCCTGCCACGCCGGCCCCGACCGGTCCGGGGCGGTCCTGGCCCTGTCGGGGCCGGCCCCGGCGCGGGCCTCCCCCGGCGTCGCCGTATCTGGCACGCTCTGGTGCGCGAGCGCTCACCGGTGGTGGCGGCGCGGGCGCGGCGGCCGACCGGCCGCCGGAACGCCTCGCCCCCGCCGCCGGTCCTGGCTCCGATAGCGGAAAGGGATCCTTCATGCGTTACCGACTGCTGGGCCGGACCGGGTTGCGCGTGTCCGAGTTGTTCTTCGGCGCGATGTCCTTCTACGAGCGGGGGGACGCCTCGCGGGAGTACCGGGCCATGCTCGACGCCTACGCGGACGCCGGGGGCAACGTCATCGACACGGCGTCGGCGTACGGGGAGAGCGAGGGCGTCCTCGGCGAGCTCCTGGAGGGACGCCGCGACCGTTTCGTCGTCTGCACCAAGTACACGCTCTCCCGTGACCGGGACGACCCGAACGCCGCCGGCAACCACCGCAAGAACCTCGTCCTGTCGCTGGAGCAGAGCCTGCGCAGGCTGCGCACCGACTACGTCGACCTGTACTGGGTGCACCTGTGGGACCGGCACACGCCGGTGGAGGAGACGATGCGGGCGCTGGACGACGCGGTACGCGCCGGGAAGATCCTGTACGTGGGCATCTCCGACGCGCCGGCCTGGGTGGTCAGCCGCGCCAACACCCTGGCGGAGTGGCGGGACTGGACGCCCTTCGCCGGCCTGCAGATTCCCTACAACCTGCTCAGGCGTGACGCCGAGCGGGAGTTGCTGCCGATGGCGGAGGCGTTCGGGATGAGCGTGGCCGTCTGGGGGCCGCTCGCCGGCGGCGTGCTGTCGGGGAAGTTCACCGCGCCCGGAGGCGTCGAGGGCCCCACCCGGGTCGATCCCACGACCCTCACCGCCCGTGACCACGCCGCCGCGCGCGCCGTACGGGAGGTCGCCGGCGAGCTGGGGGTCGGCGCGGCCCAGGTCGCGATCGCCTGGACCCGCGCCCGGTACGGCAACGTCCACCCGATCGTCGGCGCGCGCGACGCCGGCCAGCTCGTCGAGAACCTGGGCGCGGCCGACGTCGTCCTGCCCGGGGAGGCGATCCGGCGTCTGGAGGCGGCGACGGAGTTCGAGGTGGGGTTCCCGGGCGACTTCATCGCCGAGTGCGAGGCGAGCCCGTGGGTGTTCGGCGGGGCCGAGGTCACCGGGCGGTCCCGGCCGTCCTGACCGTCCTGACCGTCGGCCGGGATCGTGGATCCGCGGGGCGGGATCACCGCCCCGGGGACCGGCCGTCACCGGGAGCGCGACACCCCGCGGGCCGTGCGCTCGACCCCGAGGGCGGCACCACCGCCTGCGGCGGGGGCGCTCACCCGTGCCGCAACCGGTCGCGGAGAGCACGCGCGACCTGCGCCATGAGCGCCTCGGCCCCCGGCTGGACGATGGCCGGCACACGTGACTCGGTGAGGACGGCGACGGCGAAGACCTGGCCGTCTGCGTGCTCGACGACGCCGGCCTCGTGGCGCAGGTTCAGCAACGTCCCGGTCTTGGAGGACCACCGCGCGGCGTCGGAGCCGAAGTCGGGTGCCAGCCGATGTCGTATGACGTTGTCGCCCATGAGCGCCCGTACCCGCCCGGCCGTGCCGGGGTCGAGCGGGGACGGTGTCCACAGCGCCCGGAGGAGGTCGGTGAACGCGCGCGCGGAGCCGGAGTTCGCGCGCGTGACGTCCAGTTGCGGGATCGGGTGCCCCCGCCCGGCCGTCGCCGCCTCGATCGCGAGCAGGTGGGCGAGGTGCGCCTCGGTGGGGTCGAGGCGTTCGGCCGGCGTCTCGTTGAGCGCCCGGATGGTGTGGCGGACCGTGATGCCGCGTATCCCGAGCCTGTGCAGTTCCGCCGCGACCTCAGCGGGCGGGGTGAGGGCGAACAGCGCGTCGGCCGCCGTGTCGTCGCTCACGGCGGTACTGAGGTAGAGCAGGTCCTCGACGGCGATCCGGGCCGGATGCCGGAACCTGCTCAACCCGGTCGGTCCCGGGGTGGTGATCCGGCCCGGTTGCACGAGGATCCGCTCGGAGCCGTCGAGCTCGCCCCGGCGGATCCTCTCCAGCGTCGCGATCGCGAGCGGAACCTTGACCAGGGAGGCGATCGGGAACTCCAGGTCCGGTTCGATACCGATCTCCTCGCCGGAGCGCAGGTCCCGGACCAGGAACGATCCGCGCAACCCTCCGTCGTCGAGCATCCCCCGCAGCTCGCGGATCAGTTTCTCGGCGATGACGACGCACCCCCGCCTACGCTCCCGGCGTTCCTCGCATCCCGGGCACCCCCGGTCCCCCTCGCGGCGTCCCCGCCGTCCGCGCCGTCGTCGTCCGCGCCGAGGCAGCGGGCGATCGCGTGCCAGAGGCCGTCCCGGACGCGCTCGGCGTCGTCGCCGGCGGCGGCGGACACCTCGAAGCCACGAACGGGACGGATCTCGCCCACCGGGCGCCAGTGCAGCCCCAGTTCCCCGGCCTGCGCGGCCGAGCACAGCAGCAGGTCCGTCGAGCCGAGGACCTCGGCCACGGCGGTGGTGAGCGTGGACGAGACGCCGACCTGCCCGGGCTGGAGGCCGACGGCGTCGCGGATCCGGAACATGGGGTCGCGGATGTGGGGGACGTCGTCCTCGGGCTGGATCCAGATCCGGCCTCTCCGCGACGACCGGTCGGCACGCCCGGCCCGGAGGGTCTCGACGTAGACCGTCCCCGGAAGGAGGTCGGTGGCACCGGCCAGCCCGAGCCGTACCGACCACACGGCGTCACCGGCCGGTACGGCCGTGAGGGCGGCGCGGACCATGCGGGAGCGGACGAGTTCCATCCGGTCGGCCGGGGCGGCGGGGTGGACGTCGAGGCGGATGCCCCTCCGGCGCGCCTCCGCACCGAGCCGCGCCAGGTCGCGCACGGCGCAGATGTCGGGAACGGCGAGGCGGAGGGGGTTGAGCCTGGCGCGTTCGGCCTCGTACTCCATGTCGTCCGCCAGGCGGACGAGACGCTTCGCCGACGGCAGCATGTCGCGGCCGAACGGGGTGAGCCTCGCCCCGCGCGACGACCGGTCGAACAACCGCTCGCCCAGGTGTCTCTCCAGGCCCGCGATCCGGCGGCTCGCGACCGACTGCGGCACGCGCGTGGCCGCCGCCCCCTCGGTGAAGCTCCCCCGCTCGCTGACGTTGACGAACGCTCGCCAGGCTCCGAGGACATCCATCGGCGAAGCTTATGCCATTTCAGCATGGAACACGTCGTTTCCGTCTTTGACGGCATCGCAGGACGGCGCGAGACTTCCCGTCGGTGCCGCGTCCCCGGCCGTCCCCGGCCGTCCCCGGCCGACCGCTCCGACCGACCCTCCCGACCGACGACAGGAAACCGACATGCGACACCCCCGCCCCGGCCGCCGTACGGCAGCGCTGCACGCGACCGTCTTGACGTTCTCCCTCCTGACGGGCGGCGTCGCCTGTGCCGGCACGGCCTCGGCCGTACCGGCACCGGTGACGTCGCCGCCGACGACGACCACGAAGGCGCCGCCGGCGCCGGCGCCGGGTGAGGCGCGGGCCAGGAGGGAGCTGCGCGCGCTGGAGGCCTCGTTCAAGGGCCGCATCGGCGCGTACGCCGTCGACACCGCGACCGGCAGGACCGTCTCCTACCGGGCCGGGGAGCGTTTCCCCCTGCTGTCCACCTTCAAGGCGGTCGCCGCCGCGGCCGTGCTGCACAAGGCCCGTACCTCCGATCCCGGCCTGATGGACAGGGTCGTGCGCTGGACGGCCGCCGACCTGAAGGAGCACTCCCCGATCACCGCCGAGCACGTGGGGGACGGGCTGACCGTGGCCGAGCTGTGCCGGGCCGCCATCACCCACAGCGACAACACCGCGGGCAACCTGCTGCTGAGGCAGATCGGCGGTCCCGCCGGACTGACCCGGTACTTCCGCACGTTGAAGGACCCGATCTCCCGGCTGGACCGCTGGGAGACCGAGCTCAACGACTGGAGCCCCAAGGAGAGGCGCGACACCACGACGCCCGCGTCCATGGGCCGCGACCTGCGCGCCCTCACGATCGGGAACGCCCTGAACGCCAAGGACCGGGAGCGGCTGAACGCCTGGCTGATCGCCAGCACGACCGGTGGCCCCCGCATCCGCGCGGGCCTGCCGAAGACCTGGACGGTCGGCGACAAGACCGGCACGAGCTCGGCGTACGGGTCCGGGAACGACATCGCGGTCGTCTGGCCCGGCGGGTCGGCCGCTCCCGTCGTCATGGCGATCTACACCAACCACGGGGCCGCCGACGCGACCGCCGACAACACGGTCGTCGCGAGGACCGCGACCGTCCTGGCCCGCGGCCTGGGCAGGTTGTGAGCCGCGGTGGGGCCCGGCGGGGCGCGACGGGAAGAGGCTTCTCGTCCGCCGTGGGAGCGGGATGCGAGGCCGCCCCGGAGGGCGCCCGGGACGAGCGGTCGGGGGCCGTGACGGTCACCCGCGCCGCTCGTGGCGCACCACGCGATGTGGGCCCTGAGACCGAGGCTTCCTCCCTCTCGGGAACGAGAGAGAAATGGCCGCCGTCCCGAAGCGCCGTCCCCCCGATCACGACGATCATGACTACATGTCCGGCCCCTCGACACTCCCCCAGGCCTCCGTCTCGCCGACGAGGCGGATCTCCGCGCTCGACGCGCTACGGGGCTTCGCGCTGTGCGGCATCATCTTCGTCAACATCCCCCAGACCATGGGGATGTTCGCCTACGCGGGCCAGTTGCCCGACGTGCTGCGCCTGTTCTTCCTCGGGCGTTTCTACCCCATCTTCTACCTGCTGTTCGGTGTGGGGTTCGGCATCTTCCTGCGCTCCGCCGCCAAGCGCTCGGACAGACCCAGGCTGCTCCTGCTGAGACGGTTCCTGGCCCTGGCGGTGCTGGGCGCCGTCCTGCACCTGTTGCAGCCCGGTGAGGTGCTGCTGCCGTTCGCGGTCACCGGCCTGATCGTCCTGCTGCCCCTCAGCCATCTCCCCCGCCGTGCGCTGCTCGCCGTGTCCCTGGTCCTGATCGCGGCGGGGGTTCTCGCCGGGGTGGGCGGCCTGGGCCTGCTGCCGGGCCTGTTCGCGCTCGGCTTCGCGCTGGCCGAGATGCGGGTGCCCGAGGTCCTCGGCGACCGTCCCGGCCGCCTGGCCGTCCTGGGCGTGGCGGCGTTGGCCGTCTGCGGGCTGACGTTCTGGCTCGTCGGCGTGGGGCTGCCCGACTCGGCGCAGATCCGGCTCGGGATGACCCTGTCCCTGGCGACCGCGTGCCTCTACATCGCCGGTTTCCTCCTGCTGCTCCGCACGCCGGTGGGCCCGGCGCTGTCCTGGGTGCTCGCTCCGATGGGCAGGATGGCGCTGACCAACTACTTCGGCGCCGCGCTGCTGTTCGTCCCGATCGGCACGGCCATCGGCCTGACCGGCTCCAAGCGCTGGGCGGCCGCGGCACTTCTCGGCGTCGGCATCCTGCTCCTCCAGGCCGTGGTGAGTAACCTGTGGTTGCGGAGGTTCGGCTACGGCCCGCTGGAGTGGGCATGGCGGTGCGTGACGTACTGGCGGCTGCTGCCGATCGGCGGTGCCGCCAACGCCGGAGAGGCTCGCGGAACGGCATGAGCGCGTGGAGCAGGGGAATGGCGCGGCTCGGTGTCCGCACGCCCGAGGGGCGTGACACGCTGGCCGCCGGCGTTCTCATCGTCCTCAGCTCGGCCCGGCTGCTCCCCGTCGTGCACGGAGACCGGCTGGACGGGTTGCCCGTCTGGTCGGTGGGCGTCGGCTTTCTCCTGGCCGCCGCCGACCTGGCCACCGTCGCCTTCCGCCGCCGGCACACCGTCCTCGCGCTCGTCGCGGCCACCGCGATCCCGCTGGTGAGCATGCTGCTGCCCACCCGTCCCGCCCTGATCGGCCTCGGCGTCGTGATCTGCTCCTACACCGTCGCCAGCCGCCTCCCCCTGTCCAGGGGACCCCTTGTGATCACCGCGTGCGCGGCCGCCCACAGCCTCGTCGGCCTGCTCGGCACGGCCGCCGGCGGCGACCACAGCGGCCTGCTCACCTTCTGGGGCGTGCTCCCGGGTGACGTGCCCGGCATGGTGGCCGCCGTCGTCGCCGCGTACCTGCTCCCCGCGACCGCCGGTTTCTACGTCCACGCCTCCCGGGCCGGCGCGGCCAAGGAGGCCGCGCGTATCGCCGGTGAGCGCGAGGAACGGGCCAGGATCGCCGTCGCCGAGGAGCGGGCCAGGATCGCCAGGGAACTGCACGACATCGCCGCGCACGACCTGTCCGCGATCGTCATCCAGGCGGGCGCCGCCGACCGCCTCCTCGATCGCGATCCGGCCGCGGTCAGGGCGACGCTGCGCGCGATCAGGTCCCAGGGCCGCGACACCCTCGCCGCGCTGCGCGCCCTGGTGGGCCTCATGCGGGAGACCGACCCCGAATCGGTCGACGGCCGGGCGCCCGCCCTGGCCCGGGTGGATGAGACCATCCGCCGCTCCCGCGCCACCGGCATGAACGTCAAGGTCCACACCTCGGGCCGGCCACGCCCGTTGCCCGTCACCACCGACCTCGCCGTCTCCCGTCTCGTGCGCGAGGCGCTGACCAACGCCCGCCGCCACGCTCCCGGCGCCGCGGTCAGCGTGAGGACGGCGTTCGACGACACCGGCTTCGCGGTGACGGTACGCAACACCAGGCCCACCCGCACGCCCCCTCCCCCGGCCGCGGACGGCGGTTACGGCCTGCTCGGCATGCGTGAGAGGGTGAACCACGCGGGCGGTGAGCTCAGCGTCGGCCCGCAGCCCGACGGCGGCTGGCTCGTCAGCGCCTCTTTCCCCGCGAGCCGCCCATGACCTTCCTCCCCTGCGAGCCGCCCGTGACCGTCTTCCCAGGCGGTCGCCCATGACCGTCTTCCCGAGGGCCGCCCGTGACCGTCTCCCCGGCCGGTCGCCCGCGACCGTCCTCTCGGGCGGTCGCCCGTGACCGTCACCATCCTGATCGCCGACGACCAGGCCGTGGTGCGGGCCGGTTTCCGCACCATCCTGGAGTCCGAGCCCGACCTCCGGATCGTCGGCGAGGCGTGTGACGGGCAGGAGGCGGTCCGTCTCGCCCGACGCCTCCGGCCCGACCTGGTCCTCATGGACGTGCGCATGCCCGTCCTCGACGGCATAGCCGCGACCGAACAGCTCGCGGGCCCGGGCGTGGAGGACCCGATCTCCGTCCTCGTCGTGACCACGTTCGACCTCGACGAGTACGTCTTCACCGCCCTGCGCGGCGGTGCGCACGGCTTCCTTCTCAAGGACGTCGAACCCGACCAGCTCGTGGAGGCGGTCCGGGTGGTCGCCTCGGGCCAGGGCCTGGTGGCACCGGGCGTCACCCGGCGCCTCATCGCCGAGTTCGCCCGCACCTCGAAGCGGCCGCGCCCACGGGAGCCGCTGCCCGCTCTGACGGGCCGCGAGCGCGACACGCTCGTGCTCATCGCCCGGGGCCTGTCCAACGTGGAGATCGCCCAAGCCCTGACGGTGAGCGTGTCCACCGTCAAGACCCACGTGGCCAACCTCCTGGCCAAGCTCGGCTGCCGGGACCGCGTCCAGGCGATCATCTACGCGTACGAGCACGGGGTCGTCGAACCCGGCTCATGACCCGCCGTCACCGGCCGGCGGGCTTTACGGACGCCCGGTCAGGCAGCAGTCTCCGCAGGTCCCGCCGTCAGGGAGGCGGTAGTACAGGCAGCAGCTCCGCCGCCGGAACTCCAGGCCGGGCCCGGTGAACGCGCCGGCGCCCCGGAGGTCGCCGATGCCGAGCAGCCCGGTGGCCAGGGAGATCACCGGCCGGCGTGCCCCGGGACGGGCCCGCGCGACGGCATGGGCCGCCCCGGCCAGGGCGGACGCCGCGTTCCCCAGCAGGAGACCGGGCGCCACCTTGACCCGAAGCCCCGCGGCCAGGACCGCCAGATGCTCCTCCATCACCAGCCGGTAGACCACCCGCGCGAGGGCCTCGCCGCGGGGCGCCCACCAGCCCCGGGCCTCCGGCAGCCACAGGGCGGAGGCGTCCGCCCGCTGCCGCAGGCCGCCGAGGTCGGGGACGACGCCGTGCAGCACGACACAGCCCAGCATCGGCGACCACAGCCTCGCCGCGTGGCCGAGCTGGACCACCGAGGCGGCCACGCGCCGTTCCGACAGACCATGGCGGTTCGTGAAGGCCTCGACCAGATGCTCGAGGCCGTCGGCGTAGGCGTCCCGGACGGGCCGCCACATCGCGCCGGGCTCACCGGTCACGACGGAGAAGAACGGTCCCAGCTCGGCGACCTCGGCCAGAGCCGCGGCGACCGACTCCGGCGGGGCGGGAGGCAACGGGGGCGTACCGGCCCACGCGACAGGGGTCATGTCGCTCCGCGTGGCCGGCACGGCCCGACGGCCACCACCCCGGTCACGCGTGTGGTCGTTCGACCAGCGCCCTGTGCAGGAGGGTCTCCTCGGAGGTGACCCAGCGATATCCCGGGCGGACGACGCGCACGGGCGTTCCCGGCTCGAGTGTGCCGGTCAGAGGTTCGTGTACCTCCGGGTCGAAGTCCTCCACCTCGCCCGCCCTGCCGACGGGACGCAGCGCCTGTGCCGCCACGAGGTCCCGCACCCGTCCCACCACGGTGTCCGGGGCCGCCCCGGCGGCCACCATTTCCTCGATCTCGGTCGCGAGATCCGCGAGCGCGCGGGCACCGTCCAGCCGGGTCCGGCGCTCCTGGGCGGTACGCAGGCCGATCGCCCTGTCGTTGGCGTCGCGCAGATCCCGCTCCAGGCGCTCGTACCGCTCGGCGAGTGCCCACGCCCGCTCCTCCGCCGCCCCGGACGGGCCGACCGGGCCGACCGAGGCGGACGGGCTGGGCGGGCCGACCGGGCCGGACGGGCTGGGCGGGCCGACCGGGCCGGACAGATCTGCCGGGCCGGACGCCTCGTCGCCCTTCGGAGCGTCCTTCCGCTCGGCCTTCCGCTCGGCCTTCCGCTCGGCCTTCCGCTCGGCTTTCTGAGCGGCTTTCTGATCGGCGGGGCCGGTCCGGTCCGGCGCGGCCGTCCGCGACCCGTCCGCCTTCTCCGGCGCCTCGTCCGCCACAACCGCGGGAGCCCTCGAGACCGCAGGATCCGTGGAGGGGACTCCCGACGACGTCGGTTCGGGAACCGCAGAGGCCTCGCGAGGAGCGTCGAGGACCGCTTCGGGAACGGCGGGATCCGTCCGGGAGACCTCGGAGCCCCCTTCGGGAGCCACGGAAGCCGTCCGGGAGGGCTCGGGGGTCGCTCCGCGAGTCGGGGAGCCGGACTTCTCGGCTCCGGTCGCCGAAGGCTCCGGGAGAGCCTCCGTCGCCGAGGACTCCGGGAGGACCTGCGCCGCCGAAGGCTCCGGGGGGACAGGGGACGCCGAGGGGCCGATCGCGCCCCCGGCCCGGCCCGGCCGCTTCCACCTGTAGGTGTTGGCCTTGATCTGCACGTCGTCGTGCCTGGCCAGCTTCGCCTGCAGGCTCCGCCACGTCCGGTCCACGATCACCGGGTCCAGGCCCAGCTCGACGAGGAGCTCCTTGATCGCCGGCGCCTTGAGCCCCTTCGGGCTCTCGCGGAGAAGGTCCAGGACCACGGTGACGGGGTCGGCCGTGAAGCGTTCGATGAGGGAGGGCAGGTCCATGAGGAACTGGTGCCGCCGGGTGCCGACGACGGCCAGCAGGTTCTCACCGCCGAGCCGTACGTTCTCCTCCACCACGCCGTCGTCGTTCCACCGGACTCTGGCGAGGGTTCCGGTGCGAGAGAGCACCTCTCCCACGCGGAGCCGCTCATCCGGACCCTGCGGCCTGCGTACCGTGACCTCGACTCGATCCACGACAGCAACTGTAGGGGCATCCGCCCGGTGGAACCGTCACCGGAGCGGGCGCCGGGGCCGCGCGGGGCGCGCGGGTGCCACCGGCGTCCGCGTCGGCCACCGGCCTCCCCCGAGCGCGGGAACGCCCGAGCGCCGGTCCTCACGGGCGCGGGAACGCACGACCGCCGGCCCTTACGGGCGCACGGGCGGCGGCCCCTACGAGCGCACGACCGCCACGGTGCAGCGGGCGTGGTGCAGGACGCCCCGGCTGACCGAGCCCAGCAGCAGCGACCCCAGGCCGCCACGGCCGTGGGAGCCGACGACGACCAGGTCACTGCCTCCCGAGGCCTCGACGAGCGCGTCGACCGGGTGCGCGCAGCGGACGTCCTCGACGAGGTCGACCCCGGGGTACTTCTGCCGCCAGGTGTCGAGACGGTCGGCCACGACCGCGTGCTGGGCGGCGCGGATGTCGTCCATGGCGTAGGCGACCTCCGGGGCGAAGGCGTGCACGGGAAGCTGCCAGGCGTGGACCGCGCGCAGCGTGGCGCCCCGCAGCTTCGCCTGGTGGAAGGCATAGGCGAGGGCGGGTTCGCAGGCGTCGGAGTCGTCGACACCGACCGTGATCTCGTCGTGTGCCGGCCCGGTGGCCGGGTGGACCACCACGACCGGGCAGTGCGCGTGCCCGGCGACGTGCATGCTGACCGAGCCGAGGAGCGCCGCGGCGAACCCGCCGAGCCCCCGGGTGCCGATGACGACCTCCTCGGCGCCCTGGCCCTGGTCGCGCAGGACGAGCGGGGGCGGCCCCTCGATCATGGCGGTGCTCACCTCGACGAAGGGGCGCCGGGCGCGCACCGTGGCCTCGGCCTCGGCCAGCACCCGTTGGGCGTCCCTGGTGATCACGTCCTCCTCCAGGACGATGAACTTGGGGATGTCGTTCGGACGGCGGAGCACCGCGTTGACGACGCGCAGCGGCAGATCCGCGCGGGCGGCGTCGTCGGCGGCCCACTCGACGGCCGCGGTCGCGCCGGCGGAGCCGTCGGTTCCGACGATGATCGGACCGGACATGGCCGTTCCCCTTCCTCTCCCGGAGGATCCCTCGGATCCCTCCCCACCATCAGACCTCGGCCGGGGCCCCGGCCCCAGGGTCGCAGGTCCCGACCTCACCGCCTCAGGACAGGGCCTTTCGTCCCTCCGCGCAAGGAGACCCGCCGCACGCGACGGACCGGATCGGCGGCCCCGTGGGACCGAAGTCCCGGCCGGGAGGGTCGTTCGGCCGCTGCGGAGATCACCGGGCCGTGATGACATGGAGACGTGAACCGAGGATCGGACACTTCGAGGAGGCCCACATGACGGCGTACGTGATGGTGGGAACGGACGGCTCGGCCCCGGCGGGCAGGGCGGTCGCCTGGGCCGCCGAGGACGCGGCGCGGCGCGGACTTCCGCTGAGGATCGTCCACGCGTGCGAGCCGTGGACGTACGACATCCCGATGCACACCCCGCCCGGTTTCCACGACCTGGTGGCCGAGCGCGGCAGGGACACCCTCCGCGCGGCGGCGGACCTGGCCGGCGGCCGGGCCCCCGGCCTGGAGGTCGTGACCGTCCTGCGGGACGGCCCGGCCGCCGAGGTCCTGCGGCGCGAGGCCGCGGACGCCGCGCAGATCGTGGTGGGCAGCCGCGGGCTGGGCGGGTTCACCGGGCTGCTGCTCGGCTCGGTCTCCCGTGCGCTGGCCGGTCACCTGGGCGTCCCCGTCGTGGTCGTCGGCCCCCGGGACCACGACGGGGACCCCGGGACCTCCGGGCACCCCGAGGGTTCCGGGGATCCCGGGGAGTCCCGGGACACCGAACGGGTGTACGGCAGGATCGTCGTCGGCTTCGACGGCTCGGCCCACTCCGAGGCCGCCCTGGCGTACGCCTTCGAGGAGGCCGCCCGGCGCGGCGTCGCGCTGAGGGCGGTCCACGCCTGGCAGATGCCCGTGCTGGGTCCGGGCGCCGCCGTCCACACGCCGCTGGTCGAGGACATCTCCGCCACGGAGGAGCGCGTCGCCTCCGGGACGCTCGTGCCCTGGCTCGACAAGTACCCCCGGGTCGAGGTCGAGCGGGTCGTGGTCTGCGGGCACCCGGCCGGCGCGCTCTGCGACGCCTCCGCCACCGCCGACCTGGTCGTCGTCGGATCGCGCGGCCTGGGCGGGATCGGGGCGGCCGTGCTCGGCTCGGTCGGTCACGGTGTCCTGCACCACGCCCACTGCCCGGTCGCCGTGGTGCGCGCGGGCGGGGAGGCGTGATGGAGACCTCCCCGGAGATCACCTCGGTGCTGCGTGCGGCGGTCGAGGCCGGCGGATGGGCGCCGTCGGTGCACAACACCCAGCCCTGGTCGTTCGTCATCGACGGCCCCGAGCTCGCGCTGCGCGCCGACGACGAGCGCAGATTGCGCCTGGGCGACGCCACCGGCCGGCAGATGCTGATCGGCTGCGGCGCGGCCCTGCTCAACGTCCGTCTCGCGCTGCGCGCCCGGGGCCACGAGCCCGTGGTGCGCGTCCTGCCCGACCCCGACCGGCCCGTGCTGGTGGCCACCGTGCGCGCCGGTCGGGCCGTGGCCGCCGACGACGACACCCGGTCGCTGTACGCCGAGATCGAACGCCGGCGCACCCACAGGGCCGGTTTCACCGATCTTCCCGTCCCCGACCGGCTCCTGCGGGCCCTCGTCGCCCGTGCCGGGAGCGAGGGCGCGCACCTGCGCCCGGTGACCTCCGAGACCGAGACCCGGATCCTGGCCCAGATCACCGGCGCCGCCCAGGACGCCCTGTCGCGCGACCGGCCCGCCGGACTGGAGGTGGCCCGCTGGGCCCGCCCCCCGGGCGGTTCCCGCACCGACGGCGTACCGGCCACGGGCTACCCCCGCGAGCCCCGGACCACCCGGCCGCACTTCGCCCAGCGCGACTACGCCCACGGTCACCCCTGGGGCGGTGACGACGACCAGTTCTTCTCCACCTCGACGGGCGTGGTCGCGATCCTGACCACCGGCGACGACCTGCGTCCCGACTGGGTCGCCGCCGGGCAGGCCCTGCAGCGCCTCCTGCTGCACGCCTGCGCCCACGGCGTCAGCGCGGCCTTCCACACCCAGGCCCTGGAGAACCCCCACCTGCGCGCGTTCCTGAGCGAGGAGCTCTGCGCCGGGGAGCACCCGCAAATGATCATGAGGCTGGGGGTCACGTTCGACCGGCCCGCGGCCGTCCGGCGTCCCGTCGGCGACATCCTCGACGAGCGCTGACCGCCGTGGCGGGCCCCGGCGGCCCCGGCGGACCCGTCAGGCCACGCCGGGCCACGCCGGGCCACGCCGGGCCACGCCGGGCCACGCCGGGCCACGCCGGGCCACGT